>JAFGRB010000266.1 GCA_016935365.1 Deltaproteobacteria bacterium
ATTCCAGCAGCGAGGGGGCTTTGCGAAAGCCCCCTGAGAGTGACTAAGCCCCAAAACAAGTGCAGCGCACTTGTTTTGGGGCTAGAGTGCCTGCCAGGGAGGGAGACCGATGCCCATGGACGCCGTGCAGTTCTCGATTCTGATCCAGTGCCCCGACTGCGGCGCGGCCACGCCGCTGAACGGCATCACCACCAGCGTGCTCTGCGCCCAGTGCTCGGCCGTGATCCGCCTCGAGGCCCAGTACTGGCTGCGCCTGATCGGGGACTTCATCCGCGAGGACCTGCGCGCCGCCCGGGGCGAGAGCGACCACACCGAGGTGGTGGCGCCCTGGGGCAAGTTCACCGTCCAGCACGGCCACTGCGCGCCGGTCTGCCCGCAGTGCGCCGAGGAGCTGCCGGAGTCCGCCTGGCAGGATCTGAGCGGACCGATCCACTGCCCGGCCTGCGGGCAGCCGGTGTCCGTACGCCCGCCGCCCGACTGGTACGCCCGGGCCAACCCGGCCGCCCGCTGGCTTCTCGGCGAGACCTTCGAGGCCGAGGCCGCGAAGCAGGCCGAGCCCGGGCCGATCAGCATCCACTGCATCAACTGCGGCGCCAGCCTGAGCATCGACGGCCGCACGCGCAAGGTGGTCTGCAAGTACTGCGACTCGGACAACTACCTGCCGGATCAGCTCTGGCTGCGCATCCACCCGGCCTCGGTCCGCAAGCCGTGGACCATCCTGCTGGACACCGGCAGCACCGGCTACCTGCTGCCCGACGAGATCGAGGACTTCTGCGACGTGGCCCACGCCCCGGACGGAGGTCTGATCGCCGCCTTCGTCGAGGAGTACGACGATGACGAAGACGACGACGAGGACGACGAGGACGAAGGCGAGGTCGAGGAGGACGACGGCCCCGTCTACGCCCGGATCGTCAAGTTCGATCCCGACGGCCTGGTCGCCTGGGTGCGCAAGGACATCGACTTCAACGACAAGGCGCGCCTGCTGTGCACCCCGGACGGGCGGACGCTGGCCCTGGTGCTGCCCTACGGCGAGGGACTGGTCCTGCTCGACCCGGCCAGCGGCCAGACCCTGGGCCGGATCGACTGCCTTGACACGACCGGCGAGCAGCCGGATCAGCCGCCGGAGCGCCTGCGGCCGATCCAGATCCACAACGCCGAGGGCGTGGCCCTCGCCCCCGACGGCACGCTGGTCGTGCTGCGCAACGGCCCCGCGGACCGCGTGCCGGTCTTCACCCGCTACACCCTGGAGGGAAAGCCGATCCCCATGTGGCCGGCCGAGCCGGCGCCCGAGCCTGTGCCGGAGCCGGAGGAGGCGCCGCGCGAGAAGGGCGGCTTCTTCCGCCGGCTCTTCGGCGGCCGCGAGGAGGCGCCGGCCGAGCCCGAGCCGCCGGTCGCGGAGCCCCCGGACTGGGAAGCGCTTCCCGACCGGTTGCTGGTGCCTCCGCGCCACGTCCTGTTCACCTTCAGCCCCGGCGGCGATCTGATCCTGATCGCCAAGGACCGCAGCCGGCTTGCCCACTACGACGCGGAGGGCAAGCTGGTCGAGTCGCACGCGATCGCGGGCCTGCCCGAGGTGGCGCAATGGGGCGGCATCGGCGCCGACGAGCTCGAGAGCGTCTACCTGGCCTACCTGCCGCCGAACTACTGGGAGTCGGGCGGCGGGATGCACGTGATCCGCCTGCCGCTCGGCGGCCAGCCCGAGCTCTATCGCGGCTGGAAGGTCGACCCCGCCTGCCAGCTCGGCGACGGCCAGGCCGCGCTCAAGGTCCGCGCCGACGGCACGCTCTACCTGGGCGGTGCGTGCGACAACCTGCGGGTCGTCTCCCCCGACGGCGAGTACTCCTTCCGCTCCCCGGCCACCGTGGAGATCGACGACATCGACCGCAAGCGATACGAGGAGCACAATCGATGATGACCCGATCGACGTTCACGCTCGGGCTCGCGCTGTGGCTGCTCGTCATGCAGTCCAGCCCGGTCCTCGCCACGACCATGCACAAGGAAGAGGTCAGCTGCCCGATCTGCGGCCAGAAGCTGACGGTCAGACGCATCATGAGCACCAACAACTTCGGCGGCCAGGACAGGGATTTCTGCGAGCATGCGCGGGGCGCGCAGCCCCTGCTGGTCGGTCCGACGACATGCGCCCGGTGCCTCTTCACCGGCTATCCGGACGACTTCGATAAAAAGCCCGGGCCCGAGCTCGAGGCGCTCCGGAAGCAGCTGCTCGAGCAGAAGCCGTTGAAGGCCAGGGGGCCGCTGGAGCTCAACTGGGTTCGCCGCGATCTGCATATCCAGTATCTGATGCTCAGCGACGCGCTGGATGAGCGCCTGCTCGCCGACATGTACCTGCGTATCGCCTGGGCCGTGCGCCTGGAGATGAACCCGCTGACTCCCTATTTCCACCGCTTGACCGAGGAGCAGCACGGCCGGGTCGAGAAGCTCCTGCCCAAAGAACAGAATGCTCGACGAGCGGACAAGGCGCGAGGCGACCTCCTCGCGGCCAGGTTTCTGATCGCCAAGATCGACGAGCTCGAGCGCGAAGAGAAGGAGGCGGCCTTGATCGCCGCCGCCTATATGCTGAGAAATCGCGGCGAGCACGGTCTGTTGAGCGAGATCTTGCCCAAGCTGAAAGAGGTCTTGCCGGAAGGAGAAGCCGGGTCGTTGATCGAGAAGACGAAGGCCTCGATCGAGCTGGAGCAGGCCTATCAGAGAAAGGCCCTGGCCGCGATAGACGAGCACCTGAAGCTCAAAAGCCTGCCGGACGAGGGCTTTCCCGACAGCATGAAGGTCTACGTCTACCTGGCCGGAGAGCTCGCCCGCCGGGTCGGCGATCTCGATCGAGCCCGATCGGCGTATCGGCGAGTGATCCGCCTGCAGCCCGTCGACTGGCTGCGCAAGCTCGCACAGGAGCAGCTGGCGCTGGTCGAGAAGAAGCACTGATGCGCATTCAGCCGAGTCAAGGCGGCGAGCATCTCCAGTTCTCCCAGAGGCTCTTGCAGCGCGCGCGCAGGCGCTTGAAGCGATTCTCCTCCTCCTCGCTCATCTCCCGCCGCCGCTTGCGGCGCGCTTTCGGCTTCTTCTCGGCATCCCACACGGGCAGGAGCAGAATGGCTTCCTCCTGCCTGCCGTCCCCGCAGTCCAGGTCCTGGATCGACTGGATCTTGTAATCGGTGCCGTAGGCTCTCCATCCAGGTCTTGCTGCGTCTCAGCTCGGGCTTCTGGCCCGGATGGCCGAGGTTGCGCATGACCGCCACGCAGGGCGGCTCCCGGCAGTCGAAGCCCACCAGCTCCGCGGGAGCCTCCAGCTCGTCCAGGGCCTGAGCGAGCTTGGCCTGAAAGCCCTCCTTGCGGTACTGCGGCGGGATGCTGTCGTCCCAGGGCACCGGCGATCCGTGCAGCTGGTGCTGGTAGCCCTTCTGCAGCACCTGGAGGAAGCCCAGCCTGGCCTCGCATCTCTCGAGCTCCTTCCGGAGCCGGGCCAGCTCGCCCGGCTCGCTTCCCTTCGTCTGCCGCTCGACAGGCCCCGAGGCCGCCTTCTTCTGGACCGCAGGCGGTGACGCGGCCGGAGCCGTGTCGGCAGGCTCGGCAGCGCCGGGCTGCTCGGCCGGGCACGGCCTCTCCGCCAGCTCGTAGCCCAGATAGACACCCAGAAGCAGCGCTGCGGCGGCCGCGGTCACGACCATCAAGATCTTTAAAGCCGTCGTGTTCATGGAAAACGGGCCTCATGTCCGGAAAACCCGGACGACCAAGCTGCAGACGAGCAGAATTCGGAGGCGTTCATGGTGAGGAGATCGGTCCGCTCAAGCTGGCTCGATAATATGCTATATCTACGGGGGGTCGCTCGAAATGACGAGGCGATAGTCGCCGCTTTGGAGAATCGTGGGGGTGTAGTACTCCACCTTGACCCAGTACTCCCCGGCTGCCAGCGTGGTCTGTATGAGGGAGTATAACGATTCACCTCCATCGTCATCGTTGGCGATCTCCAGGACCCCCAAGCCGCCATCGGGCTCGTACAGCCAGATCTCGGTGTCTCCCAGAGGATCGCTCCCGATCAAGCTCGCCATGGTCTCGATGCTGACATCGCTGTCGGCCGCGAGTGTGAACCAGAACCAGTCGGAGTCCTGCGCGGTGGCGGAGTCGATATAGCCTTCGGCTGCGGCGATGGCCATTCCGCTAAGAGTGCCGAGATCGCTTGCAGAATCCCAAGAGTCGTTGGGCTCGCTCTCGGTCGCGTGGCCGCATGCGTTTGTACTGCCATATGCCTGACAGGCTCCCGTGACGCATACATAGGTATCGGTGAAGCCCAGGCCTTCCGAGTCGCACACATGATAGTCGTCAGCCGAACACACGCCTCCTCCCGGCGGGCAGACGGTCTCGTAGAGCAGGTCGATCTCCAGCCGGTAGTCGCCAGAGGCCGTGGAGGAGTCACTCCAGTATGAATGCAGCAGCAAATAGGTGCCGGCCGGCAGCCAGATCCGCTCGAGCACATCGTAGGGCACTCCATCGTGCCGGAACAAGTAGCCGGAGTCAGCGGAAATAGGCAGCGTGCTCGAGACGTCGGACGGATCCCAGATCTCGATCTCGCTGTCGAACTGCGTGTCCTCGCCGGCCAGCGGCTTGGCTGTCGAGATCGTCAGCACCGAGTCGGCGCTCAGGGTGATCTGGAACCAGTCCTCGTCGCCTTCTTCGATCGTGCCCTCGATGGAGAGGCGGCCCGTGGACAGCGTGCCGAGATCTTGCGATGGCGGCACGCCGCCCTCGGCGTGGTTGTTGGGCTCTGTCTCGTCGACGTGCATGCACCCATCCCCGGCCGCGTACGATACGCAGCTTCCACTTGCACAGCTAAGGGTCATCTCGGCACCGAAGCCCTGGCTGTCGCATAGGCCGACACTGCTGCCGTCACAGTACCACTCGCCGGGGGTGCACGGGATGACGGACGTCACGGTAAGCTCGTATGCGCCCGCGCCTGAACCCATGCCTTCGACCGCCAAGTAGTACTCGCCCTCTGCGGCGAAGCTAAAGGTCAGAATCTCGCCACTCGCCACGCTCCCCGCGCCGTCGTCGTCCGAGGCGAGGTTGTCGCCAGTGTATGCACAGGCGGAGCCATCGGCAGGGCAGAGGAAGATGCGCGTGTCGAGATCGCTACCGTCTTCCGGCACGACCCTGAACATGAAAGCCTCGCCCGTTCCCACCTCGAAGCCCCAGCGATCCACCTGCGCACTGTCTGCGATGTCGCCCGTGACGAGGCTCTCCTCGCTCACTTGCGTGCAGGCGCCGGCTGCGCAATCGGCCACGCACTCGATCTCCACTTCCGTGTAATCCAGACAGTAGTCGTGCGCGCTCCCGTTGCAGGTCGTGGGATCGGACGGCCGGCACTCGGGCCGAAAGACATTGATAAACAGACCGTACTGCCCGCCCTCACCGCGCGTACTGAAAAAGCTCGCGTATGCGACCTCGATGGCATAGTCGCCGCCGGTGAGCTGCCACGGACCGATGCGCGAGTATAGCCCCGGCCCGCCGTCATCGTCGCTGTCGATCAGGATGGTGCTTCCATCGCTCAGAACTTCGTATAGAAAGACCTCGGTGTCGAAGGTCTCCGTCCCGATCTGAAACGTTCCGATCTCGACATTCGACGGCTCGGACAGCGTAAACAAGTACCAGTCGACGTCTTCGTCCGGATGCTCCATGGGCAGCACCTCGCCCTCAATGACGCGTCGGTTGTCGTCGCTGATCACGCCGAGGCCCTGGCCCGTCTCCGGCGTGTCGTTCTCGCCCGTACCGGTCTCGTTCTCCGCGATGGCCTCGCAATCGCCATCCACGCAGGCACCGGCGCAGATCAGAACGATCTCCTCGTATCCGTCGGGGCAGAGCACGACCGCGTTGCCGGCACAGTACTGTTGCCCGGGCAGGCAGACGTACTCGGCGACCACGAGCATCTCGACCAGGTACATCTCGGCCGCCTTGCCCAGGAAGGATCCCACCTCGAGATAGTAGGTCCCCGGATCCAGGGAGATCTCGATCCGGGAGTAGACGAAGTCGTACTCCAGGTCATCATTGTACGCCAGCTCGCTGCCGGCCTCGTCGTACAGAGTCAAGATCGTGTCGGCGAGTGAGCCCAGTTGGCCGGTCGTGATCACGACATCGGACGGGTGCGCGAGCTCGAATGCCCAGTAGTCGGAGACCTGGCCGATCTCGGAGGGGTGCAGACGCCCCCAGCCGACGCGCGACTGCTCGGTCGTCGCCGTGCCCATCGAGGTGGCCGTCGAGATCTCGTCGTTGGGCTCGACCTCCTCGATCAACCACTCGGGGAAGCTGATCTCTGCCCGCAGATCGAATTGCGAGCTGGAACCGCTGACCTGGCTGGCTCGAGCGCATATGAATACGTCCGTAGGCGCCGCGATCCACTCGATCGTCTCCGCGGCACCGATGCCGTTCTCTGCGGAGGACACTACGGGATCGAGATCCCCGTCGACGCCCAGTACGAAGGAATCGAAGACCTGCAGATCGATGTCGAGCTGGTCCTGAGGCGCAGCGCTCACGAGCAGGACACCGACTTTGGTCGCCTCGAAGGAGAAGAAGGCCTCGTCGCCGCCGGCGGACAATGCGTCGACACCGGTCAATGCGATGTCGAGATCGGCCTCGCTGACCGGCAGCACGCCCGTGTCGATCACGGTCAGCTCAAACGTGGTCATCTCCAGGTCGTAGGTCAGCGTCTCAGGGGTTTCCGGATCGGAGTGGTCCGACACGATCAAGAAGTAGGTGCCCGCTTCAAGCGCCACGGTCATCTGGACATCGTTCCGCGGATAGACACCCACTTCGCTGGCGTTCCAGGCAAAGACGCGACCCATGTCCGCGTCCATCAGCCACAGGACGAGTTGGGCGCCGGAGAGCGACTCGACCTCGACGTCCAGGACCAAGTCGTCGCTCGCGGCAAAGCGATAGATCGAATCGCCGCCGGGCAGCACGGTCTCGTTCTCCAGGACGACCGGCGTGCTCGGATCCACCGTCACGTCTTCCACCTCTCTCTCGGCCGAGTGGATGGTGAAGCCGGTGTCGTATGCCAGGGCGTAGTAGTAGTCCGCGGTGACCAGCAGACCGCCGGCGGGCACGACGTGGAAGCCTCGGTCGAAATCGCCGATTGACAAGTCCGGGTCCTCTCCTGCCAGCCAGTATAGACCAGACACGTCCATGTGATTCGGCTCGATGCCCAGCTCGATCACGGCACCTGTACTCGCACCGAGCCGCCACTGAGGCAGTTCAGCGAGATCGCCGGTCTCGCTGAAATCAGCCGTCTGCGGCTCGAATGGCGCGGGGCTCTCGATGGGGGTTACACCCACCCAGTAGGTGTAGTCGGACGCGCCGTCGTAGTCTCCCAGAGGGCTGTAGAAGCCGAACCAGTCGAGAAAATTAGCCTTGTCGCCCACGTAGATGTAGTAGGTCCCATCGAAGGGCAAGACGACCTGGCGCATGGCGTTCCGGCTTCCGAGCGGCAGGCCGAAGCGATGATAGCTGACGGTATCCGATTCGTCGATGAACAGCACCGCATAGGCGACCGCGGGGATGCCCACCGCCGTGGCCTCGATCCGGAGGCGGTCTCCGGCCACGCCCTCGAACGCAAAGGTGTCGAAGTCGGGCTCGAGCGTATCGTCCCCATCCAGATCGCTCGGCTCTCCGATCGTGCCGCCCAGTATAATGGTTTGGTCGAGCTCGGGCAGATCGAATCCCACCGGAGCTCCGCCGAAGAAGAGATCGTTGGGCTCGGCGCCCTCTTCGACATCGACCGCGTCCATCGGATCTATCGGGACGCACTCGTTCCCGGTGGGATCCAGGAAGGTGCCGTCACCGCAGCCGACGATGTCTTCGCAGCCGCCGTTGATCCAAGCCTGGCCCTCCGGGCACAGGTCGTCCTCCGGGACGCACTCGCCTTCGACGAGGACCGTTCCCGTGGCGCAGGCGGTCTCCTCGCGGCAAGCGCCGGCCTCAGCGTCCCAGACCTCGCCGTCGCTGCATAACGGCACGCACTCGCCTTCGACGAGGACCGTACCCGTGGCGCAGGCGGTCTCTTCTCGACAAGCGCCTGCCGCATCATCCCAGACCTCTCCGACGCCGCACAACGGCTCGCAGATTCCGTCTCGCTCGACAGTGCCGGCTCCGCATTCGAGCTTGTCGCTGCAAGCGGTCACCGAGGACGCCAGGGCGACGGCGATCAGGAATCCGGTGAGTTTCTCGATCGCATGCATGGGGATCCTTTCGATTTGGAATGACTGTCCCACACTCGAGATAGCCGTGCAGTTTTGATGATAGACAGCTCCACCAGGGTGCGTCAACACGAGGTGAGGCAAGAGGCATCCGCGCTGTCGCGTTTTCACCCCCACCCGGGCTTCGCCCGACCTCCCCCGTCAAGGGGGAGGTGAATTTTCCAATGTGCACAGAGTGTTACCCGTCCCTCCCCTGGCGGGAGGGACCGGCCGAAGGCCGAGGGAGAGACGCGTAGCTTGGTCAATCATCTTGATTGCGTGCCATTTCACGGCCAAATCATGGGGTATTTCCTTTTCCTGACCTGCGCAAACCCGCACAGCAAGCGCATTTGCGAACAACGCGGATTGCTCAGGCAAGGCCATCGCCTGCTGGCGGCTCGGGCTCAGGAATCCGTGCTCGTCTGGAGCGATGGATCTATCGTGAGGCCTGCGCCAGGGGAGGCAGATCGTCGAAGCGCAGGCAGCACACCCTGTGCATCCAGTTCGGAGTGGAGAGCTCGACGGTCAGCACGTCGCCGGGTCCCTCCACGCGCCAGGGGAAGAGGCCCTCTCTGTTTTCGAGCGGGCGCTCGGTCCAGCTCCGGCCGTCGAGGCTGAATCGAAACAGCACCGGGCCGCCGCCGGCCTCGACCGACTTGTCGAAGATGCCGGCCTGGCCGCTCAAGGTCCGCGTGCCGGGAGGCAAGGGCATGCGCATCACGAGCTTGCCCTTGGCGGGCGGGTGGAGCCGGAGGCAGGAGGTGTAGCGCCCGCCGATGAGCAGGTGCTGGACGCCGGCGAACATCCACTCGCGCGCCTGGCGGCACTTCCAGACCTTGATCTCCCAGAAAGCGCCCAGCTTCTTGGCCTGCCACTGGTCGCACTCGCGCCGCCGCGCCCCTTCCTCCAGCCAGATCCGGCTGCGGTGGAGGTACTCGACCATGCGGGCGTAGCTGTCGTCCTTGCGGCGACCGGTCAGCTCGTCGTAGCGATCGATCAGCGTGCGCTGGAAGGCCTTCCAGCGCAGCAGCAGGTCCTTGTAGTACGCGGTCCGGTCGGTGAGCTCGAACGCCAGGTTGTGCTTCTCGGCCGGGTCGTGCACCAGGTCGTAGATCTCCTCCCGGCCGGTCGTCAGGTTGTAGACGTACTTGTGGTCCCCGTCCCTCAGCCCCAGCAGCGAGTCCATGTACATCGTGCTCAGAAGCGCCATCCGGTAGGGTCCGTCGGAGACCAGGCTGCGCCCCTGGTAGACGTCGGGCGGAGCGATGCCCAGCAGGTCGAGCACCGTGGGCGCGAAGTCCACGTGGGAGCCGATCCGGCCGCAGCGCCTGGCCTGCGGGAAGAGATGCGGGTTGATCATCACCAGCGGAATCCAGGTGTTCTCCTGGTAGAGGAAGTTGGCGTGCAGGCGGTTGTGGGGGTGCTGCTGGAAGGCCTGCCCGTGATCGCCCACCACGATGTGGAGCGTGTCGTCCGCCAGGCCCCGCTCGGCCAGCGCGTCGTGGAATTTGCCCACCAGCTCGTCCTCGTAGTGGATGCCGTTGTGGTAGCGGCTCTTGAGCGTTCGGGTGGAGAAGCGCGGCTTGTTTCCGGGGGGCAGGATGTAGGGGTAGTGCGGGATGATCGGGATGAAGACGATCAGGAAAGGCGCCGGGTGCTCGCGGTCCAGCCACTCGACGGCCTTGTCCACCATGGCCCGGTCCTCCACGCCCCAGCCGAAGGTGTAGTACTTCTTCGAGCCCTCGAAGGCCGTGGAGTCGACGAGCGTCTCGAAGCCCCGCTCGTCGAAGAAGGCCAGCTTGTTGGTGAACTCGAAGTGACCCCCGTGGAAGAGCGCACCGCGATAGCCGTGCTCGGCCAGCACCTCGCTGAGCGAGCTGCAGGGGATGCGCGGATGGATCGAGGTGATGAACTCGAACTCCGGGTAGGGGTACATGGAGCAGAAGATGTTGAACAGGGCCTTGATGCTGACCGGGCTCGGGGAGTAGTAGCGATCGAAGACCATGGCGTGATCGGACAGGGCGGACAGCCGCGGTGCGTTGGGATGGGGATCGCCGTAGAGCTGCAGGTCCTGGGCCGTCCAGGACTCCATGATCCAGATGGCCACGTTGTACTTGCGCCGCGCGCCATCGGCGACCGGATCGCAGCGGTTGAACTCCGAGTCGTCGGCCGTGAACGGGCTGGAGGCGTCGAAGCGGGTCGGGTGATCCGGATCGAGATCGACCGCGGTCGCGGCGTCGGACTCGAAAGCGGTGTCCAGCAGCGAGGAGACGAGCTCCATGGGCGCGTTCTTGCGGATCGCGTTGAGCTCGCCTCGCAGGCCGCTCACCCGCAGCAGCCCACGGCCGAGCGGCCAGCAGAGCAGAAGCGCGATCCCCAGAGCCCAGATGCGGGCCCTTCCCCGCAGGGGCGGCAGGAAGAGGATCTTGCGAGCCGCGGCCAGCTTGCGCGCCACGCGCCGCCGCCACAGCCGCCAGGCGAAGGGCATTCCGACGACATAGGCGAGGATCAGCCCGCCGGCCAGCCACGGCGCGTCGCCGCGCAGCGAGGAGAAGAGATCCCCGGTCTTGCCCGCGAAGACCAGGTAGCGGACGTTGAGGGGGGTGCCCAGCAGCACGAAGAGATGGACGTTGGCCAGCATGTAGAGGCATAGCGCGACGAAGAGCGCGCCGAGCAGGGCCTTGACCGCCCGGCGCCAGAAGCGGTGGCGAGCGATCGCCGGCCAGCAGAAGAGCCCCCCGGCGGCGAGCAGCCAGATCGCGGCCGTGCCTGCGTCGTCGCCCAGGGTGAGGGGCCAGAGCAGGACCAGCACCCAGGGCGCGCCCGAGCTGGCCACCGAGCCGGCCGCCGCGGCCGCCTTGGCCGCGGCCGAGACCGCGAGCAGCAGCAGGCCGCCCAGCATGACGGTCGGACAGAGATCGTCGTCCGGCGGGAGCGCGACCGTCTCGGGCGGCGGGCTGCTCTCTTCCGGCCTGGTCACGGCTCACCCATGCCGCGCAGCAGATCGAGGTACAGGCCTGCCGCCGTGCAGACCTGCTCGAAGGACGTGGACTCGTCCGGCGCGTGGGCGGCCTCGAGCTGGCCGGGGCCCAGCAGCATGGGCCGGGTGCCGGCCTCCCAGAGCAGGTTGGCGTCCGAGTGGCTGCGGAAGGCGCTCGGGCGCCAGTCGAGCCCCTGGCGCGCGAAGACGCGCTGCAAGGTGTCGACGAGCGGGCCCTTCTCGGGCAGGGCGTAGCCGCCCATGAGGGTCGTGAAGCGCATCTGGTTCTGAACCTTCTCGCCGGGCTCCGGGCGCAGCCGATCGAGCTCGTCCAGCAGCGGCTCCAGCGAGGTGTCGGGGGGCGTGTGGATGTCCAGCCAGGCCTCGCAGCGCTCGGGAACGGCGAAGCCGGCCCGCGAGCTGAGCAGGTCGCGGATGTTGAGCACCATGTCGGGGTGAGCCTGCTCCATGTGCCGCACGATGCCCTGCAGCCATGAGAGCACGACCTCGACCGGGCTGCTGCCCCGATCGGCCAGCGAGGCGTGGATGCGCTGGCCGCTGGCGGCGATCTGCAGCTCGATATAGCCGAAGTTGCTCAGGCAGGGCAGCAGATCGGTCGGCTCGGCGATCAGCGCCCAGGGAAAATGGTAGTCGGCGGTGAGCTGCTCGGCCCCGTCGCCGTACTCCTCCTCGCCGACCACGATGGCGAGCGCGCTCGCGAGCCGGCCCGAGGACTCGTGCCAGGCGACGGAGTAGGCCTCGACCATGGCGGCCAGCCCGCCCTTCATGTCGGCTGCGCCCAGGCCGCGGATGCGATCGCCGTCCTCGGCGAAGCCGTAGTGCTCCAGGTCGTAGGCCACCACCGTGTCGACGTGGCCCAGCAGGACCAGGTCGGCCTCGACATGCCGAGGCAGCACGAGCAGGTTGGCGCGCCGCTCGTCGACCGGCTGGCGGATGACCGGCAGGCCTTCCCGGCGGAGCCTGCCGTGGAGGTAGTCCACGGCCTTCTCCTCCTTGCCGGTCGGGCTGTAGAGGTCGAGGAGTCGCTGCAGCAGGCTGCGCAGGCGCGCAGGATCGATCGAGCCTCGGGTCATTGTCAGGGCTTTCGCCGCCTTGTTTCCTTTTGACTCTTCTTCGCCTTCCTGGACTTCTTCGCGCTCTTCGGCTTGTCGGGCTTCTTCGCTTTCTTTGTATTTGTCTTCTTCGGCTTCTCGGCCTTCTCGACCTTCTCGACCTTCTTGGACTTCTTGGCCTTCTCGGTCTTCTTGGCCTTTTCGGCCTTCTTGGCCTTCTTGGCCTTCTTGGACTTCTCGGCCTTCTTGGACTTCTCGGTCTTCTTGGACTTCTCGGTCTTCTTGGCCTTCTCGGTCTTCTTGGCCTTCTTGGACTTCTCGGCCTTCTCGGCCTTCTCGACCTTCTCGACCTTCTCGGTCTTCTTGGCCTTCTTGGCCTTCTTGGCCTTCTTGGCCTTCTCGGCCTTCTTGGTCTTCTCGGCCTTCTCGGTCTTCTCGGCCTTCTTGGCCTTCTTGGACTTCTCGGTCTTCTCGGTCTTCTTCGCTTTCTTAGACTCTTCGGTCTTCTTCGCCTTCTTCGCCTTCTTCGCCTTCTTCGCCTTCTTCGCCTTGTCGGCTCTCTCGGAGCTCTTCACCTTCTTCGCCTTCTTCGCTTTCTTCCCCGCTCCCTGGTGGTTGGTCAGGTTGAGGCTCAGGTAAATGTGCTCCTCGGGGCTCGCGAAGCCGTGCCGTGCAAAGAAGGCCAGGGCATTCGCATTGTCCGCCTCCGTGTCCACCAGCAGCATGCGCACGCCTTCCTCGATCATCAGCGCGCGGAGCTGGCCCAGCAAGCGCGTGCCCAGTCGCAGCCGCTGGAAGCGCGGCTCCACGCCCAGCCAGACGAGGTGTCCGTACTTCCAGGGCGATCCCCGCTTGGTCACCGTGGTGCCCAGCACGAAGCCCACCACCTCTTCGCCGCGCTCGGCCACCAGGCACAGATCGGAGTCGCTCTGGAAGAGGCTCATGATCTCGAACTCGTCCCAGGTGCGGTAGAGGTTGGGCACCTCGCTGGTGAAGAGCTCGTTGCCCAGGTGGAAGACCGCCGAGAGGTCGTCGAGCTCCATCTGGCGGATGGTGATGGCCGGGCTCCTCGGTTTTCCGCTACTTCCCATGTCTCTCGCCTCCCGGGCCTGGAGCCGGCAACCGGTACCTCGGGTACGCGGGCCGGCGGTGCCGCACTGGCGGCCTGCGTTCGAGCGCCTCGAGCGCCATCTCGACCGCCTTCTCGAGCTGGGGATCCCGTCCGCGCCTCCAGGCGGCCGGGTCGAGCTCGACCTCCACGTCCGGCGCCACCCCGCGGTTCTCCACGTCCCAGGCCCCGTCCGGGCTCCAGAACGCCAGGCGGGGCGCGGTCAGGAACGCGCCGTCGATGAGCCGCGGGTAGTCGAAGATGCCCACCAGCCCGCCCCAGCTCCGCTTGCCCACCAGCGGACCCAGCCCCATGCGCCGGAAGTACCATGGCAGGGCATCGCCGCCGGAGCCGGCGAACTCGTTGATGATCATGACCCGCGGGCCGAAGATCGCGCCGAGCGGCGTGGTGAAGTCCCCGCCCTCCCGGGTGCACCAGTAGTTGAGCAGCGCTCTCCGCAGGTGATCGACGATGTAGTCCGCCGCGTAGCCCCCGCCGTTGAAGCGCTCGTCGATCACCACCGCCTGCCTGTCGATGCCGGCGAAGTAGTAGCGGTTGAAGCTCTCGTAGCCCTGCCTGGCCGTGTTGGGCAGGTAGACGTAAGCCACCTCGCCCCGGCCGAGCTCGTCCGTCCGGCGGCGCATCTCGGCGATCCAGGCCCGGTGCCGCAGCGCCTGCTCGCTCTCGATGGGCACGACCCGCAGCTCCCGCGAGCCGCGGCCGTCCGGGCGCGGCCCCACCCGCAGCCGCACCGGCGTGCCCGCGCGGTGCTCGAGCGCCGCGTGCACGTTGTCGGAAGCCCCGAGCTCCCGGCCGTCGATCTCGAGCAGGTATTCGCCGACCTCGACCCGCGCACCGGGCTCGGTCAGCGGCGCGCGCAGATCGGCGTTCCAGTTCTCGCCGTGCAGGACGCGCTCGAAGCGATACCGCCCGCGGTCGATCTCGTAGTCCGCCCCCAGCAGGCCACCCGGTGCCGCCTCCGCAGCGCCCAGATCGCCGCCGTCGACGTAGAGGTGCCCGACCGAGAGGTGCCCCAGCATCTCGGCCAGCAGGCAGGCGAGCTCCTCCCGGCTCGCGAGGAGATCGACGAGAGGCGCATAGCGGCGTTCCAGCTCGCCGAGATCGATGCCGTGATGGCCGGGATCGTAGAAGAAATCCCGTTCGATCCGCAGCGCCTCGGCGAAGATCTGCCGCCACTCGACGAGCGGCTCGACACGCATGCGCATGGCAGCGGTGTCGAGCTTGTGCTCCTTGCTGGCGGCCTCCTTGCCCGCCGGCGCGATGAACCACTCCTTCTTGCGCGCGTAGAGCATCTTGACCGCGTCTTCCGACAGCCTGAAATGCTCCAAACCGTCGAGCACGGGCTCCACTTTCCGCTCGGCAAGGCTGAAGCGCTCCACGCACAGGTCTCCGGAGCCGTCCTGGCTCTCCAGCGTCGGTCGCGACAGCAAGTACAGCTCGCCCGCCTTGCCCGCCTGCAGGCCCACGTAGCGCCGGGCGGGCACGGGCAGCGCCAGGATGCGCTGGTCCAGACCGTCCACGTCGATCCGCACCGGGGCGGTGTTCTTCTTCCCGGGCTTCTCGTCTTTGCCGGTCTTCGGCTCGTCGGGCGCGGCGCCCTTCTCCTCGTCGCACAGGGGCATGAGCGGAGACGGTGCGTCGGCGCGCAGCACGGCCAGGTAGACGCTGCGGGACACGGGCCGCTGGTAGCTCGACAGATCCAGCCAGGCCGCGGCCGGCCCGCTGTCGGTCGAGGCGGTGAAGTAGAGGTGCTCGCCCCCGCGGTCGAAGACCGCGTAGCGCACATCGCTCGAAGCGTCGGTCAGGCGTATCTTGCGCCCCGTTTCGACCGAGTAGATCCACAGCGCCCGCAGGTGGTTTCGCTCCTGCCGGGTGTAGGCCAGGTGCCGGCCGTCCGGAGACCAGGCGGGATCCAGCCCCCGCTCGATGTCGTCGAAGCTGTCGGCATCGATGCGCTGCGGCCGGCCGGCCCTTCCGCGCACGGCCTGCGAGACGTCGATCACCCACAGGCCGAGCCGCTTGTCGTGGTACGCGATCCGCTTGCTGTCCGGAGACCAGACCGGCTGGTAGTAGAAGGAGGCCGGCTGCCCCAGCGCGATCTCCACCCGGCGCTCCGGCTCGTCCAGCGCGATCAGCTTCATGACGTACTCGCCCGGCCGATCCGAGAAGCAGGCGATCCACTCGCCGTCGGGCGACCAGGCCGGATCCCGTTCGGCCGCGCCGGCGCTCCGGGTCAGGTTGCGCACGTCCCCGTGCTCGGCCGGCAGGGTCCAGATCTCGCCGCGGGCCTCGAAGACAGCCCGGGCTCCGCTGGGCGAGATGCCGGCGGCGCCGATCAGCCCGGCCACCTCGACCCAGCGCGGCCGGAGCGCGGGGCGATCGCTCTGGATCCGGATGTCCAGCTGCCGCAGCCCGTGCTTGCGGGTATCGAAGAGGAAGAGCTGCCCGAAGCGCTCGACGACGATCGCGTCGCCCCGCGCGGACGCCCAGCCGATGGCCGGGCCCGGCTCCGCAACCTGCCGCGCGACCTGTCGGCTTCGCAGGTCGAAGAGGTACAGGCCGGCCGGCCCGTCCCGGTCGGACAGGAAGAACAGCCGATCCGCATCCAGCCACATCGGATTGAAGTCGTTGGAGCCCTTCCTCGGCACCGCCTCGACGTGCGAGTCGGACAGTCGGGCGATCCAGATGGGCGAGGCCCTGCCGCCGCGGTAGTTGTTCCAGGGCGCGAAGCGACAGGGCTTCTGCCGCCGGTTCCAGTACGGCACGTATGCCAGGCGCTCGCCGTCGGGCGAGAAGCTGGCCTGCTCGCCCATGGGCAGCGGCAAGGGCTCGGCCAGCCCGCCGCGCAGCGGCACGCTGAAGAGCCTGTCGAAGCGCGCGTGGCTCGCGCGCTCGGAGCGGATGAGCACCCGCTGGCTGTCCGGCGTCCAGCCGATGGCGATGTCCACCCCGGGGTGCCAGGTCAGCCTGCGGGCCGCCCCGCCCGCAGCGGGCACGACGTAGACGTCCGGGTTGCTGCCGCAGCCGCCGGTGTAGGCGATCCAGGCGCCGTCGGGGGAGAAGTGCGGCTGCATCTCCAGGCCGGGATCGGCTGTCAAGCGCCTGGCGACGCCGCCCGCGACCGGCGCCAGCCAGATGTCTCCGCCGTGGGTGAAGGCCACGGCCTGCGGGCCCAGGCTCGGCTGTCGCAGCAGGGGACGTCCCCCGGCCGCCGCTGCCGGGCAGGCGCCGAAGCTCAGGGCCAGGACCGCGAACCGCCAGATCGACGCCCGGCTCACAGCCGCTCCCTCCGGAGCTCCAGCACGGCGTCCTGCTTGGGCAGCATGCGCATCTGGAAGCGCCGGGTGTAGCGGTCCTCGGGTCCGAACACGTCGCGGTCGCAGACCAGCAGCAGCGAGGTCGGCACGGCCAGGCGCGGCGAGTTGTTGCCGTAGTAGTGCACCAGCACCAGGTACTCGCCGGTCGTGGCCTTGCGCATGTGGTAGAGCTCGGGCCCCAGCCCGTCGGTGATGTCCCAGTGCAGCTTGCCGCCCAGAGCGGTGTCCCTGTGGCTGTAATAGCAGCGCGTGCCATCCGGCTCGATCACCCACAGGTCGATGTCGATGTTGTCCGTGCTCCAGTGGGTGGTGAGCTGGTAGTCGATCTCCTGGCTGCCGACATCCGTGCCCAGCAGCTTCAGCCGCCCGCGTATTTGATCGCCGAGCTCGGCAGGCAGGCCCCGGTCGCGCAGCAGGGCCTGCAGCAGCCGGGCATAGTGATAGCCCGCCACGGTCTTGACCTCGCTCTCGTGGCGGGGCCAGGACTTCGCCAGCACGATCTCGTAGCGCCTGGCCGCCTCCGCCAGCCGGCCCGCGCCGTCGAGCGCCAGGGCCTCCTCGAGGTAGACCTGGCCCTCGAAGGGCCGGCGCAGCCGGACCCGCTCGAAGAGCTCGGCGGCCGGCTCGAACTGGCCGAGCGCCAGCAGGCCGTAGCCCACCAGGCGCGCGGCCTCGGCGTCGGCGGGCCTGAGCTCCACGGTGCACGAGAGCGCGCGCACGGCGCCCAGCGTGTCCCCGGCCAGCGCCCGGGCCCGGGCCACCGCGTCGTAGACCATGACGTCCATCTTGTCGGCCTTGCGCGCGGCGCGGTAGTCGATCTCGGCCTGGACGCGCTGCTCGCCTCCGGCCAGGGGCTGGTCGAGCAGCGGCTGGGGCGCGAGCGGCGCGGCGAGCTTCTCGCCCGCGTCGGCGAGCGCGCGCACCAGCTGGCGGGCCAGCTCCGGCGCCGCGTCGAGATCCAGCCCGGCGAGCTTCTCGAGCCGCTTGTCCTCCTCCTGGCGCCTGAGCTTCTCCAGGTCGCGGAGGTCCACGATCTCGTCGGCGATGGCGTAGGCCTCGTAGGCCCGCTCGTCCTCGAGCACCAGCAGGCTCGCCCGGGCGTTCGCCAGCAGGTAGTGCTGGGACAGGGCCACGATCATCCGGTCGAGGCGCGGATCGTCCAGGGCCAGCAAGCGCCGGGTGTAGAGCTCGCCGAAAGCCCGGGCCGCCAGGCGCCCGTCGCGCCCGGCTGGCAGATCCAGCTCGTATCGCAGGGGCTTGCCCGCCAGCGCGGCTTTCACGACGAGCTTCGCGCCCTGCCCGGCATCCAGGATCCGGCCCGCCACCAGGAGGTCCTGGCCCGGAAAGAGCAGCCTGGGCGCGCCGGCCACGGTCAGGTCGGCCACGGCTGCACCCTGCACCTCCACCCCGACCAGCTCCGCCGCGGCCTTGCGGTGGGCCGCGGCCGCAGCCGGCACCTCCTCGGCCGAGAGCACGGTCACGGTGCGGCCGGCCGTCTCCCGGGTGAGCAGATCGAAGAGGTCCTGGTTGACCGCGTTCTCGCCGAAGCGGTAGCAGATCCAGCGCAGCGCGCGCGCCGCGGGGTGGCGATCGAGCAGGCGGGCCGCCTGGGCCTGGCCCCAGGTGATCTGGCCGTCCGAGAGCAGGAAGGCGAGCGGCGGCTTCTCACCGCCGGTGAGCCAGGCGGCGTTGCGATCCAGATCGGCCAGCACGCCGTCGAAGTGGGTGGCGCCCTCCAGGTAGACCTTGCGCAGCTCAGACAGGCTGGCCTGTCGGTTCTCGGGCGTGTTGGGCCGCCAGCCGGGCGCGTGCAGCCAGCGAGGCCGCACGTCGAAGAGCATGATCGCGTAGTCGCGGATCGATGTATCCCGGCTCAGGATGGCCTCCAGCATCGCGCTCTGCAGGGCATAGGCCTGGCCGTCCTCCGCGGACAGCGAGCTGTCGACGACGAAGAGCGCCCGGCCGGTGGGCTGCCCGGCGCCCGTGTCGAAGTCCGCCCGCAGCCGGGCGAAGAAGGCCCGGCCGGCCAGGCCGCCGGGATCGGCCCCCTGGATGACCTGGCGGCCCCCGGCCGGCGGTGTACAGGCCACCGACAGGGCCCCGCCCTGCCCCTCCTGGACGAGGTCCCAGACCGTCCACTGGCCCAGCTTGCGGCCGGTGGGCACGACCAGGCGCGCATCTTTCCCCATGGCCACCGCGGCGGGCTTGCCGCCGCGCTCGTCCAAGTGCACCCGGGCCGTGGCCGGATGGGGCGTCGCGCGGTCGGGCAAGGGGAAGGTGTAGCGCAGGTGCTGGCCGTCGAAGGGCAGGGTCTGCTCGTAGACCAGCACGACCCGCTTGAGGGAGCTCGGCTCGATCGGGAAGACGCGCGCCTGGAAGGTGTTGCCGCCGCTCCACTCGAGCAGGGCCGGGTCGATCTGCTGGCGGACCACCTCCTCGTAGACCTGCCGGGCCCGCTTCTGCTCGACCACCCGCGCCTCCTGGCGCCGCTGCCAGTCCGGGCCGCCGGGCTTGCCGGCCGATGCCGGAGCATAGGCCTCCGGGCCGCCGGCGCTCGAGTCTTCCGGCAGCCGCGGCAGGCTCAGGCCGCGCTCGAAGGCCCGGGCCGCGTCGATCGGGATGGCGGCCGAGAACATGCCGAAGCCGACCGGCGAGGCGTCGGCCGGCAGGGGGAAGTAGAAGGTGCCCTCCAGCCTGTTCGAGCTGCGGTTCTCGAACACGGCGTCGACCACCGTGCGGGCCCGCGGGCCCTCCAGGTAGGCGACCAGGCGCAGCTCCCGCCCGAGCAGGGGCGTGAGCTTGCCGTCCTCGTCGCGCACCAGGATCTTGGCCTCCCGGGGCTGGGCCACGACCTTGCGCAGCACGGTCCGGGGCGCCTCGCCCTCCTCGGCCTTCTCCGCCTTCCGCTTCATCTTGTCGCACTCCACCGCGTCTTCCTTCATGGGCGACGGCTTGGGCTCCATCACGGCCTTCATCTCGGCCGGCATCTCGGCCTTCTTCTCCTCGATGCTGGCGGGGGACGGGGACGGTGGCGGCGGCTCGGCTGCGGGCCGCTCCGGGATCGCGCGCGGCGCGCCGCCCGCCGGCGCCTCGTCCGCCTGCATCGGAGCGGCCCCGGCCCCGCTGTCGGCTCCGCCCTCCAGCCGCTGCCGGTCCGCGTCCGAGATGGCCTTGGCCTCGGCGATCGCCTCGCGGATGAGCGCCAGATCCAGCCTCTGCGCCCGCGCCGCCTCGACCGGCGTCATCCGGGTCTCGGGCACCTCGATGCCCCGCGCCCGGAACAGCTCCCGGGCCGCCTGCTCCTCGGCCGATGGGCCCGCAGAGACCGCCGGCCCCACGTCGGGCCGCTCGGCCGGCGGACAGCCGGCGATGCACAGAGAGAATACGACGCAGACTGCGAAAAAAAGACGATTCATGAATCACCCCTCTTCCGGGATCGTGACGACCGCCCGTAGGATAGGTCCAGCGCCCGGCAGCTGTCCAGGGATCTCGGACCGCTCAGCCCTCGTAGCGGTAGCCCACCCCGTGGACGGTCCGGATGATCTGGGGGTTCTTCGGGTCGCGCTCGATCCGCTTGCGGAGCTGGGAGATGTGCTGGTCCAGGGTGCGGGACGAGGGCAGGTAGTCGATGCCCCAGCACTCGTTGAGGATGGTGTTGCGGTCCAGCGCCTTGCCCGGGTTGCGGGCGAGGAGCTGCAGCAGCTTGACGTCCCGCAGGCTGAGCTCGATGCTCTCGTCGCCCCGGCGGGCGCGCAGCTCGGCCGGCGAGACCTCGAGGTCGCCGATGCCGAAGGCCTCGCTCTCGACCCGCCTGGGCCGGGCCGACATGCAGCGCCGGGTGACGGCCCGGATCCTGGCCACCACCTCGCGCACGCCGAACGGCTTGACGATGAAGTCGTCCGCGCCGATCTCCAGCCCGACCACCTTGTCGATCTCCTCGGACTTGGCGCTGATGAAGATGATCGGCACGCCCGGATCCCGCTCGCGGATCTGGCGGCAGACGGCAAAGCCGTCCACGCCCGGCATCATGATGTCCAGGCAGACGAAGTCGGGCTCCTGCTTGGCGAAGAGGTCCAACGCCTCTCGGCCGTCGGCCGCCGGCAGGACCTCGTAGCCTTCGTCCTCGAGGATCTCGGCCAGGCCCTTGCGGGTCAGCTCGTCGTCTTCGGCGACCAGGACCTTCATGGACACCTCCGTAGAAGTCCGGCTAGCGCTCCGGTGGCGTCGCGGCCGGCGTGCGCAGGACGACCCGGAAGCGAGCGCCCACCTCGGAGCTCTCCAGCGTGAGATCGCCGCCGTGCATGCGTGCCAGATCGCGCGCGATCGCCAGGCCCAGGCCCGTGCCCGAGCTCGAGTCGGTCAGCTTGTCGCTGACCCGGTGAAAGGCCTCGAAGACCTTGTCGCGCTGGCGGGAGGGAATGCCCGGCCCGCGATCGGACACCCAGACGACGGTCTTGTCTTCTTTCTGCCGGCTCTCGATCGCGACCAGCCCCCCCTCGGCCGCGTAGCGCTCGGCGTTGCTGATGAGGTTGCCCAGGATCTGCTCGAGGGCGTCGGTGTCCACGCTCACGCAGCGCTCGGCGCCGGCCTCGAAGCGCAGCTCGATGCCCCTGGCATCCAGGCTGGGCTGGAAGTGCGCCAGCACCGCGCGGATGATCTCGTCGGGCACCGCGGGCGTCGTGCACAGGGCGAGCTGGCCCTTTTGCTTGTGGCCCAGGGTCAAGACGTTGGCGATCAAGCGGCTCAGCCTCCGGGTC
The DNA here is from genome assembly GCA_016935365.1 of Deltaproteobacteria bacterium. Classification (GTDB taxonomy): domain Bacteria; phylum Myxococcota; class B64-G9; order B64-G9; family B64-G9; genus JAFGRB01. Next base: position 21,491 of record JAFGRB010000266.1, read on the forward strand.
TCGGACAGCACCACGTCCAGCCTCCGGTGCGAGCGCTCGTCGTCCTCCGGCAGGCTGTCGGCCAGCATCTCGGCGTACAGGCGGATGTTGGTCAGGGGCGTGCGCAGCTCGTGCGAGACCCGGTTGACGAAGCTGACCCGTTCGCTGGCGTCGCGGATGTGGCGGGTGCTCTGCCGGTAGAAGTAGACCGCCAGACCGAGCAGCAGGACGGCTGCCACCGCCAGTCCGGCGAGAAGGCTGTAGACCATGCTGCTCCCGAGCGCCCGGTCGATCTCGGCGGCCGAGGCGTAATGCACGAGCTTCCAGGCGCCCAGCGGCGGGCCGAGATCCAGGCTGGCGCGCGGCAGCTCCCCGGGCGCCGGCTCGTAGCGGCCCCACTGGTAGACGATCTCTCCGACCGAGTCCACCAGGGCCACCCGGCCGCCGCGCATCCGATCGTGCGGCAGGCTGCCGATGATGTCGGCCAGCAGCCGCGTGCTGTCCAGCTCGAGGCCCACCAGCTCGCCGCCGTCCAGGCGCTGCCAGCGGACGATGTGGATGTCCCTGCTGCGCCAGACCTTCCAGCCGCTTCGGGCCGGTGCACCGTTCGAGCCCTCGGGACCTCGGTGCCGGCACAGGGCTGCCAGGTCCGGCCAGGCGGGCTCGACCTGCGCCAGGAACTCGCGCTCGGCGCGGGTCCAGGGCGGATCGAGCGGCGGGTGGAGCCGGCGGCAGTCCGCACCCAGCACGAAGACCTGGCGCAGCAGGCCGCTGTGCGCGAGCATGGCACGCAGCGCGTCGGTCTTGAGCGGCGTGCTCTCCAGCGTGCGCAGCAAGGACTGCGTGCGGCCCTTGAGCTGCTTGTGGATCTCCTCCTCGGTGTCCTGCAGGCCCACCTGCAGCAGCTGGCGAAAGCGGTGGCGGACGATCTCCTGCTCGTCCATCGCCAACCTCAGTCCCATCCAGCCCAGCAGGCCGAGCGGCATCAGGACCAGGGCCACATAGGCCGCGATCAGGCTGGGCTTCAAGAACACTCCTCCGCCGGGCGCGGTTTGTAAGACCGCGCCTGTATGATAGCTAGTCCTGAAACAAGCGCGTTGCGCTTGCTTCAGGCCAAATACCATCTCAGGGGGCTTTCGCAAAGCCCCCTCGCTGCTGGAAGTC
>JAFGRB010000267.1 GCA_016935365.1 Deltaproteobacteria bacterium
GACTTCCAGCAGCGAGGGGGCTTTGCGAAAGCCCCCTGAGATGGTATTGGTCCTGAAGCAAGCGCAACGCGCTTGTTTCAGGACTAGCTGGATCGCCGTGCGATCCTGGAGTGCGGAGTGGTTTTCGTGGGTAAGGTGTCACGGCCCCACGGCATCCGCGGCGAGCTGAGGGTGATCGAGGGTCTGGGCTCTTCGGGCGCCTGGCACCGGGTCGAGGAGGTGTTCATCGGTCGAGGTCAGGACGATGCGGTCGCGCACCGGATTCGAGGCTTGCGCGTCAGCGGCAAGCATGTGATCGTCTCGCTGGAAGGCGTCGCCGATCGAGACGCGGCCGATCGACTCAAGGGCCTGAGCGTGTACGTTCCGCGGGAGAGCCTGGCCACTTGTGGGCAGGATGAGTACTACGCCGAGGACCTGATCGGATTGCAGGTCGTGGATGTCCGCGGCCGTGTTCTCGGTTTGCTGGTGGAGATCTTTGACAACGGCGCGCACGAGGTGTACGCGGTCAGGGAAGGCTCGCAGCAGGTGCTGCTGCCCGTCGTCGATGGCGTGGTCAAGTCGGTGGATCTGGAGCTCGGGCGGATGATCGTCGATCCACCCGAGGGCTTGCCGGGCACGGGACGGGATGGATGAAGTTCCAGCTGCTGACACTCTTTCCAGCCGCCTTCGGCTCGGCCCTCGGCACGAGCGTGTTCGGCCGGGCCATCGAGGCGGGGCGGATCGAGGTGGAGATCATCGACATCCGCGACTTCGCATCCGGCAAGCACCGCGAGGTGGACGACTCTCCATACGGCGGCGGAGCCGGCATGGTCATGAAGGTCGAGCCGCTGCATCGAGCCATCGTTCACGCACGTGACCGAGATCCGGCCACGAGGGTGATCTTGCTCTGCCCCCAGGGCGCCAGGCTCGATCAGCCGACCGTCGTCCGGCTGGCCGGCATGGAGTCGCTGAGCCTGATCTGCGGTCGATACGAGGGTGTCGACGAGCGGGTCCGGTCTTTCGTGGATGAGGAGCTGAGCGTCGGCGACTACGTGCTGTCCGGTGGTGAGCCGGCCGCCTGGGTCGTGATGGATGCGATCGCCAGGTGGGTGCCCGGTGTCCTGGGCAGAGACGAGTCGGCCGGCGAGGAGAGCTTCGGTCCGCTCGACTGGCTGGAGTATCCCCAGTACACCCGTCCTCGGGTATACGAGGGCATGCAGGTCCCCGAGGTCTTGCTCGGCGGCGACCACGCGGCCATCGAGCGCTGGCGGAAGCGGCAGGCGTTGCTGCGCACGATGGCGCGCAGGCCGGACCTGATCGATCGCGCCGAGTTGACGGACGAGGAGCGCGCGTGGCTTGAAGAGGATGGGATCTGACCTGGATGGACGTTCCGGGGATGCGCGCCATCCCCTGGCGAAAAAGACAAGGAGGACGTGATGCGGACCTTGCAGGAGATCGAGAACGACTACCTCAAGAAAGAGGTGGACGAATTCCGCATCGGAGATACCGTCAAGGTGCACTTGCGGGTCGTGGAAGGTGAGAAGGAGCGCGTGCAGATCTTCCAGGGCGTCGTGATCCGTCGACGCCGAGGTCGTACGGGCGCCTCGTTCACGGTTCGTAAGGTCTCGTACGGCGTCGGCGTGGAGCGCATCTTTCCGATTCACTCGCCGCGGGTCGAGAAAGTCGAGGTCGTCCGTTCCGGCCGGGTGCGGCGGTCCAGGCTGTACTTCCTCCGCAAGCTGCGGGGCAAGGCTGCCCGTTTGAAGGATGCCTGAGCTGGCTGCGGGCGCTCGGATGCGCGTTCGAGCCGCTCGCGTTGGAGCGACGCGAGGAGACCAGGCGGGGTGACATGCTCTTCACCGAGTTGGTGCTCCAGGGCGTTCGAAGATTCGATCAGATGTTCCGGCTGCCGATCGGAGTCGGTTTCTCCGCCTTTGTCGGCGGTCCTGGCTCGGGCAAATCCACCATCGTCGACGTGCTCGTCCATCTGCTCTTCCCGGAAGGCACGGACACGGCCACCGATGCCTACCGCAGTGGGAGCAGCGCGGCCTGTCGCGTGGCGCTGAGCATCGACGATGGCAAGGGACAGGCGTACCGCCTGGTGAAGGATCTACTGCGGGGCTCCATGGCCTTGACGCGGCACGACGCTTCCAGCGGCCAGTTCGTGCCGGTCAGCTCCACGCCGGCCGAGATCCTGCAGTTCCTCTCCAGCACCATCCACCTGCCGCAGCGCGATCTCTTCGAGGGACTCTACGTCTGCCGCCAGGCGGATCTCCCATCCTGTGCGCGCGGCGGTCCGGCGGGTGGGGGCTTCGGCGCCGGGGCCGGCTTCGCCGGCCAAGCCGGCGGGGACTTCGGCGAGCAGCTCGGAGCGGGCATGCCGCCCGGCGCGATGATAGGCGGGGCCAGGGGGGGGGCGGGTGCGCCGGCCAGGCGCCTGCCGCCCAGCCCGCACTTCGGCGGCGACGGCGGCGGCGGCGGCCCGAGCTTTCCAGGCTACCGGGGCGAGATGGGCGCCGAAGCGATAGATGGAGTTCTGCCCGATGACCCTTCCGAGATCCGCGCCCAGATCGAGACGCTCGAGCGGGACATCTCGGCAGCCCGGCAGGTGGATGAGCTGCAGTTCCGTCTCGACGGTCTGCAGAGCGAGCTGTTCGAGGTCGAGCAGAGGTTCAAGGGTGTCAGGGAGGCCCAGGCGCGGGTGGACGGCCTCCAGGCCGAGCTCGACAAGTTCAGCTCTCTGGCCCAGCTACCCGGCGACTTCGAGAGCCGGGTCCGGGATTATGAGCAGAGCGAGTCGCGCTTCCTGCGGGATCGGGAACGGCTGGACAAGGAGCTGCAGGAGTGGCAGGACAAGGAGCGCCGCAGCGCGCCCGGACCGCTCGGCAAGCGGCGGGACTTCCTGGGGGGCCTGGGCATCGCGGTCGGGGCGCTCGCGATCGGCGCGGCGGGCTTTTTCACCTTCGAGCTGCTGCGCTGGGTGGCCCTGGCGGACATCCTGGGCTTCGGCATCGTGCTGGTGGCGGTCTTCAGGCACATCGATCAGTCCATGTTCCTGGAGCGCTCCCGCAAGCGCATCGAGATGATCGACGAGCGCAAGAAGAAGCTCGTCCGGGAGTTCGAGCTCGAGACCTCGATCGTCAAACGGACCATGGACCAGGCTGGCGTGGATCGGCCCCGGGCCTTGCTCGAGCAGTACGGCAAGCGGGCCAAGGTCCAGCAGCAGGTCGATGAAGCCGAGAAAGCCCTGGCCAGGGCGCGCACCCAGGGCGACCAGCTCCAAGCGGAGTCGCGCAAGAAGGAGCTGCAGGCCGAGATCGATCGGATCGAGGCCGATCTGAGCGGCTCGGCCGGCATGATGATGAGCGTGAACGAGATGGAGCGGAAGCTGGACGCGCTCCAGGACAAGATGTCTCGCATCGAGTCCGGCTCGACCGGTGTCGATCCGTACGGCATGGGCGTGGGCTCGCCGCCCGGAGCGCTCGCGGGCGGATCGGGCTTCGGCCGGGATCCGGGTATGGACTTCGGCTACGGGATGCCGGCCGGCGCGGTGGGCGGAGCCGGCATGGCCGGTGCGTCCGATGCTGCGGCTGCCGCAGCTTGCCTCAAGGTGCTCGATCTGGCCCGGGATCTCTTCATCCTGGACACCGAGCGCCTGGCCAGTCTTCTGCAGATCCGGGCGAGCCAGTACGTGGCGGCGCTGACCAGCCAGGCTTACACGCAGGTGGTTTTATCGGCCCGCGGCATCGGCTGCACGAGCGCGGCCACCGGCTCGACCGTCGCGTTCGAGGAGCTGCCGTCCGCCATGCAGGACCTGGTCTACCTGGGTCTGCGCTTCACGATCATCGAGATCTTCTCGCGACAGCAGGCCGTTCCGGTCTTCCTCGACGATCCTTTCTCCGGGCTGCCGCCCGGAGCGATCGATCTGCTCGGTCGCATGCTGGCCGTGCTGGGCCGCGGGACCCAGGTCATCCTCTTCTCCTCGCAGAGCTCCCTGGCTTCTCATGCGACGCGCTCGGCCCAGCTCTGAGCCGAGCCCGCCGCCTGGCGACGTGGTCCTTCGGATCGAGGACTGGGCCCGCGAGCAGGGCTACCGCAGGATCACCGGCGTGGACGAGGCGGGTCGAGGCCCGCTGGCCGGACCGGTGATCGCGGCTGCCGTCCTGCTCCCCGGGGACCACGGGATCGAGGGCCTGGCCGACTCGAAGAAGCTCAGCGCGCGGCATCGCGAGCGGCTCGATGCGACGATCCGCGAGCGGGCCGCGGCCTGGGGCCTGGGGCGGGTGGACGCAGGCCGCATCGACGCCGTCAACATCCGGCGCGCGAGCCTGCTGGCCATGACGCAGGCGCTGGCGCAGCTGCTCCAGCGGGGCCCCGCGACCGATATCGTGATCGTCGACGGGCTCGACCCCTGCGACCTTCCGCCCGGCTTTCCGCCCGTGCCGGTCCGGGCCTTCAAGCGCGCCGATGCCCGCTGCGAGGCCGTCTCGGCGGCCTCCATCCTGGCCAAGGTGCAGCGGGACGCGATCATGCGGGCCTACCACGAGCGCTGGCCCTCTTACGGATTCGATCGGCACATGGGCTACCCCACGGCCGCCCACAAGCGAGCCCTGGCCGAGCACGGGCCCTGCGCCATCCACAGGCGCAGCTTTCGCGGCGTGGTCTAGCGAGCTATACTCCCTGTGTCGACAGCGAGATGGGCTGCGGGAAGGAGGATCGGCATGCGAGGCAGGAGCGCATCTCGGCGCGTGCGTACCGGCTTGTGGCTTGCGGTCTGGCTGCTGCTCTGCTCGGGCTGCGGCGCGCCGCTCCGCTGGAGCAGGGTCCTGCAACTCGAGCACCCCGCTCACGGCGCGCGGGCAGCGGCCGAGATCCGCGCCCAGGGTCGCGCCGGCCTGGACGTCCTGGTGCAGGCGGCCCGCTCGGTGAGCGATGAGGCGCTGATCGAGCAGGCCTTCGCGGCCATGGGCTGCCGGCCCGATCTCCAGCCCGCCGGTCAGCGACGGCCACCGGGAAAGGCCGCTGCGCGGATGGCGGTCCGCTGGCTCAGCGAGGCGCCTGCGCTGGCCGACGAGCTGGCGGGCTCGGGCGAGCCCGCCGAGCGCGCCCTGTCCCTGATTAGCCGGGCCGAGCGGCCCGCAGATCTGCTGGCGGCTCTCGATGGCCTGCAGGCCGAGAGCTCGCCTGTCGTGCTCTCGGCAGGCTTCCAGGTCGTCGATTGCGCCTTCGCGCATCCGGCCGAGCTGACCCAGGATCGGATCCAGGCCCTGCTCGCCCGGAAGATCGCCATCGCCACGCGCTTGCAGGCGCTGAGCGAGCGCGATGGGGCGGCTCCGCGCTCTCTGGCTTGCGAGGATCCGCAGTCCATCCCCTCGAAGGAGATCCTGGACAGCCTGCTCGCCGGCCGGCTCGAGGTCGGCCCAGCGCATGCCTCCCGCGATCGGATCCACATCGCCTTGCGAGCAGAGCGATTGACGGCAGACGTGCAGCCGGCCTGCGCCGTGTGGCTGTATGACCGGGCGGCGGAGCAGGGCGAGGTCTACCCCGGGCTCCTGGCGCCCCTGGTCGGGCAGCTGGGCATCACGGGCGCCGAGATCCGCACCCGGGCGGCCGAGCTGCTGCTTCGCGATCTGGATCGCTACCCGGAAGCGGACCGCAAGCGCCTCCTCGTCCTGGCGATCAACGCGGGCGCGCAGACCGAGCGCGAGCTGGCCATCGATCCGGATGCTCCGTCCGCGCGCATCGAAGAACTCGAGGCGGCCGCGCGCCGGGGATCCCAGCCGGCCCGGCATGCCATCGAGCACCGCCTGCTGTGCCGCGGCACGCAGTCCTTCGACGGCCGGGGAGCGGTCGCGCTGCTGGGCTTCATGCCCGCGCCGGCCTCCGCCGATCTGGCCTTCGAGATGGGCCAGCGTTGCCCGGGCGCCGCTGCGGGCGCGCTGAGCGCCTTGCTGCGGCTGGGCGACCCGCGCGCGGTCCAGATGCTCGACCGGATCCTGGCCAGCGGGTGTGCCTGCCTTCCGGACGGCATCGTGCGCGCCATCGCAGAGCATCCCGCGGAGCCTGTCCGGCTCCGGCTCGAGGAGGCGGCCCGGCAGGGCAACCGGCACGCGCAGCGGATACTCGACTCGCTCGAGCGCTTCTCGCCCGGAGGGAGATCATGAGGTCCCTGAGATTGCTCGCGGTATGTCTCTCGGTGGCGGGTTGCGTCACACCGAGGCCGTCTGCGGATCTCTTCGAAGATGTCTATTCTCTGAGGATACCCGCGAGTCGAGAGCAGGCCATGCGGGAGATCCGGACGCGCGGGCGCGAGGGACTTGAGGCGCTGGTGCTCACGGCCAGGGCGCTCGGCGACGAGCAGGCTCTCGGGCTGGCAGCCGAGGGCATCGGCTGCCCGGGGAGTCGATTCGAGTGGGCCTGCGAGGACCGCGGCACGGTCGGGCAGCAGGCCGTGCTGGCGGCGAGCCGGTGGCTTGCCGAGAACCCGTCTATGGCCGGCGCGCTGCTGCGCTCGGCGGAGCCGTTCGATCGCGCGCTGGCCTTGATCAGCCAGGCCGAGCAGCCGGCTCGGCTGATCGAGATCCTCGACGGCATGCAGGCCGAGGGGGACCCGCTCGTCGTGGTGGTGGCCATGGGCATGATCGAGTGCGCCGAGAGGAAGGCTCCCGATCGATGGCGGCAGCCGCTCGAGCTGTGCCGCGAGCGCCTGACGACGGCCGAGAGCTGGACGGCGGACCGCTGCCGGCCCGGCGCGGCCGGATTCGACGAGCTGCGGAGCAAGGTCCAGGCCGGCAGCTACCGCAAGGGGACGGTCTCCAGCCGCCACGGCCTGCTGTCGATCGGCATCGAGCGGCCCGATGGCCGGCAGGTCGCGCTGTCCGCCCCCTGCGCCCTCCGGCTGTACGAGCAGCTCGCCGCGGCCGGTGTCCACCCCCACTGGCTGGTCGTGCCGATCCTCTACTGGGGGCTCGCGGACGAGGCCGCGCGCAGGGAGGCGCTGGCGATCGCGCTGCGCGACCTGGAGCGCTATCCGGACGGGGAGCGCAATCTGATCCTGGCGCGGGCCGTCAACGCCGGGGGACGCTCGCCGATCCGGGTGAGGGCTTCGGGGAGCGGCAGTCGATTCGATCGGGAGGAGCTGCTCGAGGCGGCCGCTCGACAGGATCTCCAGGCCGCCAGGCCGGCCATCGAGCGCTTCGTGCTGTGCCGGGACCTGTTCGGCCAGGACGATCTCGTCGCCCTGGGCGGCTATCTGGATCCGGGCGCCGTGGCGGATTCAGCCTATGCCATCGGCACCCGCTGCGAACACGGCATCGAGGGCGCCATGATCGCGCTTCTCCGCCTCGGCGATCCGCGGGCCCGCGAGCTGATGGTGAAGCTCCTCCGCAAGCCCTTCCCACCGCTGTCGACTCCTGTCCTGTACGCCGTCCGGGAGCACCGGTCCGAGGAGCTCGTCGAGCTGCTGCAATCCGCCGTCCGCAGCGGCAACCCGCAGGCGAAACGGATCCTCGATCACCTCGAGCAGCGCTGACGCGCACCGAAGCAGGGCCTCAGGGCGCGCAGCCCCCGAAGCGCTGCACCGACGCGGACAGATCGAAAGGCAAGCGCAGCGAGCGCTGGATCCGCTGCGCGTGCTCGGCGAGCGACTGGCGTGAGGGCAGCGGCCCGTCGCCGCGGCCGAAAGCGAGCAGGTTCTGATCGTCGTCCGTCCGCAGGCAGGCCGTGTGCGCGAAGCGCCGCGAGAAGGAGCGCAGCACCCGATCCTCGAGCGACGCCTCCACCGAGAGGTTGAGCATGGCCACGCCGCCCTTGCAGACATGGGCCGCGAGCAGGCGGAAGAAGCCCGCGTCCGCGAGCTGGGGAGGGATGTCGTCCGCGCCGGTGTACGCGTCGACGAAGACGAGGTCCCAGCAAGCACGCGCGCGCCGCAGGAAGATGCGGCCGTCGGCGACGTGAATGCGGTAGCGCGGATCGTCCGGCAGGCCGAAGTGCGCGCGTGCGGCCTGGACCACGACGGGGTTGATCTCGACCGCATCGATCTCCAGGCCCGGCATGTGACGGTGAAGCATGGTCGTGTACGTGCCGCCGCCCAGCCCGATCATCAGGACCCGGCGCAGCTTCGGGCAGATGGCGACGCCGAGCGCTGCGTGCCGAACGTAGTCCATGGGCACGCAGTCCGGATCGTCCAGGCGGATGATGCTCTGGTCGTCTCCGTCGACGAAATCGTAGCGCAGGTGGCGCAGGCGCCCCTCGTCCACCACCAGCACGCGCCCGTAGTCCGATCGCTGGGAGAAGACCACCCGCCTAGACGGTGCGAGCGGCTCGTCCTGGGCCGGCGCGCGGCCGGGCAGGCAGAGAAGCGCCAGGACGAGGATCGAGCAGGGCCGCCGCATCGGCCTCACCTGCCGGCCTCGAAGGCGTTCTGGTAGACCTCCAGCTCCCCGTCGCGGCTGAGCACGGCCACGACGTCAAAGCGGATCATTCGGTCGCCGATGGCGTGGTCCTGGCAGTACGTCATGGCCGCCAGCACGATCCGCCGCTGCTTGCGAGCGGTGACCGTCTCGGCCGGGTGGACCTCCTCCGGGTGGCTCCGGGCGCGCACCTCCACGAAGACGAGGTCCTCGCCGTGCTCGGCCACGATGTCCAGCTCGCCCACCGGGTAGTGGACGTTGCGATCCAGGATCCGGTAGCCGGCCGACTCGAGGTGCGCGGCGGCCAGGTCCTCTGCCCAGCGTCCCAGCTCCTGTCGCGGATCGATGTCCAAACGCGCTCCCTTCCGGCGAGCTCAGTGGAGGCGGTGGCGGCAGAAAGGGCAGAAGCTCGCCTCGGCCGGCACGCTCTGGCCGCAGCCGGGGCAGACCGGCGCTGCAGGAGCTGCGGGCGGAGGCGGTGCCTCGCCGACCGGCGCGCGGCAGAAAGGGCAGAAGACGCTGTCCGGGGGCATGCGCTGGCCGCACTGCGTGCAGAACTCGCCCTGCTCCTCGCCCGTGTCGGCCGCCGGGCTCTCGCCCTCGACGGAGTCCAAAGTCGCGCTGTCCGGCGGGCCCGATGCGGCGGCGATGCCCCGCAGCGGCTCGACGCGCGTGGGGCCGGCCGGCCTGTACGGCCGGGGCGCGACGGCCGATGACGGAACCTCGACGGCCGGCCGGGACGCCGCGCGGCGGCGCAGCGCGAGCAGCAGACCCATCCCGAGGAGCAGGACCAGCAAGACCGCGCCCAGCGCGATCCACACCCAGGCGGGCAGGCCGCCCGGGAGCGCCGGCGCCGCCCGAGCGGCTGCCGTGCCCGCGTCCGGGCCGGCCTGGACCGGCTCGCCTGCCGGCTCCTCGGCCCGCGCGTCTGCAGCCGCATCGCTGGGCTCGCCGTCTGGACCGGGCCCGGCGCCGACCGGCTCGTCCGGGACCGCGTCGGGCCGCGGCCTGACCGGTGGGGGCGCCTTGCCCGCACGCTCCACCTCGATCTCGAGTTCCGCCTCGGCCCGGCCCGCCCTCAGCCGAAGGCGGTGCGTGCCAGGACGGGCCTTGGCGCTCACCCGCACGCATCCGTCGGTCTGGAGCTCCAGGCCCGCGACCCGGCCGACCTGGGCGAGCTGCGGCTCTACGGGGCAGCCCTTCTCGTCCACGGCCGAGGCGCGAGGGCAGATCCGCTCTCCCGGCCTGGCGCGGGTGTGCGCCGGCTCGATCATCAAAGAGCTCACCGGCCCCGGCCGCGCGCAGGGATCCCCCTCGCCGGCAGGCTTCGGGGACCGGGGCTCCGCCTGGCCGGCGTCGGGCATGGCCCGGCCGGCATCGCCCGGACCGGCACCGGCATCCCGCCCGCGTGCGCTTGCGTCCAGCTCGGCCCCGGCGCTCACTTCGCCCGCGTCCGGGGCCTTTGCTGCACGCCTGAGATAGAGACGCCGCACCCGGCGGGTGTAGACGCACAGGGCGCCGGAGACGTTGCGGGAGAAGCGGGTCGTCTCCCGGTACTCGATCCTGCTCGGCGACTGGATGCGGAAGGAGTACAGCCCGTTCTCGTAACGCGTCGAGTCCTCGGCCGTGGCGCAGCTGATCAAGAAGAGCGCGTCCTTGACCGTGCGCTCGCGCGGCTTGACCTCCGGGTTGTCCGACTGGCAGTCCACCGTGGAGAAGCTGCCCGAACGGCCCGAGAAGACGAGCTCCACCCCGCGGTCCTTGACCGTGTAGACCAGCTTCCGCCGCTGCTGCCCCGTGGAGCGAGGCACGCTGCCGCAGGCGGCGTTCCACTCCTCGACCGAGTAGACCGTCTCGCTGTGATCCTCGATCCACTCGCCGGACATGTCCTCGCGGGCGCTGGCCCGCTCGGCGGTCGAGGCGAGCAAGAAGGCGCTGCACGCGAGGAGCGAGAGGCTGTGGATCGGGTGCCCGCGCATGGCCAGGGGCCATTGTAGCCTCTCGGGAGCTGCTTTGCACGGAGCAATCCGCGTTGTTCGCAAATGCGCTTGCTGTACGGGTTTTCGCAAGTCAGGAAAAGGAAATATCCCATGATTTGGCCGTAAACATGGCACGCAATCAAGATGATTGACCAAGCTACGCGCCCCCCTCCCTCGGCCTTCGGCCGGTCCCTCCCGCCAGGGGAGGGACGGATAACACTCTGTGCAAATTGGAAAATCCATCTCCCCCTATGACGGGGGAGGTCGGGCGAAGCCCGGGTGGGGTTGCGCCAGGGCGGATGCCTCTGCACGCGCTGTCTCTTGCGCTGCCTGCCCTGGCTGCACTACGATGGCCATGGCTCGATGTGACAGGAGCAATTACCTTGAAGGAATACGGACGGCTCTACGTGGTGGCCACGCCGATCGGGAACCTCGAGGATCTGGGCGAGCGGGCCCGGCGGATCCTGCAGGCGGTGGCCCTCGTGGCCGCCGAGGACACCCGGCAGAGCCGCAAGCTGCTGTCCGCCAAGGGCCTGCAGGCCCGCCTGCTGTCCTACCGGCAGCAGAGCCACACGAGCGCCCGCAAGCAGATCCAGAGCCGGCTGGAGCGCGGCCAGGACGTCGCTTTGATCACCGACGGGGGCACGCCCGGTATCTCCGATCCCGGCCAGCTCCTCGTGGCGGAGATCGCGGCCCAGGGCTTCCAGGTCGTGTCCGTGCCCGGGCCCTGCGCGGCGGTGGCCGCGCTGGCCGGCTCCGGCCTGGCCGGCGGGCGCTTTCTCTTCGCCGGCTTTCCGCCCCGCAAGGCGGGCGCGCTGGAGCGCTGGGCAGCCGAGCTTTCGCTGGAGGTAGGCTCGGTCGTGATCTACGAGTCTCCCCGGCGGGTGGGCAGCACCGTCGCGGCCCTGGCCAGGGCCATGGGCGAGCGTCGGGCGGTGGTCGTGCGCGAGCTGAGCAAGCTGCACGAGACCTTCGATCGCGGCACGCTCGCGGAGCTGGCGGACCGATACCGGGAAGGCACCCGCGGCGAGGTGACGCTGGTCGTGGAGGGCGCGCCCCGCAGCGACCGCACCGGGCCCGACCCGGCGGCGCTCGGCCCCCTGGTGAGGGCGCTTCGAGCCGGGCGAGCCCTGTCGGCTGCCGAGGTGGCCCGATTGCTGTCGGAGGTCCTGGGAGCCGATCGGAAGGCGACATACGATCTGGCGAGCGAGGTGGATGCGGGATGAGCGGATCGGGCAGCGAGGGCATCGGGCGGAAGGCGAGCCGGCGAGCGGAGCAGATGCCGCCTTTCATGGTCATGGAGGTCATGGAGAAGGCGGCCGCGCTCGAGCGACAGGGCCGATCGATAGTCCACCTGGAGGTGGGCGAGCCCGACTTCGACACGCCCCCGGCGGCGGTCGAGGCGGGCATCCGGGCGCTGCGCGACGGGCACACCCACTACACCCACTCCCTGGGCCACCCGGAGCTGCGCGAGGCCATCTCGGGCTGGTACAGGCGCAAGTACGACCTGGAAGTCTCGGCGGACCGGATCGTCGTCACCCTGGGCAGCTCGGGCGCCCTGTCGCTCGTCTGCGCCGCCCTGCTCGACACGGGCGACCGGGCGCTGATGACCGACCCGGGCTATGCCTGCTACCCCAACTTCGTGCGCGCATTCGGCGGCGAGCCCGTCCGCTTGAAGGTGCGGGAGGCGGACGGCTTCCAGTACGATCCGCAGTCCGTGCTGCGGAGCCTCGATGCGCGCACGCGGCTGATCATGCTCAACTCGCCGTCCAACCCGACCGGCATCGTGAGCTCGCCCGAGCGCCTGGCCGAGCTCGTCGAGGTCGTGGGCGACCGGGCGGTCTTCGTCTCGGACGAGATCTACCACGGCCTGGTCTACGAGGGGGTGGCGAGGTCCATCCTCGAGTTCCAGCCCGACTCGGTCGTCATCAGCGGCTTCTCCAAGCTCTTCGCCATGACCGGCTGGCGGCTGGGATTCGCCGTGCTGCCCGAGCAGCTGGTCAGACCGGTCCAGAAGCTCCAGCAGAACCTCTTCATCTCGGCTCCCGACTTCGCCCAGTTCGCAGCCATCGCGGTGCTGCAGGAGGCGGATGCCGAGATCGAGCGCATGCGCCAGGCCTACGACGAGCGCCGCCGGCTCGTGCTGAGGCGCCTCGCGCAGATGGGGCTCGAGATCCTGGTCGAGCCGACCGGCGCCTTCTACGTCTTCGTCAACGTGAGACGATACACGCAAGACGTGTACGCGTTCTGTTTTCGGGTGCTCGAGGAGGCCGGCGTGGCCATCACCCCCGGGGTGGACTTCGGGCCCGGCGGCGAGGGCTTCGTGCGGATCTCCTACGCCAACTCGCTCGAGCGGATCGCCGAGGGCATGGACCGGCTCGAGCGCTTCCTGGCGAGGCTGGAGCCCGATGTCGCGGGCGTCTGAGGCGATCGCGGGCGGCCCGGCAAGGGCCGGGCTCTGGATCCGGATCAAGGCCTTCGCGATTTACCTGGCGGCGCGGGTGCTGCTGGCCACGGTCCGGATCCGGGTGCGCCATTCGCGCTTCCTGGCCGAGGCGCAGAAGTCCGGCAAGCCGGTCCTGTTCGCCTTCTGGCACGGGCGGCAGCTCGGTCTGTTCAAGGCCAACCCCGCCGAGAGGCTGACGGTGCTGGCCAGCCTGAGCGCGGATGGCCGGATGCAGGCGGGGATCTGCAGGTGCTTCGGGCTCGAGGTGGTGCGGGGATCGAGCTCGCGAGGTGGGCTGGCCGGCCTGCTGGCGCTCGGCCGGGCGCTCGCCCGGGGCAGCAGCGTGGGCATGGCGGTCGACGGCCCCCGCGGGCCGGCCTTCGAGGCCAAGGCGGGCATCTGCGTGCTCGCGCGCCGCTCGGCTGCGCCGATCCTGCCCATCTCCATCGGATACCGGAAGAGCTGGACGTTCGGGCGGGCCTGGGATCGCTTTGTCGTGCCGAGGCCCTTCACGCGGGCCTGGGTGGGCTACGCCGAGCCCCTGCGGGTCGCGCCGGACGCCTCGCGGGCCGAGATGGCGAGAGTCGCCTTCCTGCTCGGAGAGCGGCTCAACGCGCTGACGGCCGATGTGGACTCGGGCTGAGCGGCTTGGCCGCCGTGTCCTGATTTCCCTTCGCACCCGAGCCGACGCCTGCTAGGATCGGCCCGATGTACGTCCTGTACGCAGTGCTGGTGCACATCGCTTTCGTGCTCGTGCTGCCGTTGCTGCTCCTTCACCCGAAGCTCAGAAGCGGGTTCCGCTTTCGGCTCGGCCGCATGCCGCCGGGCTGGCCGGGCGAGCGCGCGCTGCGCAGCCCCCGTATCTGGTTGCACGGGGCGTCGGCGGGCGACGTGCTGGCCCTCCAGCCGATCATCACCCAGCTGCGCAAGGAGCTCCCCGACTGCGGCATCGTGCTGACGGTGGTGACCCGCACCGGCTTCGAGGTGGCCCGCAACCTGCCGGGCGTGGACGCCTGGGGCTACCTGCCCTTCGATCTCCCCTGGACCGTGCGGCGCTTCGTGCGGGCGCTGCGGCCCGATGTGCTGGTGCTCGAGTACGCCGAGATCTGGCCGGCGCTTCTCCGGGCGGTCAAGCGATCGGGTGCCCGGGTCGTGCTCACCAACGGTCACTTCGACGAGCGGGCGCTGAGCCGCTACCGCTTCTTCTACCGCCTGATCGGCAATCCGCTCGTACACCTGGATCGGCTCTGCATGCGCGAGCCGGTCGAGGCGCGCAGGGCCCTGGCCATCGGCGCGCCGGCCGAGCGGATCCTCGTGACCGGCAACACGAAGTTCGATCGCTGTCGCGAGCTGATGGACGAGGACGGAAGGGCAGTCGATGCGCTGCGCGAGTCGCTCGGACTGGATCCGGACGGGCTGCTCTGGGTGGCGGGCTCGACCCACAGGGGCGAGGAGGAGATCCTGCTCGGCATCTTCACCGCCCTGCGAGCGAAGCATGCTGGCCTGCGGCTGCTCATCGCGCCGCGATACCCGGAGCGGGCCGGAGAGGTGCAGCGTCTCGCGAAGCGAGTCGGCCTCGCGGCCGCGCTTCGCTCGGCCGGGGCGGGCGACGCGCCGGTGATCGTCCTGGACTCCATCGGCGAGCTGGCCTCCGCCTACAGAATGGCCAGCGTCGTCTTCGTGGGCGGCAGCTTCGTGCGGCGCGGTGGACAGAACATCCTGGAGCCGGCGGCCTGCGGCCGGGCCGTGCTCTTCGGGCCTTACATGCACAACTTCGCCGACAGCGTCCGGCTGCTGCTCGGGCGCGGCGGCATCCAGGTCGCGGACGGGGATCAGCTCGGCACCACGCTCGACGAGCTGCTCGCCAGGCCGGAGGTGCTCGAGCAGCTCGGTCAGACGGCCCGCCGGGCGGTGGCTGCCGTGCAGGGCGCCAGCCGGGCCGACGCGAGGGTGATCGCCGGGCTGGCCTTGGGGGCCAGGAGGTGAAGCGCATCCTCCTGGTCCGCCTGAGCTCGGTGGGCGACGTGCTGCTGGCCACGCCCGTGGCCACCGAGCTGCGGCGGCGCCATCCCGACGCCCGCATCTCCTGGCTGGTCGACCGGGGCTACGGAGAGCTCGTCCGCTGCCATCCGGACGTCGATGCGGTCTGCGAGTTCGACTTCGCCGGCCGCCATCGAGGTCCGGCGGGCATCCGCCGTCTGGCCACCGAGCTCGGACCCGTGGACCTGATGATCGATCTGCAGCACAAGCTGCGCACGATGCTGCTCAAGACCTGTCTGCGGCCGGCCGAAAGCCGGGTCTGGATCAAGCGGCACGGCATGGAGGCGCTCAGGGCCCTGGCGGGAAAGGACAGCATCCTGCAGGGCCCGCATCAGATACAGCGCTACCTGCAGGCCGCGGACCTCGACGGCGATCCGATCGGCGAGCGCAGGCCCGTGCTCCGGCTCGACCCCGAGTGGCAGCGCGAGGCCGAGGCGCTGGTCGGAAGCTGGGCTTCTGACGGCCGGCCTCTGGTGGCCCTGCTGCCCGGAGCGCGCCACGAGACCAAGCGCTGGCCCCTGCGCCACATGGCCGGGCTCGCCGATCGCTGCTGCCAGGCCGGGCTGGGCGTGGCGCTGCTCGGCGGCGAGGAGGATGCCGGGCCGATCCGCTCCCTGGCGGACTGCATGCAGCACGCAGCGGCCGGCGTGCGGGCCGGCGGCGGGCTGGGCTTGCTGGCGGCCCTGCTCGCCGCCTGCAGGGCGGTGGTGGCGGCCGACACGGGCCCGGCTCACATGGCCGCGGCGCTGGCCGTGCCGACCGTGGTGCTCTTCGGTCCCACCTCGCCGGAGCGCTGGGCTCCGCCCGGCGCCAGGGTGCTGCGGCTGGGCTTGGCCTGCAGCCCGTGCAGCAACCACGGCGGCGCGGTCTGCCCGCTGGGCACGCACGAGTGCATGCAGGCCTTGACGCCGGATCGGGCCTGGGAGGCCTTGCGGGATGACCTCTAGCTCCGAGCGCTCGAGGCTGGACGCGCTGTGGTACGGCCCGGCCGGCCGGTGGCGGGCCCTGGGCGCGACTTTGCTCCCGCTCAGCCTGGCCTATGCCGCGGGCCTTCGCTTGCACAGGCGGCTCGTCCGGGTGCAGCGGCTTGCCCGCCCCGTGATCTCGGTCGGCAACCTGACCCTGGGCGGCAGCGGCAAGACGCCGCTGGTCGTGGAGATCGCGGCCCGGCTGGAACGGCTCGGCGCGCGCGTGGCGGTGGTCTCGAGGGGCTACGGCCGCGAGAGCCGGGGCCCGAGGCTGGCCCGTCTGCCCGGCGGCCCGCCGCCCCCGGCGCGCGAGGTGGGCGACGAGCCGGCGCTGATCGCCAGGCGGCTCGACGCGGCCGCCGTGGCGGTGGGCGAGGATCGGGCTGCGGCCGCCAGGCTGGCCGTGGCGGCCTTCGAGCCCGACGTGCTGGTCTGCGACGACGCGTTCCAGCACTGGGGCCTGGCCCGGGATCTGGATCTGCTGTGCGTCCACGCGCAGCGGGGCCTGGGCAACCGCCGGCTCTTCCCGGCCGGTCCGCTGCGCGAGCCGGTCGCGGCCGCCCGGCGGGCGGACCTGATCGTCTTCACCCACGCCGGAGAAGGGGACGAGGCGGCCTGCCTGTGCGCGCGGCACGGTCTGCCGTCCGAGATACCCGCCACCGTCTGCAGGCTGGAGCCCGGGGGGCTCGTGGCCGGAGACGGCCTGGTGCCGCAGGCGCTGCCGGCCGGCAGCCGGGTGGCCGGGGCCTGCGCGATCGCGCACCCGGCCGGCTTCTTCGCGAGCCTTTCGCGGGCGGGGCTCGAGCTGGTGCAGCGGTCTTCGCTGCCCGATCACGAGCCGATGCGCCCGGGCTGGCTCGCGGAGCGGGCCCGCCGGGCGCAGCGCCGCGGGGCGCGGGCCCTGGTGGTGACGGAGAAGGATCTGGTGCGCATCCAGCCGGGCGGCTCGCTCTGCCTGCCGCTGCTCGCGCTGCGCCTGGAGGCGGTCTGGCAGGGCGACGGAGCGCAGCGGCTGGACGCCTTGCTGAACAGAGTGCTGGGTCGATGACCCGAGACGGACAAGGAGGTTCGACCATGGGCAGCGAAGGCATCCGCCCGCGCTACTCCATGACGCGCTACCTCAGGCTGCACGAGGCCTTCGTGCGCGCGGCCTGCAAGGGCGAGTACGGTCCGGTGGACGCGGCGGCCCTGAAGGCCTTTCACGACGAGCAGATCGGCCGCATGCAGCACGAGCGGCTCATCCATCTGCTCGTGACCCTGGCCTGCGCGGCCTTCCTGCTGGCGGCCATCGGCTTCGCGGCCCTGCACCCCTGCTGGCCGGCCCTGGGGCTCGGCGCCCTGCTGCTGGTGCTCGTCTGCGCCTACCTGGTGCACTACTTCCAGCTCGAGAACGCGGTCCAGCGCTGGTACCACCTCTCGAACCTGCTGGGCGAGATGGCGGGCCGGGCTGGCGCGCGCTACGAAGACGACCGGATCCGACCGGCTGGACGCCGCCCAGAGGCGTGAGCCAATGAACGAGAGATCGAGAAGGACGGTGGCGACATGAAGCGATGTGCTGCGTTACTCGCCGGCCTCGTGGCGATGGCGGCCATGTGCGCCGCTTGCAGCCAGGGCCGGGTAGGCAGCCCCGAAGACGGCGGGGTGGATGCCGCTGACGGCGCCGGTGTGGATGCCGGCGGTGATGGCGGCATGGACGCCGGAGACGCTTCTGGCGCCGATGCCGGCGCAGATGCCGGCGCTGATGCCGGCATCGATGCCGGTGCAGACGCCGGCGGCGACACTTCCATCGACGGCTGGTTGCCCGTGGGTCTGTCCGGCGGCGGGGGCATGTTCGCTCCCTCCATGAGCTCTGCCGATCCCGACCTGATGATGATCCACTGCGACATGTCCGGCTCCTACGTCTCCGAGGACGGCGGTCGCTGGTGGCGGCTGATCCACTTCAAGCAGCGGCAAAGCTACCTGAATTGCCCGGCGGCCTTCCACCCGCAGGACCCGAACGTGATCCTGGCGCCGCGCTGGGACCGACTGAAGATATCCCACGACCGGGGCCGCAGCTGGGAAGACCTGTCGGAGCTCGGCGCCAGCGCCTATGGGCAGATAGCCTATGATCCGGACGATCCGAGATTGGTGGTGGCCGGTACGGCCGACGGATGCCGCATCTCCCGCGACAGTGCCCTCAGCTGGAGCCGGTGCCAGGGGCCGACCGGCGAGGCCCTGGCGCTGCACTTCGATCGCAGCTCGTCTTCGCAAGCGCGGGTGATCTTCGTGGCCACCCGGGAGGGCATCTGGCGATCCGACGACGGAGGTATCGGCTGGGCCCGCAAGACCGAGGGCCTGCCGGACGGCGGTGCGCCGATACACGGCTTCTGCGGCGGATCGAGCTCCTCTACGGGCCAGGTCATGCTCTACTGCACCGTGCCCAGCCGCGACGAGGGCGGCGTGTTCGCCGGCGGGGTGTTTCGCTCCGCAGACAGGGGCGAGAGCTGGCAGTGGGCCATGGGGGAGGGGATCAACAAGGACACGGAGCAGTACGACCAGTGGGCGGCCGGCTCCATCCCCACCTACACCTGGGTGTTGACCAGCGACGCCGCGCCCATGACCGTCTACACCACCAACTCGAGCACCGGTTTCTGGCCACCGCACGACGAGAACGTCTGGCGAAGCGACGACGCGGGAGCCACTTGGCGGGAGACTTTCTTCATGGACCCGCGCTTCGACGAGTACAACGTGGCGCCCAACTACGTCACCGCCTCCATGGGCCAGTCGTACAAGGGCGGCGAGCCTCCCTTCGGCGCGAGCATCTGTCGCACCGACCCGGAGCGAGTGCTGATCGAGTGGAGCAAGTGCTACATCACCCACGACGGCGGCGCGTCCTGGTTCAACGGACACACCTTCCCTCCGCAGGGGGTGGAGCCCGGCCCCGGAACGCCCTGGGTGAACAACGGGCTGGTGGTGACCACCACATGGCACTACTACATCGATCCGCACGAGCCGCAGCGTCACTACATCGCCTACACCGATCTCGGCTTCGCCCGTTCCACGGACGGCGGCGACGGGTGGATCTGGTGGGACAGGCAGGGACAGGCGCCCTGGCATAATACCTGCTACGAGATGGCCTTCGATCCGGATGTGGCGGGCAAGGTCTGGGGAGCGTTTTCCGACGTGCACGACATTCCCAACGCCAACATCATCCACAATCGCCATTGGGGAGGGGACCCGGAACGCGGCGGCGGCGGCGTGGTGGTGTCGACCGATTTCGGGCGCAGCTGGCAGGAAGACAACGACAGCCTGCCCGAGGCTCCGGTGACCAGCATCGTGCTGGATCCCAGCTCGCAGGCGGGCTCGCGAACGCTCTACGCCGGGGTCTTCGGCCGCGGCGTCTACCGATCGGAAGACGATGGCCGGAGTTGGACGAGCATCAGCGACGGCCTCGGCGATCCCTCGAACATGCGTGTATACCGGGTCGTGCTGCACGCCGACGGCACCCTGTTCGCGCTGATCACCGCGCACGTGGTGGACGGCGAATTCAAACCCGAAGGGGTAGGGCTGTACCGTTCCGGCGACGGCGGCGCGACCTGGACGCGGATCAGCACCGATCCGCTGCTGCTCTGGCCCAAGGACTTCCAGGTCGATCCGAGCGACAGCGACGTCGTCTTCGTCGGCGCCGCCGATGCCGGCAACGAGCAGGGCGGGCTCTGGCGCAGCCGCGACGGGGGCGCGAGCTGGCAGCGGGTGGCTCGCTTCGGACGGGAGCACTTCGGCGCCTACTTTCACCCGCAGCATGCCGGCTGGGTGTACGCCACCATGTGTGAGGGCACTCCCGAGTGGGCGCTGTGGCTGAGCACCGACAACGGCGACAGCTGGGAGGCGTTCGAGAGCTTCCCCTTCGCAAACACCCAGCGGGTTCAGTTCGACCCCGCCGATCCGGACGTCATCTACGTCACGACTTTCGGCGCCAGCGTCCTCAAGGGTCCGGCCCAGCCGTGACAGCGCGCTCAAAACCAGGCCGCAAAGCCCAGGCCCAGCGCGGGCGGGGCGTCGGGCCGCGAGCAGGGCGGCGCGATCACCAGCGGTGCGAGCCCCCAGTCGATCTCGGGGCGCGGCGCCAGCTCGACCGCCAGCGCCTCCCAGATCTCCATGCCGGCCAGGACGATCCCGCCGGCATGGAAGAGCATCGCCCACTCGTTGCGGTGCTCGTCTGCGCGCAGCATCCCGCAGTAGCCGAGACCGATCATGGTCAGCGCCCCGGCGCGTCCCGCCATGCGGCCCAGGCCCTCGGCCCAGCGGTCGCTGGAGAGCTGATCGAGCGAGTGGAACGAGAGGCCCAGGCTCATCATGGACAGGCCGAGCAGGGCCCGGGGCTCGGCGCTGGCCACGTCCGGGTTGAGCACGTAGACCAGGCCGGAGTGCAGGCTCATGGCGAGGCTCATGTCCACGAGCGTCCAGCGCGCGGGCAGGCCGTCCCGATCCAGGCCGAGGTCCTCGGGTGTCCAGGCCGGGCCTGCCAGGAGGTTCGGCGAGCCGAGGAGGAGGGCGAGCAGGATGTATGGGCTCCATCTTCGCATGGTCTTTCCAGCGCCGTGCCAGCATGCAGAGCAAAACGCATGCCAGCCGGATCGGTCCATTTCGATAGCGATCTTGAACGCTTGGGCTTGCAGGCCTGCTGGCCTCCGGCTCACAGCGTGACTGTCATTCACACCCGGGGGCTCGACGGAGGACGAGAGAGATGAAGCCCTATATCGGCCCGCAGTGCGCTCGCTGCGCGAAGCTAAGCTGCACCAAGGCGCCCGGCACCGAGGATCCGCCGGCGGGCTGCCCCATGCGGGAGTCGGCCGAGACCCTCGCCCGGGTCGAGCGTCTGCTCAGAGAGGACGAGTCCCTCCGCGAGCTGGCCTGCAACGCGGCCCGCACCGAAGCCGGGGGCTACTGCCGCATGCCCCGGATCGAGGAGATCTGCGACTTCGCCCGCCGCTCGGGTGTGAAGCGGATCGGGATCGCCTCCTGCGTCGGCACGCAGCGGGAGGCGGCCCTGGCCCAGACGATCTTCGAGGCCCAGGGCTTCCAGGTCTGCAGCGCGGTCTGCAAGGTGGGCGCGATCGCCAAGGAGGAGGTCGGCCTGACAGACGAGGAGAAGATCCGGCCGGGCGGCTTCGAGGCGCTCTGCAACCCCGTGGCCCAGGCCCGGCTGCTCGACGAGGCGGGCTGCGGCCTCGCCGTGCTGGTGGGCCTGTGCGTGGGTCACGACAGCCTCTTCTTCCGACACTCGCGCGCGCCGGTGACCGTGCTCCTGGCCAAGGACCGGGTCTGCGGGCACAACCCGGCCGCGGCCCTGTACACCTCTCACTCGTACTATCGCCGCCTCAAGTAGCCTTGACCGCGACCCGGCTGGATGCTAGGTTCCGGCTTCGAAAGCGTGAATCCACATCCGTCCGGAGGAGAGGAAGATGCGCAAGACGGCTTGGATTTCTGGGTTGCTCCTGATGCTCGTCGGGGCGGGCTGGGGCATGGGCTGCAGCGGGGGCACGGCCGCTTCTTCCGGCGGGGCTGCCAAGCCCAAGGTTCACGGCGACCGGACCCGGATCGCGCACTCGGAGGGCGTCGAGCCCCTCTGGATCCAGGAGTGCCCGGCCCGGACCGATCACCTGCTGCCCTTCTGCGGCGAGGCCCACAAGATGCCCAGCCAGAAGAGCGCCTGCACCGCGGCCTACACGGATGCCCTGGGCAAGCTCTCCCGCTACATCGGCCAGAAAGTGGAGGCCAGCCTGGAGCCCGACGGCCAGGGCGGCTACGCCTTCCAGATCAAGGGGGAGGGCGATCCGATCACCATCCGGGGCGCCTGGGAGTCGGAGCGCTGGGCCGAGGAGTACGAGGGCGGGGGGCGGACCCACGACTGCTACGTGATGATCACCTACCCGGTGCTCGAGTACGACCGGCTGGTGCACAAGTACAGGGAAGTCGCGGCCCAGAAGGTGGCCAAGGCGAAGGATCTGCACGAGCAGGGGCGCAAGCTGGCCGCCGAAGGGCGGCACGCCGAGGCGGCCGGCCTCTTCGGGCGGGCGAAGAAACTGCTGGAGGCCGTCAAGGAGCCCGTCAAGACCGACGACGGCGCGCAGTCCGATCTCCTGCTCGAGCAGGTGGTGGCCGATCTGAAGACCTCGTCCGTGGGCGCGCAGGAGGCGGCCCGCACGGCCCTGGTGGTGGTCGGGCTGAAGGTCGACGGCGAGGACAAGTACGGCAGCCAGGACCAGAAGCTGGTCCAGAACTCGGTCCAGAAGTGGCTCGCGGCCAAGGGGATCAAGATCCGGCCCGGCGGCCTGTCGAGCGAGCAGCTCCAGGCCGTGCTGGGGGGAGACCGGCAGGCGGCCGCCCAGGCGGCGGCCAGCAAGGGCGCGGGCCTGCTGCTGGTCGTGGACCTGGAGTCCAAGTTCTCGTCCAAGGACGCCCAGGCGTATTACTCTTATCTCAGCGGCGAGCTGCGCTTCATCCGGACCTCGGACGGGCGGGAGATCTACACCTCCGAGATCGCGAGCGAGAAGGGCGCACACCCCTTCAAGAAGAGCGGCGCGCACACCAAGGCCATCAAGCAAGCGCTCGATCGCAAGATCAAGCCGGCGGTCCACGCGGCGATCGGCAAGATTCCCTGAGGTCAAGGAGAGGTCATGAACAAGCAGGCATTCGCATTCTTCGTGCTGTGCGCGTCTTTGCTGGTGGGAAGCGCGGCGCTCGCGGGCAAGCTGAAGGTGGGCGACAAGGCCCCCGACTTCATGCTGCGCGATCGCGAGGGCAACATGCACCGCCTGAGCGACGTGGCGTTCAAGGGCAAGGAGACCTCCTACCGCAAGAAGAAGAAGGTCCTGATCGACTTCTTCCGCACGGACTGCAAGCCCTGCATGCAGGAGCTGCCCGAGATCATCAAGTTCCACGGCAAGCACAAGGACAAGGTGCAGGTGCTGATGATCGCCCTGCTCGAGGAGAAGGGCGGCCGGGACAAGCTCAACAACTGGCTCAAGGCCAACAAGCTGCCCTTCCCGGTCCTGGTGGACGCCTACGAGACGGTGGCCAAGAAGTACATCGTGGACGGCGAGACGCTCTCGCTGCCATCGATCTTCTTCATAGACGAGAACGGCATCGTTCGCGCTCAGCTGGTCGGGCTCAAGAAGGATCTCGAGACCGAGCTCGGCGGCGCACTGGGGACGGCCGTCCAGTAGTCCCGCTGCCGGCTCTCTTTCTTGGCCTGCTTCCTCGAGCTCGCGAGCTGGCTGGTCCGCCGGCTCTCCCTCCGGGCCGCGCTCGGGCTCGGCCGCGCGCTGGGCTGGATCTGGTATCACTTGATTCCCGTACGGCGGAAGGTGGCCCTCGACAACCTGCGGCGGGCCTTTCCGGACATGCAGCCGGCCGAGAGGCGCGCCGTCGCCAGGCGGTGCTTTTGCCACTGGGCCTGCGCCGCGATGGAGCTGCTGCGCCTGCCGGACCTGGACGCGCGGCGGGTGGAGGCGCTGATCGAGCATCGCGGGCTCGAGCATCTCGAGCGAGCCCGAAAGCGGGGCCGGGGCGTGATCGTGGCCACGGCCCACTTCGGCTCCTTCGACCTGATGGCCTGCGCGGAGGCGATCGCGGGCCATCCGCTCCACGTGCTCACCCGCGAGCAGCGCTCGAAGAGCGTCAACCGCTTCTGGATGCGGGTGCGCGAGGCCAGCGGGCTCGGCTTCCTGCCGGTCAAGGGATCGGCCTTGAGGGTCCATCGGCTGCTCGGGCAGGAGCGGATCGTGGCCATGATGATCGACCAGCACATGCCCGAGGGCCGGGGGATCTGGGTGCCCTTCTTCGGCCAGCCCGCCTCCACGACCCACGCGCCGGCGGTCATGGCGCTGGGCTCGGGCGCGCCCATCCTGCCGGTGCGGGTAGAGCGGCTCTCAGGCGGCCGCCACCGGGTGCAGATCGAGCCGATGATCGAGGCCCGCAAGGGCGAGCCCCGGCAGGCCGAGGTGGAGCGGATCACCCGCGCGCTCAACGCCTGGCTCGAGGGCTGCGTCCGCGAGCGGCCGGATCACTGGCTGTGGATTCACAGGCGCTGGAAGGCGCCGCCCGGGGTATGAGGGATGATCCAGTTCGGAAAGGAAGGCTCTTTGAATGAAGAGAGAGCTGAGCGGGAAATCCCAGATTGAGACGAAGAGATCGTGGAGAACAAACACGGCTGCTGTTTTGTTGCTTGCGGTGGTATTGACCCAGGGAGTAGCCGGATGTCTGCACTTCATCGAGACGATCAGTTACAAATCACACAACTTCAGTGCCAACAAAGACTACAAGCGCTTGGTGGACGTTGGTGGAGACGAATTTGCCGATGAAATGACAAAAGGGATTCGGCAGGCCAATGATGCTTGGGTACAGAAAGCGCATCGAAGCGCCTTCCTGTTTTTACCATGGCTGGTCGCCCTGCTGGGCCTCGTCATTGCGAGTGCGGTTCTCCATCTGCGTAACAAGGGGATTGAGATTGCGCGTTTTCTGACGCTGTCGGGTTCCTTACTGAGTCTACTGACCCCATTCTTGTTTGTCCGCGTTGTTCACGGAGTGAGTTCTTATGCATTCTACTTCGGAGCCTTCATAGGTCTGACTGCGGTCCTTCTCCCCAAAAGCGCACAGACCAGATGAGAGAGAGGTCTATCTTGAGTGTGGCTGAGCCGGTAGCTCTGCGTCTCTACTCTGCGGCCTTGCCGGTCATGCGCACGAAGCGGACCTCCATGCGCTTGGTCTCCACGAGCTGGCCGTCCTCCTTGACGAAGGTGTACAGGATCTGGTCGGACGAGGGCCCCATGGGTATCGACATCCGGCCGCCTTCCTTGAGCTGGGCGATGAGCGGCGGGGGGACGCGCAGCGGCGCGGCGGTCACGATGATGGCGTCGTACGGGGCGTGCTCCTTCCAGCCATCGAAGCCGTCTCCGACCTTGAGGTGCACGTTGCGGTAGCCGAGCTGCCGCAGGATCGTTCCCGCGCGCTCGCTGAGCTCGTCCAGGATCTCGACCGAGTAGACCTGCCCGGCGGTCTCCGCCAGCACGGCCGCCTGGTAGCCCGAGCCGGTGCCGATCTCCAGCACCTTCTCCACCCCGTTGAGCTTGAGCGACTCGGTCATGTAGGCCACGATCCAGGGCTGGGAGATCGTCTGACCCAGGCCGATGGGCAGGGGGTAGTCCTCGTAGGCGGAGCCGACCTGCCCGGGGGGCACGAAGCGGTGGCGGGGCAGCTTGCCGATCACGCTCAGGATCCGCTCGTCGCGGATGCCCTCCCGGCGCAGCTTCTCGACCAGGGCCGCCCGCTGGCGGGCGAAGTCGGAGTCCCGGCTCGCCTGCTCGGCCCCGGAGCCGGAGGCGCGGCAGGCGGCGAGCGCTGCGAGCGAGATGGCCACCGCGGCCAGCCACCCGATTCTAGGGATCCTGCACACGGACGCTTCTCATTCCTCGAGGTCGCGCTTGACGGTCGTGGTCTTGCCGGGAAGGATGACGACCTGGATCTTCTTGCTCAGGCCGCGCGGCTTGTTGATGGCGGTCAGCACGTGCTTGCCCGCGGGAAGCTCCACGCCGATCAGCGGCGTCATGCCCAGCTTCTTTCGGCCGAGGTAAACCTCGCTCCAGGGCTTGGTCTTGAGCTTGAGGAAGCCGGTCTGCGCCTTCTGCGGCTTGGGGGGCTTGGGCGGCTTGGGGGGACGGTCCGGGCGCTTGCCGAGCTTGCGCGGCTTGAAGCTGAGCGCGATCCGCTCGCCCGACTTGCCCCGCACCCGCTTGACCTGCTTGCGGTGGCCCTGGCACAGGACCGTCACCGCGTGCCGCTTTCCGGCTGCCACGGAAAGGCCGTCCACCGGCGTCAGGCCGGAGACCCGCGAGCCGTCCACCTCGACCTGGCAGCCCGGCGGCTCCGAGCTCACGCTCAGCTCGGCCGGCTTCGGGGCCGCGGCCACGCGGGCTCGATCCGCGGCGGGCGGGGAGGGCGAGCCCGCGTCCGCGCCCTCCGGGGGCCTGGCGATCGCATCCCGGTCTGCTCGCTGCGAGCCCGCCCCGGCGTCGGCCAGCGGCGCTTCCTGCCCGGCGTCCGGCGGCGAGACAGGTCCAGCGCCGATGCCGGCGTCTGCGACCCGAGGGTTCATCGGGACGGGTTGCAGCCCCCCAGCGCCGTCGTCCGCGGTGTTCTGGCTGCTGTACCACCACAGGGCCAGGGCCACGACCCCGCAACCCAGCAAGAAGGGAAGCACAACGTAGGTGAGCACGGAGCTGGAGCGCGAACGCGCGGCCCGCAGCTCCTCGGGCTCCAGGGGCTCCTCTGCCACCCTGAGCTTGGTCTCGCTCTGCCGCGGCGCGGGCTCGGGCGTCGGCTCGGGCTCGCGATCGTCGCTGGGCAGGATCCGCGTGGCGCCGGGATCCAGGGCCACTTCCTCGTCCGGGGATCGGATCCGGGTGGCCGCGTGGTGGAGATCGCCCCCCTGCTCCTGCGCGCCGGTCAGGGCCGCCTGGGAGGCCGAGGGCACCGACTCGCTGGTCGCCGGCTTGAGGGCGCCGAGCGATACCCCGTCCGCGCCGCGGCTCTCGATCTCCTCGAGCAGCTTCTGCTTGGTCCGGGCGCGGTCCTGGAAGACGTTCTTGACGTAGTCCGACGTCTCGTGCGTGCCCGCGGCCTGCCCGCTCGCCCGCAGGTACTCGCGCAGGTCCGCCCCCATCTCGTGCGCCGTCTGGTAGCGGTTGCCCGCGTTCTTCTCCAGGGCTCGCATGGCGATCTTCGCCAGCTCGGCGGGGATGTTCTTCTTGACCGTGTGGACGTGCGGGATCTCGTCGACGATGATGGCCGTGATGACCTCGGGCTCGCTCTCGCGCTTGAAGAGCCGGCGGCGGGTCAGCAGCTCCCAGAAGACGACCCCGAGCGCGAAGATGTCCGAGCGACCGTCGACCGGCTTGCCCCGGCACTGCTCGGGGCTCATGTAGGTCAGCTTGCCCTTCAGCGTGCCGATCCGGGTCTGGTGCATCTGGGAGGCGGCCTTGGCGATGCCGAAGTCCACCAGCTTGACCACCCCGTTGAACATCGTGATGATGTTGTGCGGGCTGACGTCCCGGTGCACGATGTTCAGCGGCCGGCCCATCTCGTCGGTGAACTTGTGGGCGTAGTCCAGCCCGTCGCAGACCTGGGCGATGATGCCGGCGGCCATGGCCGAGCTCATGGGCTTGCGGCTGTCATAGCTCTCCTTGACCAGGAAGCCGAGGCTCTCGCCCTCCAGGTACTCCATGGCGATGAAGTAATCCTCCTCGGCCTTGCCGAGGTCGTAGATCTGGACGATGTTCGGGTGGTTGAGCTGGGCCGCGATCCGGGCCTCGTCGAAGAACATCTCCACGAAGCGCTCGTCGCGGGCCAGGTGCGAGAGGATCTTCTTGACGACCACCAGCTTCTGGAAGCCGCCGATGCCGGTCTGGCGGGCCAGGTAGATCTCGGCCATGCCGCCCGTGGCCAGCAGGGCGAGCAGCTGATAGCGGCCCAGCATCTGGGGGTTGTCCGAGGGCATGGCAGCGCTGATCGTAACTTCGGGCGGTGTGAATCACAAGAAAATCCGTGTCTGTCGGCCGGCCTCGGGGGCCGGGCTGCCCGGCGACCGGTGTTCGGCCTCGTTGTGCTCGGGCGCGCCTTTGTGATAATGTAACAAAAACGAGTAGCTTTCTTTCTCCAGACCAGGAGCGAAGCGATGAGGCGCGGTCTGCTTGTGGTATCGGTGCTGGCGGCCCTTGGCTGCGCGGCGAGCGGGGACTTCTCGGTCACGCTGGTCTTTCCGGACGCCGCGTCC
>JAFGRB010000268.1 GCA_016935365.1 Deltaproteobacteria bacterium
CCTGTGCCGCTCGCAGATACTGCGCCGCCCGCGGGCCCTGTGCCGCTCGCAGATACTGCGCCGCCCGCGGGCCCTGTGCCGCTCGCAGATACTGCGCCGCCCGTGGGCCCCTTGCCGGCTGCATCCGCAGGCTTGCCGGCATGATCGGCGGTCTTGACGCCCAGCGCATTACCCAGGGGCCCGAGCCAGACCAGGGTGAAGAAGGTGATCAGGGCGACCAGGATCACGAAGCCGCCGAAGACCAGCAGGCGGGTCCTGGTCGGAGGCGGGCGCGACAGCTCGGCCATCTCGGCCCCTTCCGCGGCGCGCGGGCCGCTCTTCGGCGCGTGAATGGGCTCGGGTGAGAACGCCTCCGGGTCCTGCTGGGCTGCCACGGCCCGGGGCGCGGGGTCGCGGATCCTGTCCCCGCCCGGGCGATGGGCCGAGTAGGCGCCGGCGGACGGGCCGCGCTCGGGCGGGAAGCGGATCTTGAGCCGGGCCGGCGCGGCCTGCTCGGGAGCCGGCAGGCTGGGCTCGGCCGGGGGCAGGGGCACCGGGGGCCGGGGCGGGTCGGACAGCGGCGGGGCCAGGTCCAGCCTGGGCGGCGGGGGCAGGGGGCCGACCGGCGGCCTCGCGGGCGGCGGATCGGCCGCCTCCAGTGGCTCGATCCGGGAGAGCTCCTCGGCGATGAAGGCCTCGATCGCATCCCGGGACGCCTCGCTCATGGAGCGGAACTGGACGCCCATGCCGGGCGCGGCGCCGTCGACGCTGATCGGCTCGAAGGGCTTGTTCCAGACGACCTCGCCCTCGTCGATGCGTACCTTGCCCTTGGGCGTGTCGAACTCCAGCGAGACCTTCTGGCCCCTGGGCAGGGGACGGTTGCTGCGCAGGAAGATGCCGCCCTGGGAGACGTTGCCGGCGAAGGTGTCGATCGCGGTCTGGCTGTCGGGCACGCAGACCTTCACGCGGCCCAGGAAGTCCACCCTGGGGTGCGCGCGCTGCTCGGCGCCCTTGCCTTTCCGGTCGTCCGACATGGGCTGGATGGTAGTCCCTGTGCGGCCCGCCGTCAACCGGCTGTCCCGGCTTGACAAGCCGTCAGCGATTGCCGATCGTTGTTCGGATACCGGGCCGGGGGAGAAAGGGCCGCAGAAGCGATGGACCCGCAAGCCGCCGAGAAGACGGCCGAGCGATTCCGGGCCGACTTCCACCGCCTGGTGGACGAGGTCTCCAAGGTCATCGTGGGCTACCGCGAGATCATCGAGGCGGTGCTCACCTGCCTGCTGTGCGACGGCCACGCGCTGCTCGAGGGCGTGCCCGGGGTGGGCAAGACGCTCATGGTGCAGACGCTGTCCGACAGCCTGGACCTGGCCTTCTCGCGCATCCAGTTCACGCCGGACCTGATGCCGGCCGACGTGACCGGCACCACGGTCATCTCCGAGGACGAGTCGGGCGCGCGCTGCCTGCAGTTCCAGCGCGGGCCGATCTTCTCCCAGGTGGTGCTGGCCGACGAGATCAACCGGGCCACGCCCAAGACCCAGTCGGCCCTGCTGGAGGCCATGCAGGAGCACTCGGTCACCTCGGGCAGCACGACCTACAAGCTCGATCCGCCCTTCATCGTGCTGGCCACCCAGAACCCGCTGGAGATGGAGGGCACCTACCCGCTGCCCGAGGCGCAGATGGACCGCTTCCTGTTCAAGCTGCTCTTCCCCTTCCCGAACGCGGCGGAGCTGGCGGAGATCCTGGACCGGACGACCACGGTCGCCATGCCCGAGGCCAGCCGCGTCATGGGAGCAGAGGAGCTGCTGGCCATGCGCCGGACGGTGCGCGAGGTGCCGGTGGCCGATCACGTGCGGGACTATGCGATCGGGCTGACGCTCAACACCCACCCGGAGATCGACGAGAGCCCGGAGATCACGCGCAAGTACGTGCGATATGGATCGAGCCCCCGCGGGGCCCAGGCGCTGATGCTGGGCGGCAAGGTCCGCGCGCTGCTGGACAGCCGCTTCGCGCTCGCGCGCGAGGACGTCGACGCGGTGGCCCACATGGCGCTCCGGCACCGGATCGTGCTCAACTTCGAGGGCGAGGCGATCGGGCTCGGCACGGATGCGGTCATCGACGAGATCCTGAAGAGGACGAAGTAGGTGTTCGCGAGGGAACGTCGGCGGGGGGGGTGAGGGCTACTCGATCCGATATCGCAGGGTGCGGAGCGCGCCTTCGCGGCTGAGCTCGACGTCGATCTCGCGGGCGTGCCTGAGCAGGTCTCCGATCTCGCGCAGCTTGGCGGGCGAGTCGATCACGCACGAGCCCACCCGGTGCAGCACGTCCCCGTCGCGGAGCCCGAGCTCGGAAAAGAGCGTGCTCGAGCGCAGCAGCCCGAGCTGCACGCCCTCGACGCCGCCCTCTTCCCCGAAGACCAGCGAGATGCGCGCGTCGCGCAGGATCTCGTTCGAGCGCGCGAGCCAGCCCTCGCAGGCCTCGCGATCGAGCCGGAAGCGGTCGGGCCCGTCCGGCCGGATGCCCTCGACCGACTCGGGTGCCGCCTCGTCGGCGGCGGGTGCGGGTTTCGGCCCGGCCGGCCCGCGCTCCGCGCTCAGGCTCAGGACCGCGCGCCGGCCCTCGCGCCGGATCACGACCGAGCTCGTGCGCACCGCGACGAGCGTGCTGCCGTCCGGGAGCACGTCGCCGATGCGGTAGAGCGCGGTCTTGCCGTCGATGTCGCGGATGCTGGCCGACGACCAGCGGGGATCCGAGGCCTCGATCGTGCCGATCAAGGCGATCGACGGCGGGGACGGCTGCGCGTCCCCGCCGCCCATCTCCGGCGGTCCGTCCAGAGGCGTTCCCGTGCCCGGCTCGGCCCCGTCCGCGGGTTCCTCGACCGGGAGGAAGTCGGTCGGGCCCCGCGGGGAGGGTGCTGGCGTCGCCGAGCTCACCAGCCAGAAGACCGCCAGCGCCAGGAGGAGCGAGGCGGCGAGGATCGACCCGAGGATGTAACGCTGCTTCCTGTGCACTCGCCCTTTCCCGGCATACCTATCGCGCTTCATGGGAGCAAGCTCCGTGCCAGGCGCGGCTCCGGCCCAAGCCGCTGGAATGCCTGCAATCGCATCGCCGAGGCCGGTCTGCCCGGCGGACAATATGGCAGGCCGGGCCCGGAGCGGTCAAGACCGCCTGACAAAAAGTCGCAGCCGCGACTGTGCGTGGCCGCTGGACCGTGGATCGGGTTTGACATCCCGCTGCCCTCGGGCCGAGTATCTCCCCATGCGCGCCCTGCTCGCCCTGTCCGTGATCTGCGCCCTTGGCGCCGCCCTGGCCGGCTGCGCTGCCGGCGGCGGCCCGGCCGATGCCGGGACGGCACACGACGCCGACGGTCTGTCGGACGGAGGCGGCGACGCCGGGCGTCCGGACGGCGCCGGCGACGACGGCTCGGAGCCCGGGGCGCTCGACGACCTGACGAGCAGCTGGATGCTCTTCGTGGACGACGGCTGGATCGCGGACGTCTCCGGCCTCGAGCGCAGCTACCACGCCTTCGAGCGCCACCCGGCAAACCCGGTGCTGCGCGCGGATCAGCCCTGGGAGGGCAGCAAGGTCTACATCTACGGCACGGTCCTGCCCCGCGAGCACGCTGCGGGCTTTCGCATGTGGTACAAGTGCCTGCCCACCCTGGCCGGCGACGTCAAGACCCGCACCCTGTACGCCGAGAGCGACGACGGGATCGCGTGGACCAAGCCCGCGCTCGGCGTGCGGAGCTTCGAGGGCTCGACCGAGAACAACATCTGCTTCGACCGCCCGGGCGCGAGCGACATCACCTCGGTCCTCCACACGCCCTGGGAGCCCGAGCCCGGAAGGCGCTACACCTTCGTGAACTGGGAGAACGACCAGCCGACGGGCTACTACGCCGGCTGGTCCGCAGACGGCCTGCGGGTGACCGACGCGCCCGGCAACCCGGTGCTCGCGGCGGGCGGCGACGTGGGGCAGTTCTTCTTCGATCCCCACACCCGCCTCTACCTGGGCTTCGTCAAGGTACCCAACGACGTGGCCGGCACGCGCCGGCGCTCGGTGGCCATTTGCTCGGCCCTGGACGTCAGCGCCTGGTCCGACCCCCAGCTCGTCCTGGCCCCCGACAGCTACGACGACCGCTGGGCCGCGCCGCAGCAGCGGACCCACTTCTACGGCCTGTCGGCCTTCGCCTACGCGACGCAGTACCTCGGGCTGCTGTGGATCTTTCGGGCCACCGACGACGAGGGCTACTACGTCGGGCCCACCTTCGTCGAGCTGATAAGCGCCCACAGCCCGACGCAGTGGATCCGCGAGCAGGAGCCGAGGCCGCCGATCCTCGACCGCGGCGCACCCGGCGCCTGGGACGCGGGCCAGGTCTACACCGCGACCCACCCCATCCAAGTCGGCGACGAGCTGTGGCTCTACTACGGCGGCTGCGATACCGAGCACGGCACCCCGCTCGACGCCATGCGCTGCGCCGTCGGCCTGGCCACGTTGCGAAGGGACGGATTCGCCTCCCTGGACGCGAGCGCCGCGGCGGGCAGCGTCACCACGGTCGCCCTGCGCGGCGCCGCGGGCGCCCTGCGCGTGAACTACCGGGCGGGCCCGGGCGGCGCGCTGGCAGTCGAGCTCCAGGACGGCGCAGGCGCCGCGATCGCGGGCCATGGCCTGGCCGACTGCGATCCGCTCACCGGCGACAGCGTCGACGCGACCGTCACCTGGCATGGCGACGCCCGGCTGCCGCCTGCGGATCGGCTGAGCATTCGCTTTGTCCTGAACGACGCCTCGCTGTATGCGTTCTCGGCGGGTCCGTCCGCGCAGACCGCGCCGTGATGGCGCTGGATGAATATGTGTCAAGTGTCGGGGTCTGACCCCAGCAGGCGCGCGATGCCGTCGGCGCGAAGCAGCCCTTCCCGGGTGGGGCAGAGCGCGCCCTCGCGCCGGGTGGCCCATCCCGCGTCGCAGATCCGGTCGACGTTGCAGCGCTGCTCGTCGCCGACGACCGCGAGCGCGACCCCGTCCGCGGTGCGTACGCCCAGGGCGATCGCCTCCAGGCGGGCCATGGCGGCGTCGATGCGCTCCTCGCCCGCGCGCGCGTCGCCGCGCTCCGCCAGCGCCGCCGCATAGCCGTCCAGGTCGCGGGCGTTCCACCAGCGCCGCTCGCCGTCGAAGGAGTGGGCCGCGGGGCCGAGCCCGAGCGTGGGCGTGCGGCTCCAGTACTTCTGGTTGTGCCGGGATCGCAGGCTCGCGCCGGGATCGCCGGCCAGGCGGGCGAAGTTGCTGACCTCGTAGTGCTCGTAGCCCGCGTCGCAGAGCAAGCGGCTGCCGTCCAAGAAGAGCGCGGCGCTCGCGTCCTCGTCGGTGACGATCTCGCCCCGGGCCGCCCTGCGCCAGAGCGGCGTGCCGGGCGCGACGGTCAGGGCGTAGCAGGACAGGTGCTCGGGCGCGAGCGCCACGGCCCGCTGCAGGTTCCGGCGCCAGCGCGACGGGTCCTGCCCCGGCAGCGCGTAGATCAAGTCCAGGCCGAGCGAGCCGAAGTCGGCCTCGCGGATCAACGCGATGGCGCGGACGGCAGCGGCGCTGTCGTGGCGCCGGCCCAGCCAGGCGAGCTCGTCGTCGGCGAAGGACTGCACGCCGAGGCTCAGGCGGTTCACGCCGGCGGCTCGCAGCGCGGCGAGCAGCGCTGCGCGCACGTCGGCCGGGTTGAGCTCGACGGTGATCTCGGCCGGCTGCGCGAGAGAGGCGCGCGCGGTGTCGAGAAGCGACGCGATTTGCTCCGGGTCGAGCACGCTGGGCGTGCCGCCGCCGATATAGAGCGTGTCGAAGGCGGGCCAGCCGGAGGCGGCCTGCCGCCACTCGCACGCCACGCTCTCGAGATAGCCGCCGATGCCGGCGCGCGATCCGGCGAGCGGCACGGAGTAGAAGTCGCAGTAAGGGCACTTCCGTTCGCAGAAGGGGACGTGGATGTAGAGCCCGGGCCGTTCGCGCGACGCCATGCGCCCTCAGTCCTTCTGGGTCCGGAGCACCGAGACGAAGGCGCTCTGGGGGATCTGGACCTGGCCCACCATCTTCATGCGCTTCTTGCCGCGCTTCTGCTTCTCGAGCAGCTTGCGTTTGCGCGAGACGTCGCCGCCGTAGCACTTGGCGGTCACGTCCTTGCGAAAGGCCGAGATGTTCGTGCGGGCGATGATGGTGGAGCCGATGGCGCCCTGGATGGCGATCTTGAACATCTGCCTGGGAATCTCGTCCTTGAGCCGCTTGCAGATCTGCAGCGCCCGGGTACGGGCCCGATCGCGGTGGATCATGGTGGCCAGGGCGTCGACCGGCTCCGAGTTGACCAGGATGTCCAGCTTGACCAGATCGGAAGGTCGGTAGCCGATGAGCTCGTAGTCGAAGGAGCCGTAGCCCTGGGTGATGCTCTTGAGCTTGTCGTAGAAGTCGAAGATCACCTCGGCCAACGGCAGATCGAAATGGATCTCCATCCGGCCGGGGGCCGGATAGGAGAAGCTGGAGTTGACACCCCGACAGTCCAGGCATAACTGCATGACCGCGCCCATGTACCGATCGGGAATCATGATGCTGGTGAGGATGAAGGGTTCCTCGGATACCCTGACCTGGACGGGATCGGGGAAGTGGGCCGGGTTGTCCACTTCCACGGCCTGGCCATTGCTCAACACGAAGCGGTAGCGCACCGAAGGCATGGTCATGATGATCGACTGGCCGTACTCCCGCTCGAGACGTTCCTGGGCGACCTCCAGGTGCAAGAGTCCCAAGAAGCCGCACCGGAAGCCCTGGCCCAGGGCGATCGAGGTGTCCTTCTGGTAAGTCAGGGCCGCGTCATTGAGCTTGTACTTCTCCATGGCGTCGGACAGGGCCGGGTAGTCGTCGCTGGAGATGGGGTAGATGGAGGAGAAGACGACCGGCTTGACTTCCTTGAATCCGGGCAGCGGTTTTTCGGCGGGGCAGTGCTTGTGGGTGAAGGTGTCGCCGATGAGCACGTCGGAGACCGTCTTGATGCCGGCGATCAAGTAGCCCACGTCGCCGGCCTGCATCGCGCGGGTCGGCTTGTGCTTGAGCGAGAAGCGGCCGATCTCCTCGACCGTGTGAGTCGCACCGTTGGAGAAGAAGCGGATGACGTCTCCGGGTTCCAGGCGTCCGGATACGATTCGGAACGATACGACGGTCCCCCGGAAGGAGTCGTAGTAGGCATCGAAGACCAGGCAGGCCAGAGGCTCGGCGGACCGTTGCGCCGGCGCGGGGATCCGCTCCACGATGGCCTTCAAGATCTCTTCGACCCCCTGGCCGGTCTTGGCGGAGATCAACACGGCCTCGTCCGGGTCCAGCCCCAGGTCGCTACCGATCTGCTCCTTGACGCGCTCCACGTCGGCGGCCTTCAAGTCGATCTTGTTGATCACCGGGACGATGGTCAGGTCGTGCTCCAACGCCGAGTACAGGTGAGCCAGGGTCTGGGCTTCCACCCCCTGGGTCGCATCGATCAGCAGCAAGACCCCCTCGCAAGCAGCCAGGGCACGTGAGACCTCGTAGGTGAAGTCCACGTGACCGGGGGTGTCGATCAGGTTCAGGTCGTAGTCCTGCCCGGCCTCGTCTCGGTAGGGCAAGGTGACCGTGTTGGACTTGATGGTGATGCCGCGCTCTCGTTCGATGTCCATGTCGTCCAGGAGCTGATCGTGGAAATCCCGCTCGCTGATCAGACCGGCTTTCTGGATGAGACGATCCGCCAGGGTGGACTTGCCGTGATCGATGTGGGCCACGATGCTGAAGTTTCGAGTCTGTCTCATGTTTGCCGTATGAGAGCGGTCGTGTGTGTAAAACGCAAGTTTGACTGACGGGTTCACTCACTTCGCGGACCGGCCGTTGACCTCCAGGATACGCTGCAGGCGCAAGGCCAGCCCGTGGCCCGTCTGCGCCGCCCGGGCCACCTCGGCCAGCGACTCGGTATCTCCCCGCTCCAGCAGGGCGCTCCCGATGGGGTTGACGGCGGTCCCTTTCATGCCGTCCCAGGCCTTTCCGAGCGCCTGGGCCGCGCGCGGATCGCCGAGCCGGATCAGCGCCGCGGCCGCATGGCCCGCGTGCTCGGGGCAGCGCTCGGCAAGCTCCCAGGCCAGGTCGGCGGCCCGAAGCGCATCCCCCCGCGCGGCGAAGCCCAGGAGGCCGACCCGGGTGCTCGAGGAGGGACAGGCCAGGAGCTTGTCCACCACGGCCTGGACGGAGTCGGCCTCCTGCTTGTCGCTCGTCCCCGCCCGTGGCACCCGGAAGCCGGCCTCGAGCAGGACCTCCGCGTAGCGGTCGCGTTTCTTCGGCTCGAAGCGCTCCAGGTCGCGGATCAGGGCCTCGGCCGCCCTGCGCTTGAGATCCTGGTCATCGGCCATCTTCACCAGGGTGGCCAGCAGCCAGGGCTCGAGCCGGTCCCTCTCCCGGGCAGCCAGGTAGATCTCCAAGACACAGGCCGCGCTGACCCGGACCGGCTTCCGGTCGGCCCGGGCCAGTTCCAGAAAGAAACTCTTGCCGCTCTTTTGGAAGCTGCCGATGGCCGTTCTGCCTTCCACCAGGCCCTCGGCAAAATCCGCTGCCGGGCACCCCTCTTGCACGATGAAGGACGTTTTGAAGGAATCGTGCAGCAGGATGTCCAGGCGACTGCACAGGGAGTCGTACAGCTCGGGCGGAAGCCCGGCTTTTCGGCTCCGGATGCAGCTGTGCAGGGAGAAAACCAGCCTCTGGCGCACCGTGTGGGTGCTCGGTCCGAGCTTGCGGAGCGCGCGCTCCAGATCTTCGTACGAAGAGGAGCCCAGCAGGCTGAGCACGGCCAGGGCCCGCTCGACCTCGCGCCCGGAGCTCAGCAGGCGATGCTGGAGCTCGGGGTGGGCGGGCAGGTGGCCGACCACCAGGGCGGCGGCCCGCTCGGGGATGCTGGGCGTCCTCGGCACGTCGCTGAAGGACGGACTCTTCTTGCACCCCAGGACACGCAGGGGCTCGTCCAGGATCATGAAATCGTGGTCTGCCCGGGCCGCCTGGAGCAAGATCTCGATGCCCCTGGGACCCGCGTCCTTCAGGGTCTTTTCGGCCTCGGCCGAGAGCGTTGGATCCCCCAGGGCGAAGACCGCCTCCCAGAGCCGGTCCGCGGCCAGTACCGAAGGAGAGGCCAGGCTGACGAGCAGTGCGGCCAGGGAGGCGAAGATCGGGCTTGGTCGGAGCTCCATGTTCTCGTCTCCTTCTACCTGGAGTCCCCGTACACGGAGACCTGCAGGCGTCTGGCGACCCGGTTGCCCGCCTCGGCCAACTCCAGGATCAGATCCCTGAGCTCCGACCCGCCCCGGGCTCTCAGGGCGTCCACCAGCTTGTCCCGCTGGAGCCCGAGGGTGCGCTGGCTCACCAGCAGCGTGAATAGCATCCCCTTGGCCCGGGAATCTCCCAGTCGGATCAAGGCCGCGGTGGCGGCCGTGCGAGCGTTGGGGCAGTACGCGGCGATCTGCGCGGCCCGGTCGGCGGCGGCCGGCTTGTCCGAGAAGCCCAGGAGGACGATCTGCTCGCCTTGGTACCTCGGACAGACCACGGTCGGGATGACCGCCTCCCGGATGTCGGCTCCTTGTCGGATGGCGGCCTCCAGCACTCGCAGGTCGGGCAAGCGGGAATCGTCGTAGCTCAGCTTGAAGGGCACCTCGAATCCCGCGTTGACCAGCCTGGCCGCGGTCCTGACCCGCTTGAGCTCGGGCAGCAGAGCCAGGTCGGGCATCAGGGCCTCGGCAGCTCGGGCGCGCAAGCCCGGTTCCAGGGTCAGGTCCTCGGCCACCCGCAACAGGAGGTCCACCATCTGTGCCGGGGGCTCGCCCTCGGCTTTGATCTTGAGCGCCTGGTAGCATTTCAGCACGCAGACCGGCGGCAGGCCGAAGGCCGAGCCGTCCTTTCGCTGCATGTAGTCGAGCCCGTTGAAACGGCCCATCCAGCGAACCCGCCCGAAGGCCAGGTCCTGCACATCGGTCGAGTCGCCGAAGTCCGAGGCCAGGCATGCCTCCTCGGGGATGATGGGCAGGCTTCGGGTCCTGAGCCCCAGGGCGGCTTCCTTGATCCGGACGCGCAGGCCTTCCTCCACCTCGGGCTCTCCCGTTCCGAAATGAAACAAGACGAGGTTGGAGGCCTCGAGCAGATCCGGGCCGGGCTCCTCCTGGGCCGCGCTCTCCAGGGTCGCGAGCAGCTTGTCCGGCGAGCTGCAGGTGCTCAAGAGGGCCATGCTGCGCAGGAAGGCGTCCTCGGAGGCGAACAGCTCTCGCGCCCAGGCCTCGTTCTCCTGCAGCAGCTGGATGGCCAGCTCGGCGGCCCGCGTCGAGGGGGGCTTCTGTCCCAAGCATGCGGCCATGGTCAGGATGGAGCGGCACCCGCCCGCGTGCGCCGCCCTCGGAAGCACGGAGCTATCCCCCAGGCGGCTCGCCAGCAGCAGGGCGTCCAGGCCGTCCCGCCCGGCCGCCCGGATGCGCTGCTCGGCCTGCCTGGACCGGCCCAGCTGGCCCAGCTCGACCACCGCGGTCCACAGATCGTCATCGATGGCCCGCGCGGGAGAGGGCGCACCGATG
Organism: Deltaproteobacteria bacterium; assembly: GCA_016935365.1. Lineage (GTDB taxonomy): Bacteria > Myxococcota > B64-G9 > B64-G9 > B64-G9 > JAFGRB01. Next base: position 10,560 of record JAFGRB010000268.1, read on the forward strand.
GCCAGCACCAATAGGACGATGAACGTGGTCTTCATGGGTCGAGTATAAGCCGACCGCGGGAAAAACACGATGGGTATGTACCGTCAGATCGGTCCCGGCGTTACTGCGCCCGTCCGTGCTTGAGAGCTAGCGTTCTTCGATGACAGGTATTCCGAGGTCTTTGCAGATGCCGCGCCCCGTGAAGGTGTTGATCTCTGTATGTCTCGGCACCGAGGCGCTCTTGCCCGTGGTACGGCAGTAGACCTGTGTATGGGACCTTCCTTCCCGCTCGACGATGCAATCGTGCTGCTTCAACCAGGACATCAGCGCATGTCTCTTCATACATCCACCGATATCGTGGTCGTGTCGATGATCTTCGCGGAGGTCTCGTCATCCAGCATGTGCCGGCGGTTGGCATCGAGAACGAGGTGGATGGCTTCCTGGATGTTCTCCTTGACCTCCTCGACGGTTTTGCCCTGCGTATGAGCCCCCGGTATCTCCTCCACGAAGCCAGCGTACCAGCCATCGCATTCGACGATGTGGAGCGTGTATTCCCTGCGCATGCAACCTCCTCCTGATCATTCTGCATCACGCAGGTGACCGACACAAGCCCAGAGCTGAGCGATCGTTCGCTCAGGCGCCCCAGTCGAGCAGCCGCTTCTCGCCGGCGAGCTTCTGGAGCTCGGTGATGTCCTGGCTGACCTCGAGCGTGCCCCGGTACGCGCCGCCCGCGTCCCGGACGGCGAAGTAGCGGATGTAGATGAAGCGGCCCTGGAGCTGGATCCAGAACTCGGCCCGGTCCTGCTCGCCGCGCTCGAAGGCGCCGACGATCTGCTCGACCTTGTCGACGCTGCTCGGCGGGTGGCAGCCGGTCACGTGCCGGCCGATGATGCCCGGGCTGCGCTTGAAGATCCGCCCGGGCGTGTTCGAGAAGTAGCGCACGTGGCCTGTCTCATCCACGAAGGTGAGGTCGACCGGCAGGTGGGAGAGCAGGAGGTCGATCGCCTCGGCGCTCAGCGCGCCGGTGTGCAGCGGGATCGGCTCGGGCGGCGTCTTCGTGTCTCGTCGTTCGTCCATGGCTTCGCCTTTCGTCTATCGCTTTCCAGGCGCGCAGCTCAGTCGAAGCGGTTTCGCTCGGAGCGCTTGGCGAAGCCCTGCTCCGCGTGCTTGGCGGCGATCTTCTCGGCCAGCGCGTCGAGCGCCTGCTCGTCCGCCTCGCCGGGCAGCCCCATGCAGAGCACCGGATCGAGGACCTCCACCTCGAGCCTGGGCACCAGCGACGCGAGCGTCTCGACCGCCTTGCCGCCCCAGCCGTAGGAGCCGATGATCGACAGGAAGCGCGCCTTGGGCCTGAGCGCGTTGGCGAGCACGGCCGCGTAGGCCGCGGCGGGGTGCGGGCCGGTGAGCACGGTCGGCGTGCCGATCACGATCGTGCCCGCGTCCACGAGCGACATGGCCAGCTTGCCGATGTCGGTCTCCGGCAGGCTGTACGACTCCACCTCGACCCCGCGCTCCACCAGGGCGCCCGCGAGCCGATCCACCATGCGCCGGGTGCTGCCGTGCATGGACACGTAGGCCAGCACGGCGAGGTTCCTGGGCTCGCCCAGGACCCAGTCGCGGTAGGCGTCGAGGATCAGGCTCGGCCGGCCGTAGACCTGCCCGTGGCTCGGGGCGATCAGGTCCACCGGGTAGCCCTCGAGCTTCTCCAGGTTCTTTGCGATCACCGCGCGGAACGGCATCATGATCTCGGCGAAGTAGCGCTTGGCCGCCTCGAGGACCCGCCCCGGGTCGGCGACGAAGAGCTCGCTGGCCGCGATGTGCGAGCCGAAGAAGTCGCAGCTGAACAGGACCCGGTCCTCCTGCAGGTAGCTCACCATGGTCTCGGGCCAGTGGACCCAGGGCGTGTAGATGAACTTCAGGCTGCGGTCGCCGAGCGAGAGCGCCTCGCCGTCCTCGACGACCCGGATGCGATAGGCGTCCAGATCCAGCAGCTCGAGCAGCATGCCCCGGGCCTTCTTCGAGCACAGCAGCTCGGCCTCCGGGTACCGCGCGAGCACGGCCGGGATCGCGCCGGCGTGGTCCTGCTCGGCGTGCTGCGAGACGACGTAGTCGATCCGCGGCACGGACTCGAGCTGGCGGAGCAGGACCTCGGTCATGGGCGGGTCGACGGTGTCGAGCAGGACGGTCTTCTGGCTGCCCTCCACCAGGTAGGCGTTGTAGCTGGTGCCGTCCGGCAGGGGGATCAGGGCGTCGAACAGGCGCCGGTCCCAGTCGATGGCGCCCAGCCACTTCACGCGCTCGAGGATCGGTCTGGCTTTCATGTCTGCCTCCTTGTCTGCGAAGCTTCGCACGCTAGCGGAATCGAGAGAAGCGATCGCGCACCCGGTCGGGATCGACGGGCAGCTCCCGCGAGGGCCGGTCGAGGCCGCTCGTGGCGGACGGATCGTAGACCGGCCTGTCGGCCGTGTAGAAGATGCCGACCGGGATGCGCTCGCCATCCTGCAGGGCGAGGGCGAAGGCGGCCCGGGCGTCGCGCGGATCGTGCCGGGCGCCGATCGGCTCGCAGCGCTCGCGGTAGTACGCGTAGGTGTGCACCCGGTCCCAGACCACGCAGGGCTGCAGCACGTGGAGCAGGGAGAAGCCCCGGTGGCGCACGGCCGCCTGGATCATCTCCTGGAGGTGCTCCGGCAGCGCCGAGCTCGTCCGGGCCACGAAGCTGCATCCCTGGGAGATGGCCAGCGCCAGCGGGTTCAGGGGAGCTGCGGCCGCGCCCAGAACCGTCACCCGCGTGCCCTCGACCGCGTCGGAAGTCGGCGAGGCCTGGCCCTTGGTCAGGGCGTAGGTCTTGTTGTCGTGGACCACCAGGGTCAGATCCACGTTGCGGCGGATGGCGTGCAGCAGGTGGTTGCCGCCCTCGCCGTAAGCGCCGCCGTCGCCCGCGTGGACCAGGACGCACAGGTCGGGGGCGGCCATCTTGACGGCGCAGGCCGAGACCAGCTCGCGCCCGTGGAGCCCGTTGAAAGTGTTGACCCGCAGGTAGTGGGGCAGCTTGGGCGCCTGGCCGATGCCGCTGCAGATCACCACCCGCTGCGGCGCGAGGTCCAGCGCCACCAGGGCGGCCTTGACCGCCTCGAGGATCGGGCGGTTGCCGCAGCCCGGGCACCAGGCGATCTCCACGCGGCTGGCGTAGTCTTCCGGGCGCACGCTCATCGGAGCACCTCCGACTCGATCCGCTCGGTCAGCTCGTCGACGTGCATGGGCCGGCCGTCCGCGCGGGTCAGGAGATGGTCGATCCTCGTCAGGGTCGTCTGCTCGAGCAGGCCGGCCAGCTCGCCGTTCGGGTTGCACTCCACCACGGCCAGCGACGAGGCCCGCTCGAACGCGCTCTTGAGCCGATCTGCCGGCAGCGGCCAGAGCTGTCGGAGGTGGAGGTGGGCGAAGTCCCCGCCCCGGTCCATCAGCACGGCCCGGGCCTCGGCCAGGGTCTGGTAGGTGCTGCCCCAGCTCAGCACCAGGGGCCGGCCGTCCAGATCGCCCTCGGGCTCGGGCGCGGCGAGCAGCTTTGCATTCCGGATGAGCTCGGCCTTGCGCAGGCGCTTTTGGGCCATGCGGGCGGCGATCTCCGCCGACTCGGTGAGGTGCCCGTCCTCGTCGTGCTCGTCCGAGTCGACCACCACCACGTGGCGGGAAGAGCCGGGCGCGGCCTGGGGCGAGACGCCGGATGCGGTCTGGGCGTAGCGCTGGTAGCGGGGCATGGCCTTCAGCTGATCCGGCTGCAGCAGGTGCCGGGCGCGCGGGAGCCCGGCCGTGTCGAAGGGCGGCACGACCGCCCGGCTGTCCTGGAGGAGCTGATCGCTGAGCACGAAGACCGTCACGCCGTAGCGCTCGGCGATGTCGAAGGCCCGGGCCGTCAGCTCGAAGCCGTCGGCCACGTCGCGCGGGGCGAGGATCACCCGCGGGAAGAAGCCGTGACCGGCGTGCAGCGCGAGCCGCAGGTCTCCCTGGGCCGTGCGGGTGGGCTGGCCGGTGGAAGGCCCGGGCCGCTGGGCGAGCACGACGACCGCCGGGCATTCGATCATGCCCAGCAGCGAGACGCCCTCGCACATGAGGCAGAAGCCGCCGCCGGAGGTGGCGGTCATGGCCCGGGCGCCGGCATACGAGGCTCCGGCCAGCATGTTGATGGCCGCCGGCTCGTCCTCGGCCTGCTCGACCAGGATGCCGAAGTCCCGCGCCCAGGAAGACAGGTCGGAGAGGATGCCGGTGGCCGGGCTCATGGGGTAGCCGGCGACGAAGCGCACGCCGCCCGCGACCGCGCCCAGCGAGATGGCCTCGTGCCCGGCGATCCACAGGTGGCGGCTCGCCACCTCGGGGCGGGCGGGCACGGCGTAGCGCTCCTGGCGGATCCAGCCCAGCACGGCCTCGTAGCCGGCCAGCACGGCCTGCGCGTTCTTCTCGGCCAGGGCGCCGCCGGAGGCGAAGCGCTCGCGGACCACCCCGAGGCAGATCGGGCGCTCGATCCCGGCCAGCGCGCAGGCGACGGCCAGGCCGACGGTGCTGGCGACCGCGCGCGAGCCGGCCCTGGCGGCGAGCTGCTCCAGGTCGAAGGGCGCGGCGCGCGGGTGGGCGGCTGCCCGGGCGGCGATCAGCGAGCCGTGCTCGGCCAGGCTGTCCGCGCACCTGGCCTGGGCCTCGGCGCTCAGGGCGACCAGCAGGTCGCAGCGCTGCGTCACGCCCATGAGCGGCTCGGACGACACGCGGACCTGCGAGAAGTTGACCCCGCCCCGGATCCTGCTCTCCGCGTCCGCATACGCGTAGGCGAAGCGCCCGGAGCGCAGGGCGGCCCGGCCGAGCAGATCGGCGGCTGTCTGGACGCCCTGCCCGGCTGCGCCCGCGAATCGGACGCGCAGGTTCTTCTGGTGCGGGTTCATCGCGGCCTGGTTCACGCAAGTTCCGTGCCCGGGCGCCAGGGCTCGGGAAAGGGGGGTGCTTTGGCGGAGCTCGTGGCCTGGCGCCCGTTCTGGGTGGTCCAGTCCGAGCGGCCGCGGTGGTGCAGAACGAGCTACCGGGACGGAGGGGCCGCGCTGCCCGGACCATGGATCTGGCCGCTCTCGGGCGGCGTCTGATTGCTGGCATCGTTCTTGCTCGTGAGCGGGGGGCGCCGAACGCGAAGCCGAGGAGGCAGGCCATGCAGGAGAAGGGAAGCTCGCAGACCCGCACGAGCAGGCGGATCCATATCCGACCGATCCTGGGCTCGGCCCGTGAGCTCGACGTCGAGATCCTCCGCCTGATGGTCCTCTACCCGCACGACGATGCGATCCTGCGCGCGCTGGGCATCGCCAGGGAGGACGTGGCCGCCCATCGCTGCGCTTCGCTCCCCGAGCCCGGCGGGTTGCTTCTGGCTGCGGACGACGGCCGGCGGCTGCAGGGCTTGCTGTCGATCGAGCCGGTGCTGGATCAGAGCGCCGTGCTGGGCCTGCACGTCTGGCGGCTGGGGCTCCTGATCGCCGCCCCCGACGCGCCGCGCGATACGCTGGACGCCATGCTGGGTCACGCCCTGGGTGCCACCCGGGCGCCGATCGACTTCGTCTACGCCCGCGTTCCGGGCTCGGACAGGCGGGTCATCGAGGGGCTGCAGCGCAGCGACTTCCGCTTGATCTCCGGCGAGACCGTGGCCGTGCTGGCGGATCCGCACCGCACGGGGATCGAGGACGCGGACATGGATATCGCATCGCTCGACGCCGACAGGCTGGAGGATGCGCTGGGCATCGTCTGCGGCTGCAAGCCTTGCAATCCCTACCTACTCGACGCGTCCATGGACGCGGATCGTGTCTGCCGGCTCAGTCATTTCCAGCTCAGACGTACACTGGCGGGCGATCAACGCCAGGCCCTGATCGCCCTGGCGCGAGACGGGCGCGTCTCGGGGGTGGCTGCGTTCGGGCTCGACCCTGAGCTCCAGTCGATCACCGGCCGGCGGATCGCGACCATCGACAAGCTGTGCACCGAGGCGGGCAGCGGTCAGCGGCGCGTGGAGACCTCTCTAGGAAGGCAGGCGCTCCAGGCGCTCTCCGAGCGCGGAGCCGAGGGCGTGGTGATGCGGATCCAGATGAACGGCCCTCCGAGCGCCACCCGGCTCGAGGCTGCGCGGCAGATGGGCTTCCAGATCGCCGGGTCCAACCTCTTCATGAGCCGGTGGGTGAACGGGCAGCCCCACCGGCGCGATCGCGCTGCCTGAGCAAACCGAAAGAAGGAGAACCCCATGGGAACCGTCGGAAGGCAGATCGTCGGCAAGCACGCCGAGAAGGTGGTCGAGCTTCTCAACAAGGCCTACAGCGACGAGTGGCTGGCCTACTACCAGTACTGGGTGGGCGCCAAGCTGGTCGTCGGGCCGATGAAGGACGCGGTGGCCGCGGAGCTCGTCGAGCACGCCAACGAGGAGCTGCTGCACGCGGACATGGTGGCCATGCGCATCCTCCAGCTCAAGGGCACGCCCGTCCGCAAGCCGGAGGACTGGTACAAGCACAGCAACTGCGGCTACGAGGATCCATCGGACCCCTACGTCCAGATGATCCTCGAGCAGAACATCAAGGGCGAGCAGTGCGCCATCAAGACCTATGACGCCCTGATGAAGAAGTGCAAGGACGTCGACCCGGTCACCTACAACCTGGCGCTCAAGATCCTCGAGGACGAGGTGGAGCACGAGGAGGACCTCCAGGGCCTGCTCGAGGACCTCCAGGAGATGCTCAGGCGCAACCGCTGAGAGCGCCGGGCTCTGAAGTCCAAGAGTTCACAGCCATGCTGATCCGGGACGCCAGATCGTCGCGCAGATCAAGGAGCTGCGCCGAAGTCGAGCGGAGGCGTGGTTCTCCAAGTCGAGCATCGACTTCTGCGCTGCGACGCCGAGCTGCGCGACGAGGTGGCGTCCCGGGAGAAGGGGCTTTCGTTTCCGCGGCGACGGGCATATCGTGAGCCGTCTGAAAGGACGGCGGCGTGCACGACGAGATCCCGAACGGGCAGGGCTCCGAGGCGAAGATAGCGCACCTGAGCGCCCTGCTGAGGGCGATCCACAAGGTGAGCCTGCTGCTCGCCCGGGAGAAGGATCTCTCGGCCTTGCTCCAGGGCACCTGCGACATCCTGGTCGATTCGCGGGGCTACCGCACCGCCTGGATCGCGCTGCTCGACGGCCAGCGCGAGCCGACCGGGCTGGCCGGGGCGGGCTTCGGCGACGGGCTCGTGGCGGTCAGGCAGCGGCTCGAGGCCGGGTCCTTCCCCTGGTGCTGGGAGCGGGCGCTGGCCCAGCCCGACGCGATCGGGGTGCGGGATCCTTCGAGCGAGTGCGGGGATTGCCCGCTCGTCCAGGTCCATTGCGATGCGGGGGCCATGGTCTGCCGCCTGGCGCACGGCGGGGATACGCTCGGCCTGATGGCCGTCTCGGTGCCCGGGTACCTGCTGGGCGATCCGGACGAGCAGGCGTTCTTCGAGGAGCTGGCCCGGGACGTCGTCCTGGCGGTCAGAAAGCTCGCGGCCGAGGAGGAGCTGCGCCGCAGCGAGTCGCGGCTGGCAGAGGCGCAGCGCATCGCGCATCTGGGAAACTGGGACTGGGACATCGCGCGCGACCAGCTCTACTGGTCGGATGAGATCTACCGGATCTTCGGTCTGACGCCCCGGCAGTTCGGCGCGACTTACGAGGCCTTCCTGCGCTCCGTCCACCCGGACGACCGGCAGGCCGTCGAGTCGGCGGTCGAGCGCGCGCTTCGCGACCGGGCTCCCTATTTCGTCACGCACCGGATCCTCCTGCCCGACGGCAGCATCAGGACCGTTCACGAGCGGGCCGAGGTGACCTTCGACAGCGCCGGCAAGGCCGTCCGGATGCTGGGGACGGTCCAGGACCTGACCGAGCTGGCCAGGGCGCAGGGGGAACGCGAGCAGCTCATCACGGCCGTCGAGGCGGCGGGCGAGGCCATCGTGGTCACCGACGGGCGCGGGATGGTCCAGTACGTCAACCCCGCCTTCGAGTCGGTGACCGGCTTTTCGCCCGAGGATGTCCAGGGCCAGCTCCTGCCCGTGATGGACCGCGAGCAGCACCCCGAGCTGGCCGCGGATCTCGATGCGGCCCTGGCGCGAGCCGGGCTGTGGCGCGGCCGGCTGGTCCGGCACAAGAAGGACGGCACGCCCTACCAGGAAGCCTGCACCGTCTCGAGCGTGAAGGACGCGAGCGGCGAGGTGACGAACTACGTGGCGGTCAAGCGCGACGTGAGCGAGCAGCTCCGGCTGGAGTCCATGGCCGAGGCGGTCAACATCGCCGACAACATCGGCTACGTGTTCTCGGGCATCCGGCATGAGATCGGCAACCCGGTCAACGCGATCCGGATGACGCTCAGCATGCTGCGCTCGCGGCTCGACAAGGAGGGCGACGAGCAGGCGGCGGACTACATCCGGCGCTGCCTCGAGGAGCTGGCCCGGATCCAGTACCTGCTCGACAGCCTCAAGAACTTCTCCATGTTCGAGAACCCCGATGTGCGCGAGATGGATCTCGGCGCGTTCTTCGCCAAGCTCGAGTCGCTCCTGGTGCGCGACCTGGACGCGCAGGGCATCGGGCTCCGGATCGAGCTCGCGGACGGGGCCGCGACCTGCCTGGCCGATCCGCGGGCGCTCCAGCAGGTCATGCTCAACATCGCGACCAACGCCATGGAGGCCTGCCGGGACCGGCCGGAGCCGGAGATCGCGATCCGCATCGCGGCCCGGGGGGGCGCGATCCGCATCCAGGTGGCCGACAACGGGCGCGGGATGACCGCCGAGCAGCAGAAGAAGCTCTTCCGCCCCTTTCACACCAGCAAGCCGGACGGCACGGGCCTGGGGCTGGTGATCGCCAGGCGCCTGCTTCTGAGGATGAACGGGCGGATCGAGATCGCGAGCCGGCCGGGCGAGGGCACCGAGGTCCGCATCGACCTGCCCGGCGCCTAGCCAAGCTGGAGGAAGCCCTTGAAGGAGCGATCCATCGTACTCATCATCGACGACGACGAGCTGTTCTGCGACGCGGTCCGCGAGCACCTCGTATCCCAGGGCATCGAGGTGCTGGCCGCCCACACGGGCGCGGAGGGCATGCAGCTCGTCAAGAGCCGGCCCGTGAGCGTGGTGCTGCTCGACCAGCGCCTGCCGGACGTGGAGGGCCACACCCTCTGCCCGGCCATTCTCGAGCATCACGACCAGATCCAGATCATCTTCATCACCGCCCACCCCAGCTTCGAGGGCGCCATCGCCGCCATCCGCGCCGGCGCCCAGGACTACCTGTCCAAGCCCTTCGAGATGGAGGAGCTCGAGCTGGCCGTGCGCCGGGCCTTCAAGCTGCTCGACTACGAGAAGCTCTCCCGCTTCGACGCCTACCGGCGCAGCAAGGACACCGAGCAGAACGTCCTGGTGGGGGACAGGGGCCTGGCCGGGGTGCGCGAGCTGGTCGAGCTGGCCGCGGCCGAGGCCGCGCCCGTGCTGGTGACCGGCGAGACCGGCACGGGCAAGAACGTCGCCGCCAAGGCGATCCACTACAGGAGCCCCGCGAGCCACGAGCCCTTCGTGGCCATCAACTGCGCCGCCCTGCCGGAGAGCCTGATCGAGGCCGAGCTCTTCGGCCACGCCCGGGGCGCCTTCACCGGCGCGACCGCGGCCAGGCGCGGCATCTTCGAGATGGCCGAGGGCGGCACGCTGCTGCTGGACGAGATCGGCGACATGCCGACCGCCCTGCAGTCCAAGCTGCTCAACGTGCTCGAGGACAAGCAGGTCCGGCGGGTCGGTGGCGAGTCCTTCATCCCGGTCGACGTGCGCATCATCGCCTCCACCAGCCGCGACCTGGAGGCCTCGGTGGGCGAGAGCTTCCGCAGCGATCTCTTCTACCGGCTGAGCGTGATCCGCATCCACCTGCCGCCGCTGCGCGAGCGGCGCGAGGACATCCCCGAGCTGTGCGCGTTCTTGCTTCGGCGCAGCATGAGCCGCCGGCAGCGGATCGAGCTCGAGCCCGACGAGCTCGAGCGCCTGAAGGACTACGACTGGCCCGGCAACGTGCGCGAGCTCAAGAACGTGCTCGAGCGCGCGGCCATCCTCGCCAGGGGCGGTCCCGTCCGCCCCTCCGCCCTGCTGCGCAAGCTGCCCGCCAGGCCCAGCACCGCGTCGGGCCAGGACCCGGTGCCGAACGCGCCGGGAGAGATCCTGCCCCTGGACGAGATAGAGCGGAGACATATCCTCCGCGCCCTCGATCTCTGCGAGCATAACTACTCCCGGACCGCCAGGGCGCTGGGTGTCGCGCTGTCGACCTTGAAGCGCAAGCTCAAGAAGTACGGGCTGCGATGAGCCGCCGTCTGGAGGACTTGCCATGGAAATGAGCTCCAGGATGGCAGTGCTTCTGACGGTCCTCCTCCTCGCGCCGGCAGCGCTGGGGCAGGGGACCGGTGGCCTGACGGAGCTGGAGAGGCTGCTGCAGGGCAAGGTGCCGCCGCATCGGGTGGTCAGGTACGCGGTGCAGGATGGCCCGTCCGGGAAGACGCATCGGACGTACCTGCTTCACGGGCAGGCTCTGCTGACCGGGGAGCGCATCGCCGATGCCAGGGTGGTGATGGATCCGAGCACCGGAAGGCCCGAGGTGGCGCTGCGCTTTGATCGGAAGGGGGCGAAGCTGCTCGAGGAGCTGACCGGCAAGCACGTCAAGGAGAGGCTGGCGGTCGTACTGGACGAGGAGGTCCTGCTCGCGGCGATCATCCAGGGGCCCATCCGGGGAGGGAGCGCGCGGATCGCGATCGGCGCGAGGAAGAGCTACGATTTGCTCCTGAGGGAGACCCACGACCTCGCGGTCGCGTTGAGGGTGGGCAGGCTGCCGGTCGCGGTGCGTCTGAAGCACGAGCTCGGCTCGCCTGTCGGGACCGGTATGATCTTCGAGCTCGACGCGGAGAAGGCGATCGAGCGGCGCCCGGCTGAGTCGAAGACCCGGGAAGGGCCGGAGTCCAGAAAGAAGTCGCTTCGCGACGCGCTGGTCGAGGAGGGGGTAAGGGTGCTGCGCGTGCGGCTCGAGGAGTCGGGCCTGGGCTCGGTGATGTTCGAGGCCGAGTTGAGCGACGAGCGGGATCCTCGGCATTCCGGCCGGGTCTTTCTGATGGTCCCGCTTGGAGTCGATCCGCTCAGGGTGATCTCCGTCATGACCCGGGAGGCCTTACTGGAGTTCAGGCTGGTGGACGATCGCAGCCAGACGATCGCGGCGCTTGCGGGCCGGCTGCCCGATGGGATCGAGATGGAGTGCTACAGGTATGGAGGCCCCGAAGGGGAGACGATCACCTCGAGCTACCTGGTCGCCAGAGACAGGCGCAGGCTGGTGGACTATCTCCACAACGTGCCCGAGATCGAGTCGTTCTTGAGAAAGGCCGAAGTGGACCAAGAGGTCGCGAGCCGGATCCTGGGGCTGGCCGGGGGAGGGATCGACGAGGAGGAGAGGAGGCAGATCCTCGAGCTGGCCACGGAGAGCCTCGGCAGGCCGAGATGAGGCTCAGACCGGGATGATCTCGATCCGGCCGCGGCGGGGATCGTCGGTGGGCAGCAGGGCCAGGACGCCGTGATCGAAGGTGGCCAGGCGGCCCCGGTGGTGGATCGCGAGGCCCAGCAAGTAGGCGTCCGTGACCTGCTGATGGCCCAGCAGAAGGCTGGCCGGAACCGCTTCCGGCACGCCCAGGTCGACATCGTCCGCCCAGAACTCGTGCCGGTCCAGCCGGCATATCCGGGCGAGCAGCTCGAGCGCCTCGAGCGGTGCGACCGCGTCCGGGGTGAGGGCGAGATTGGACGAGAGGCGCACGAAGCCACACTGGGTCAGCGGACAGGTGGCGAAGCGATCCGGGTGCGAGGCGAACCAGGCATGGGCCGGGCGGTGGTGGACGTGGTTGGGCCAGGCCAGGGCGAGCAGCGCGTTCAGGTCGAGCAGGCAGGCGCTCACGGGAGAGCCTCGATCTGCTCGACCCGCTCGGCCGTGATCGGCGGTGCGTCCGGGCTGACCTCGAAGACCGGAAAGCCCGACTCGGACAGCTTGCCGGAGCGACGCCGCATTCCCCGGCGGACGAGCTCGGACAGGACTGCGCCCAGGCTCACGCCCCTCGCCCGGGCAAGCGCCCTGGCCGCCTCGAGCAGGTCATCGTCGATGTTGATCGTCGTTCTCATGCCATCATGATGTAGCGATGCCATGATGTCAAGATGCGCTCCGGGCTGGGGGGCTTGACGCCGGAGCGCTCCATGGCCGACGGGCTGCAGCGGACGCAGGCGCACGAGAGCGGCGGCAGGAGGGCGCTCGAGCGCCTGCAGGGCTTCATCGCCGAGGCAGACGCTGCGGGCCGCGACGAGCAATCCGCGTTGTTCGAAAATTCGCTTGCTGTGCGGGTTTGCGCAAGTCAGGAAAAGAAAATACCCCATGATTTGGCTGTGAGTATGGCACGCAATCATGATTGACCAAGCTACACGCCCCCCTCGGCCTTCGGCCGGTCCCTCCCGCCAGGGGAGGGACGGATAACACTTTGTGCATCTTGGAAAATCCACCTCCCCCTATGATGGGGGAGGTCGGGCGAAGCCCGGGTGGGGGTGAAAACGCAACAGCGCGGATGCCTCGCGACCACGACGCCGTGCTCTACGGGGACGGGTGATGCGCCTGGCCTTCGTGGATACCAGCGCCTGGTTCATCTTCTTCGTGGCCAACGATCCGGACCGTCGAGCCGTGGCCGCGGAGCTGCCCGGCTGGGAGGGCCGTCTGCTGACCAGCGACTACGTGTTCGACGAGCTGGTCACCCTGCTGCGCTACCGCGCCGGCCATCGCGAGGCGATCGAGGTCGGCAACGCCCTGCGCGACGGCTCGCTGGCGCGCCTGATCGCGCTGCAGCCGCAGGACCTCGACCAGGCCTGGAGGCGCTTCGGCCAGGAGCGCGACAAGCGCTACAGCTTCACCGACTGCACCTCCTTCGCCGCGATGAGCCGCCTGGGGCTCGACACCGCCTTCGCCACCGATGAGCACTTCCGCCAGGCCGGCTTCACCGTGCTGCCGTCGAGCTGACCGCTATCCGGAGGGATCAGGGGTGGCAGAAGCACCCCTGAGCGGTTACACTCCGATGGTGTCGAGCGGAGGATCCCATGCGGAGCCCCGTCGCTTTGTGCGCGATCGTCTTCATCCTGGCCGGCTGCGCCGGCATCTCGAGCCTGCCCGGCCCCGAGCGGCTGCAGGCGCTCGGCGATCCGGCCGCCCGGCGAGCCCTGGAGCGGCTCGGCAGCGGCCCCAGCCTGGTCGTGCTGCTCCGCGCTCGAGGCCTGGCCGAGCTGCGAGGATCGATCCAGGCGCTCTTGCAGGCACTCGACGAGCGGGGAAAAGCGCCCTGGTCCCGGCTGGCCCTGGACGCGATCGACAGCCTGGCCGCTGCACCCGGCGCTTCGCCCCGGGTCTTGCCCTCCCTGGACCGCAGCCGCCCGCTGGCCGCGGGCCTCTTCGAGCCCTGGCCCGACGAGGTGAGCCGCGCGGCGGTCCACGCCCTGCCCGGGCTGCCGGCGGGCGGCGTCCCGCCCGTGCTGCACCGCGTCTGGCTGCCGGCCTCGAACGCGGGCGAGCTGGGCTCGGAGCTGGCGGCGCTGCTCGGCCAGCGGGGCTTCGAGCCCGTGGCCTGGGAGGGGGCCGAGCCGCTGCCCGAGGGATGGCGCCTCTTCGCCGCCGAGCGCAGCCAGGACTGGATCGCCGCGGAGCAGCAGGCCGACGGGCTGCGCCTGCTGATCGCCACCCGGGATCAGCTGGCGCCGGAGAGCCCCGAGCAGGGCCGGGCCGTGCTGCGGCGGCTGATCCAGGAGCCCGCCCGGGCCTGGCCCGCGCGCGTCCGGCCCGCCTGGCTGCACCTGCTCGGCCAGGCGGCGCCCCTGCTGGTCCACTTCGACACCGACCGCCTGCCCGATCTCTTCGCCTGCCTGGAGGCCGGCCTTCTCCTCGCGGCCCTGGACAGCGTGGAGCCGGATCTCGTCGAGCAGCTGTCGGCCGCGGGCATCGCCGAGCTGAGCCTGGGCCGGCTCTTTCTGACCGCGGGCCGGCCTGAGCTCGACGCCCTGTGCGCGAGCGTCCAGGCGCGAGGCCAGGGCCTGGACCTGCGGCTGGTCGCGGATCCGAGCGCGCACGGCGAGGCGCTGGCCGGCCTGGCGCTCGGCGGGGCCGCGCCCGCACTCCAGCTGGAGACGCCGGCGCGGGCCGCGCTGGATCTGCAGCTCGACCTGGCCCGCTCCGCCGGGTCCACCCGGGTGCCGATCGAGGGCAGAGACGACGAGCACGGCTACGCGATGCAGCTCATGCGCTGCGGGTTCTGCTGCGAGCTGGATCTCCTGCTCCGCCGGCCCGGGGCCCTGATCGGCCTGATCGCCAAGGTCCACGGCCAGAAGGCCGGGCTGCCCCTGCCCCGGAGCTTGCAGCTCGTCTGGCTCGACGCGCCCGGCGGCGCGCGGCCGGGCTTTCCCGGCGCCCTGGCCCTGGCGGCCGCCTTCGCGCCCGGCGTCGAGGAGCGAGCCATCCGCCGGCTGATCGCCGCGCGAGGGCTCGACTCGAAGATCGACATGCACTTCGACGAGCTGGACGGAAGGCCTTGGCTGCGCCTGGGCCTGGGGGTGGATCCGCGCCGGGTCTTCGCGCTCCGCGCCGCCGAGAGGCGAGGCTGCGCCATGCGCCTGCGTATCGACGCGCGCGGCCTGGATCCGCTCCAGCTGCCCGGCGGCCTGCCGCGCCCGGGGCCGGCCGAGATCGAGCTGCAGCACGTCCAGGGCGCCTGGCTGCTTCGCGCCCGGCTCGGCCCGCAGGCATCGGAGGCGGGCTGGGATCGGGACCGCTACGCGGGCCTGCCGCTGCCGCCCGAAGAAGAGCGATCCCGGGGCATGGGCTGCCTGCGCCAGGCCACCGCGGCGCTGGCCCGCGGGCTGCAAGCCCGGGCCCAGGCCGCCCCGGACTCGAGCGCCTTGCTGGTGGCCCGGGCCTACACCGAGAGCCTGCCCGCGATCCAGTGCGCCAGGGCGAGCCCGGACAGCCGGGACATGGCCGCGCGCATGGACCGCGAGTGGACCCTGGCGCTGGCCCGGCAGCAGGGCCGGGCCTTCGACCGCTCGACCCAGCTCGCGATCCTGGACAGCGCCTGCAAGCGCAGGCTCCAGGCGGCCTGCGCGCAGGCGGACCGGGTCCGCTCGCAGCCCGAGCTGCGGCTGCTGCGGATCGACCGGCGCGCGGGCAAGCGGCCCGCAGCCTCGCTCACGGTCCGCCTCCCGCCCGACGGGCCGCCCCGGCCGGAGCCCGGCGGGCTCGCGGATGCCTTGCGCCGCGCGCGGCGCCGCGTCGAGCGCACGCAGCGCTGGGAGCGGGGTGAGAAGTCCCAGGCCGAGGTCTCGCTGGCCGTCGACGCGCGCACGCCCGTTGTGCGCTTCGATGCGCTGCTTCGCGACCTGGGCGCGGCCGGCGCGCGCAGGGTGGCGCTCCTGCTCAGGACGCCCGCCGGCCTGCGGGCCCTGGACGCCGCGCTGAGCCCGGTCCTGCGAGCCGCCGAGCCGAAGCGCTCCGAGGACGAGCCCGCGGAAGCGCGTCCGAGGCGGGGCCTGCTGGGCCGCCCGGTGCCCGAGCCCGCGTTCGAGCGGCTCGAGATCCCGGATCGCTTCGTCGGGCTGAAGCTGCCGGGTGCGCGCTCGCGCGCGCCGCGCGAGGAGCCCGCCGTCTTGCGCGTCTCCGGCCAGGGCTGGAGCTTCCAGAGCCGGAGCCGGAAGATCGCATTGAATGCGGCGGAGGCGCGAGAGCTGCACGGCGCGCTGGGCGAAGAGCTTCGCGAGCTTCTGCGCGCGGCCGAGCCGCTGCACATCGTGGCCGAGGAGGGCTGCGGGATGCGCGACCTGGTCGACGCCCTGGCAATGGCCTCGGCCGGTCGCGAGCAGGCGCCCCTGCTCGGCCCGCTCCCGCCGGCCGTCGCCCGCGAGGTCGAGACGCCCGAGGGGAGCCTGGCCAGCGTCTTCGGAGCGACCTCGGGCATCGGCGGCCTGGGCGGCGGCTTCGACCGGGTGGCGGGCGGAGGCGGGGGCCTGGGCCTCGGCGGACTGGCCACCGCCGGCAGCGGCAGAGGCGGTGGGGGCCTGGCCCGCGTTGGAGGCTTGGGCACGCTCCGGAGAGACAAGCCGAGGGTTCGCCTGGAGCGTCCGAGCGTACGGGGCAGCCTGGACCAGGCCGTGGTGCGGCGCGTGCTCAGGCGCTACCGGCGGATGCTGTCTTTCTGCGTCGAGCGGGCGAAGGAGCCCAAGCTCGCGGGAACGATCGAGGCCAGCTGGGTCATCGCCGGGAGCGGCCGGGTTAGCAAGGTGACGAAGATCGAAGGCAGCTTGAAGAACGAGCGCGTCCGGGCCTGCGTCAGGAGGGTCATCCTGCGCATGCGCTTTCCCAAGCCCGCGGGCGGTGGGGTCGTGATCGTCACCCAGCCCATGCGCTTCAGCCGGGCCGAGTAGGGACGCTCACCTGCAGACCGCGTAGCCGCTGGGGACGTCGTAGACGCAGCTCTGGCGCCCGGGGCAGTCGCGGTCGTTCTCGCACTCGGAGCAGATCGAGATACTCACGAGCGCCCGCATCGAGTCCCTGCGGTGACCGGTCTACGCTTGCTCGACACGAGCCATCCGCGCTGTGCGCTCGACCACACCTTGACTGACCGAGTGCGAGGCCAGAACCAGGCGATACCCCATAAAAGTAGGCGTTCCGTGGTCTCGGGTTCCAGATCGGAGCTTGTGGACAAGAAAATGACGCCAGTGGCGCCACCTGTGTGGCGTCGTCTAATTTCGGTTCGCATCTCAGCGAATTTCACCTCTCCCGCAACGAGACTGTCGACAAACGAAGTGTTTCGACTTGCACCTGGACGTTCTGCGGAGTTGCAGGGCATTCATCTTCGATAATCTGTCGATTGTCGACAGTCTCCAGCGGGGGAGGTTTTGCTGCGGTCCGCTCGATCTACCTAAAATCCTCTACAGCGCAAATCGCACTCTGTGCGAGCCAATTGGGGCCTTCGCGGTCAGCCTCCGAGTGGGTTCGCGACCCGGCCCAAAAAGAGGATCTGGCCGCTCTTGCGGTCGCGGATCAGGAAGAGGAAGGGGTGATCGGCCCGGAAGACCGGGTGCCTGTCCCGCTTCAAGCCCTGTTCCGCCATGACCACCGCGGTGGCGGCCGCGGCCTCGGTGCCCTCCTCGTTCACCTCCACGAAGGCCTTGTGGATCACGTCGGAGATGTACAGCCCGGGCTTCTGCGCCGTCATGCCGGTGAAGTCGGCCTGCATGCCGAAGGCGAGCTGCATGCCCAGGGCCATGAGCTGCTTCGGCAGAGAAAAGCCGCACGAGAGCTTGAAGCGGGGCAGCGACAGCTCGACTTCCTGCTCGCGCATCGACTTCAGCCAGGCCGTGAGCCCGTCCGCGCTCAGGGACTGCTCCAGCTTTCCGAGGCCGTCGATCGCGTCCGGCAGCAGCACGACCATGGACAGCTCGTCCCCGGCGTAGGGCAGCTCGAGCAGGGCCAGATCGCCCTGCTGTGCGTAGCGGAACTCGTCCACCTGGGCCATCATGGGCACCTCGGTCTTTTCGGAGACGCTCAGGTGGAAGGGCCGGGGCCGGGTGTGCTCCTCCTTGAACTTCCGGGCCCAGCTCCCCTTGAAGTAGATCGCGTTGGTCAGCACCAGGCGGGTCTCCGGGCTGAGCACGCCTTTGGGGATCAGATCGAGGATCTTGTCGGCCGTCTTGCCGGCCACCCAGCCGTTGATGGTCTGGCGGGCAGGCTCGGTGGCGGCGAAGTCGAGCGGCGTGAGCTCGGCCGCGTAGATCTTGCGGGTCAGCTCGAGGAAGGCCGGCAGGAAGGCGTAGCCCTGCTGGCCCCAGAGCCGGTTGGCGATGCGGAGCTGATTGCCCGCCTTCTCGGCCCGGGCCATGATCTCCCGGCTCAGGCCGGCCATGGCCGGGTGGAGTCGTACGGGATCGAGGCTGAAGTGCATCGCGCTCGCCATCTGGGCGGCGGTCTCGCCCCGGGCGCCGGCAAAGGTCATGGCCAGGGCGGTCGACAGGCTGTAGGGCGAGTAGAAGAGGTTGCCTTCCTCCTTGCGGAGCTGGTGGTAGAGACCGACGGCGAAGGCGTTGCCGCCGCCCGTGGCCGCGAGGATGTCCGCCTCCGGCGCGCCGGCCGGCTCGCCCGGCGCGGTCGCTGGCACGTCGGTTCGATCAACGCTCGGCGGCATGGTGCTCTCCTTGCTCGCATCCGGTTTGTCTCGTTTTTCGATCGGGCCCTTGTCGGCCGGGCAGGCGACCACCAGCAAGGCCGCGGCCAGGAACAGGAGCGTCTTTCGCATCTCGTCCTCCTCGTGTAGCCAGGGTGGGGATCGCCCGCCATATACCACGGTTCCCGGCCGTGGTTCCACCCATTGGACTAGCCCTAAAACAAGCGCGGCTTTCCAAGCCGCGTTTGTTTTCAGGGCTAGCCGCCCGAAGGGCGGTCGTTTTGGGTGAAGCTGCTGGAATCGTATTCCAGCAGCGAGGGGGCTTTGCGAAAGCCCCCTGAGAGTGACTAAGACCCAAAACAAGTGCAGC
>JAFGRB010000269.1 GCA_016935365.1 Deltaproteobacteria bacterium
CCCCTTTGACGGGGGAGGTCGGGCGAAGCCCGGGTGGGGGTGAAAACGCTACAGCGCGGATTCCTCCTAGAGCCGAGCCGGTTGTCATCCAGCGGCGTTGCGTGGATAATAGTCCCGTCTTTCGCGCCTTTCACGTGAGGTTCCCCATGCTCAACCGATACGCCCTCTCCGCCCTGCTCCTGCTGGCCGCGTCTCGCCTGCCCGCCTGCGGCGGCGACGGCAGCCCGTCCGACAGCGGCCCGACCACCTGCACGACCGACAGCGACTGCCCGCTGGGCTCGTTCTGCCACGACGGGATCTGCGAGTCGGTCACCGACGGGGGCCCCGAGTGCATCTACGACAGCGACTGCGAGCCCGACGAGATCTGCCGCAACGGGCGCTGCGTGGGCGAGACGCCCGACGGCGGCAGAGACGGCGGCGGCGACGCGGGCGGCGAGCCGGACATCGCGGTCGATCCGGCCTTTCTGGACTTCGGCAACGGCCGGATCGGCCAGCCGGTCAGCCTGCAGCTATCCATCCGCAACCAGGGCGACGCCGACCTGCACGTCTCGTCGATCTCCTTCGAGCAGGGCACCAGCGCGGAGTTCGAGGCCGAGCCACTGGGCCTCGTCTCGCTGGTGATCGCAGCCGGCAACAGCCGGGCCGTGGACGTGCGCTACACCCCGGCAGACGGCCGCATGGACGAGGGCGCGCTCCTGATCGTCTCCGACGACCAAGACGAGCCACTGGTCCGGGTCCCGATCTCCTCTTCCTACAAGGGCTCGTCCGAGATCGCCGCGGTCGACGACCCGGCCAGCTCCGGGCCCGAGGTCGAGGTGCTGGACTTCGGCCAGGTCAGCGTGGGCGGGGCGTCCGCGCACAGCGTCTACATCAAGAACCTCGGCACCGCCGACGCGGTGCTGACCGTGGAGGAGGTCCGGGTGGAGCCCCTCTCCAGCCCGCACTTCTCGGTGGAGATCCACCCCGCCACCCCGGCCTTCTTCAGCCCGGACACCGGGCCCTGCGAGCAGGACAGCGACTGCGAGGGCGAGGCCACCTGCGTCGACGGCACCTGCACCGGTACGGACGGCTACCCGGTCGGCATGCTGACAGCCCGGGTCCTCTTCTCGCCGTCCTCGGAGGGCCTCGCCCAGGCCTCGCTGGTCATCACCGACGACGAGGACGACAGCGCGGGCGACGGGGACGAGCGGCTGCGCATCATCTCCCTGCGGGGCGAGGGCATCCAGGCCTCGCTGGAGGTCACGCCCTTCCCGATCGACTTCGGCGAGCACTACGCCGGCGCGCAGGTGGAGATGGACGTCCAGCTCGCCAATGCCGGCGGCGAGCTGCTGCGCATCATCGCCGTCGAGCTGCGGGACGGCGCGGCCGGCTTCTCGCTCGACGGCGGCGGGGGGCTTTGGGACGTCCAGCCGGGCGAGCGGGTCCAGGTCACGATCCGCTTCCACCCGGAGCACGTGGGCGAGCACGCCGACGCCCTTTCGATCCAGAGCACGGATCCCGATCACCCCGATCTCTCGGTCGACGTGCTCGGCCGCGCCGTGGCGCCGCCCGCGATCGAGGCCCGGCCGCCCGCGCTCGAATTCGGCCAGGTCCAGCTCGGCGCCCAGGGCAGCGCCTCGGTCGAGATCCACAACACCGGCGCGGCTGTGCTGCACGTGGGCGACCTGTCGATCGAAGGGCCGGCGGCCGCCAAATTCGGCCTGGTCCAGACAGCCCTGCCCGCCATCCAGCCGGGCGGCTTCGAGAGCCTGGATCTGACCTACTCGCCCTCGGGCAGCATCAGCACAGACGCAGCCGTGCTGGTCGTCGAGAGCGACGATCCGGTCCAGCCAGCTCTGGAGGTGCCCCTGAGCGGGCTGGGCACCGATCCGGTCCTGGACGCCGATCCGCTCCTCGTGGACTTCGGCTCCGTCTACCACGGCTACACGGCCGGGCCGGAGGCGGTCTCGGTGCGCAACGTGGGCTTCGGCTCCCTGACGGTGACCCAGCTCGGCATGACGAGCGGATCGAACGAGGACTTCTCGCTGTCCGGCGCACCCGCCTCTCCGGTCACGCTCCAGCCCGGCGAGTCCATCCCGCTGGAATTGCGCTTCACGCCCACCGGCGTGGGCCCGCGGAGCGCCTCGATCCAGATCGACTCGAGCGATCGCGACCGGCCCACGGTCTACGTCCAGATCGCGGGCGAGGCGTCCGAGTGCCCGCCCGGCTTCTGGGACGTGGACGGCCTGCCCCACAACGGCTGCGAGTACGAGTGTACGCTCTCGAACGGGGGCCAGGAGGGCTGCGACGATCGGGACAACGACTGCGACGGCGAGACCGACGAGGAGATCGCCCCGCAGCCCTGCGAGCGCAGCAACGGCTACGGCCGCTGCACGGGCACCGCGATCTGCGAGGACGGCGACTGGGTCCAGTGCACGGCCGAGCTGCCCGAGCAGGAGACCTGCGACGGGGACGACGAGGACTGCGACGCGCTCGTGGACGCGGACGATCCCAGCCTCCTGCTCGAGCCCTGCGAGAAGACCCTGGGCGTCTGCGCCGGGGCCCGCCACGAGCGCAGCCGCTGTTCCGGCGGCGCTTGGGTGCAATGCGACGGGACCGAGTACGGCCCGGCCTACCTGCCTCCTGGCTCCGAGCTCTGCGACGGGCTGGACAACGACTGCGACGGGCTGACCGACGAGCCAAGCGACCTGGTCCTGGCGCCGTGCGCCAACCAGCAAGGAGAGTGCGCAGACTCCCTCCACAGCCCCGACCAGTGCCAGAACGGCGCCTGGGCCGCCTGCGAGGCGGGCGACTACGGCCCCTTCTACGGCCTCGAGACCTGCGACGGCCGCGACAACGACTGCAACGGGCTGGTCGACAGCGCGGATCCGGGCATGCAGATCCAGCCCTGCGCGCAGCAGCTCGGGGTCTGCCAGGGCAGCACCCACCGGCCCAGCCTGTGCATCGGCGGGAGCTTCCAGGCCTGCGACTTCATCGACTACGGCTCCGACTACATCGCAAGCGGCGAGATCTGCGACGGGCTCGACAACGACTGCGACGGCACGCCAGACCAGGGCCTGAGCACCCGCCCCTGCGATCGCGAGAACGCCTGGGGCACCTGCAGCGGCACCGAGTTCTGCCAGGGCGCGCTCGGCTGGCAGGGCTGCAACGCACCGGCCGCAAGCGAAGAGATCTGCGACGGAGTGGACAACGACTGCGACGGTGCGACAGACGGAGACGACCCCAGCCTGGAGCTCGCGCCCTGCGAGCTGCAGGCCGGGGTCTGCGCGGGGGCCGTGCACCGGGCCAGCCAGTGCCTGGGCCCGGGCTGGGCGCTCTGCGAGGGGCTCGACTACCAGTCCCACAGCGCCTACTACGGCCCCGAGATCTGCGGCAACGGCCTGGACGAGGACTGCTCGGGCCAGGCCAATGACAAGGACGTGGACGGAGACGGCCATATCGACGAGGCCTGCGGCGGGACCGACTGCGACGATCTCGATCCGAACACCCACCCGGGCGCGCCCGAGGTCCAGGACGCGGCGGACAACGACTGCGACGACCTGGTCGACGAGGGCCTGATCCCGGCCGGGGCGGTGATCATCTCCGAGATCATGCAGAACCCGTCTGCGGTCGATGACAACGCGGGGGAGTGGTTCGAGGTCACCAACGTCTCGGGCGCGACCATCAACCTGCGCTCCTGGGAGTTCTACGACGCGGACGGACCGGACTGGTTCCTGGTCACGGACGACATCCTGCTCGAGCCCAACAGCGCGGCCGTGCTGTGCGTGTTCGCCTACGAGTCGCAGAACGGCGGCGTGGCCTGCGACTTCGACTACGACAGCTTCATCCTCGCCCAGGCGGGCGACGAGGTCATCGCCGCCCTGGACGGCTTCGAGATCGATCGGGTGGAGTACGACGGCGGGGCCAGCTTCCCGAACCCGAACGGCCACTCCATGAGCCTGGACCCGGCCGCCTACGACTGGCTGGACAACGACGACGGGGCCAACTGGTGCGCCACGCCGACCGCGCCCGCCTACAGGCTCCCGGGCGGCGACTACGCCACCCCGGGCGACTTCAACGCCTCGTGCTCGGGTGCGCTTTCGGTCCTGGACGTCCAGCCGTCCTCGGGCATCCTGGCGGGCGGTGAGACGATCACCCTCACCGGCACGGGCTTCGACGCCAGCGTGACGGTCACCCTGGGCAGCCTGGCCTGCGGCTCGATCCAGATCCTGTCTGCGACCGAGCTCAGCTGCGTCACCCCGGCCCAGGCAGCGCCCGGCGACTACGACGTGCGCGTGGACAAGGGGGTCAACTCGGACACGCTCGCGGGCGGCTACCGCTACACGGACGAGGCGTCGAGCCCGGGCATCGGCTGGTGCGATCTGCAGCACCCCCCGAGCACCTCCACGAACGCAGGCACGCCCACGCCGCTCCTCTTCGGCCGGGTCTACAAGGCCGGCGTGACCGAGCCGGCCGGCCCCCCGGCCGGCATCTCGGCCCAGGTGGGCTACGGCCCGCACGAGAGCGACCCGCGCTTCACGCCGGGCTGGCTGTGGGTCGACTCGGTCTGGAATCCGTCCTGCCCCGACTGCGGCAACAACGACGAGTTCATGCAGACGCTGACCCTGACCGAGGCCGATACGTACTCCTACGCCTACCGCTTCAGCGAGGACGGCGGCTACACCTTCGTCTTCTGCGACTACGACCCCGGCACGGCCGACGGATTCTCGCGCTTCGATCTGGGCGAGCTCACGGTCGCACCCTGAGCCAGATGATCCCTTCACTTCCGATCCGGGACGCGACGAGGTGGCGTATCCGGTGCACGCGCGGTTGACACCTCCCTCGCGCGCAACCCATAATGAGCCCATGGGCCCGGTGCGCCTTCCCCGTGCCGGAGGTCGGCACTGTCGCGCCGGGCGAAGATGATGAAGATGCGATGGAACAATCACGCTCTCCCCTGCCGGGTCGACGTGCGGGAGACGGAAGGTCGGCCGAGATGAAGCCCACGATCCGGCTCGCCCGGCTCACAGCGGTGCTGCTCGCGCTCCAGGTCATGATGAGCTGCGAGGATCCGCGCTTTCGGGTCCGGACGCCGCCCGGCCAGCAGGTCGACGTCTTCCAGCAGAGCTCGGTGCCCGTGCTGGACGTGCTGTGGGTCGTGGACAACTCGAGCTCCATGCAGGAGGAGCAGGACGCCCTGGCGGAGAACTTCGGCTATTTCTACGACTACCTGGACGACACGGGGGCCGACTTCCACATCGGTGTCATCTCCACCGACGTCTACAACCCGGATCACCAGGGCAGGCTGCTGGGAGAGGTGCGCATCATCGATCGCTTCGTCGCCAACGGGGAGAACGTCTTCGCGGACAACGTCCGGGTGGGCACGGACGGCAAAGGCGACGAGCAGGGCTTTCAGGCGGCCGTCATGGCGCTCAGCGAGCCGCTCATCTCTCGCGAGAACGCAAACTTCCTCCGCGAAGACGCCTACCTGTTCATCATCTTCGTCTCCGACGAGGACGACAAGTCCTTCGGGGAGCCGGCTTACTTCACCCGCCGCTTCGAGCAGATCAAGGGCATCGGCAACGACGGCATCGTCAAGGTGGCCGCGGTGGTGGAGCTGGAGCCGGGCACCTGCCCGGACGCCGAGCCGGGCCTGCGATACGTCGAGGTGGCCGAGTCCTCGGGCGGTCTGAAGGCCAGCATCTGCGAGGAGAACTTCGCCGACAACCTCTCCGCGCTCGGCTTCTCGGCCGCCGGCCTCAAGCGGGTCTTCGGGCTGTCTCAGGCGGCCGTACCGGAGAGCGTGCAGGTCTGGGTCAAGACGAGTTGCAGCAGCGAGCCGCCGGCCGAGGGCCTGTGCGAGAAGTACTACGACGACTGCAGCGGCACCTCGGACGAGATCTACGGACACATCTGCATCCTCCGACAGTCGCTGCCCGACGGCTGGGCCTACGAGGAGGAGACCTCCAGCATCCGCTTCTTCGGCCAGGCCGTCCCGCCCTTCGGGGCCATCATCGAGGTCGGCTACATCCCCCTGGAGGCGATCTGATGCCAGCGCGTGCACATGGACCCGCGATCATCGTACTGGCCGGCTCGCTGCTGTGCCTCGCCATCGGATGCGACGACGACCGCTTCGGGAGGGCCTATCCGATCATGCAGGTCGGAGGCGATCGGATCGAGTACGGCTCCGTGCCGGTGGGCAGCGGCGCGTATCGCTCGCTCGTGATCCAGAACCCCGGCCTCAACA
Source organism: Deltaproteobacteria bacterium (assembly GCA_016935365.1). Taxonomy (GTDB): domain Bacteria; phylum Myxococcota; class B64-G9; order B64-G9; family B64-G9; genus JAFGRB01. The sequence goes on from JAFGRB010000269.1 coordinate 6,227, forward strand.
CCCTGCACTTGACGGCCTCGGTGGGGTCCGATCCGACCGGCGTCTTCGGCGTGGCCGAGCTCGACGCCGCCATCCCGGCCGGGGGCCAGGGCGAGATCTCCGTCTCCTTCATCCCGGACTACGTCAAGCGCTACGACTCCGTCCTGGTCGTGGAGGGCGACGATCCGGACCTGCGCCGGGCCGAGGTGGCCCTGGGCGGCTGGGGCTACCGCCAGGGGATCATCGAGGTGGAGCCCGAGCTGATCGACTTCGGCACCGTGGCCGCGGGCCAGGTGGGGCTCGGCGAGGCCACGATCCGCAACGCGGGCAACGGCGACCTGGTCGTGACCGGGATCGCGCTCGGCGAGGAGACGAACCCCGACTATCAGATCGTCTCCTCGACCCGCACGCCGGCTGACGTGGCCGCCGGCGGCCAGGTCATCCTGCGGCTGGCCTACCGCCCGGGGCTGGAGAGCGTCCCGCCGGGAGAGGGCGAGCTGATCATCGAGGCGCGCGACCCCTTCCAGCCCGTGTCCACCGTCAGGCTGTTGGCGAGCCTGAACCAGGCGCCCATCGCCGATGCCGGGCCCGACCGCGAGGTGGATCCCTTCGACGAGGTCATGCTCGACGGAAGCGCGAGCCGGGATCCGGACGGCCATCTCCCCCTGTCGTTCGACTGGAGCCTCGTCCGGAAGCCGGATGGCAGCTCGTGCGAGCTGTTCATCTTCGATCCCGTCAGGCCGGTGCTCATCCCGGACCTGGTCGGCATCTACGAGGCCCTGCTCTACGTCACCGACGATACCGGCCTGCGCTCCTTGCTGCCCGACCGGGTGGCCGTGACGGCCGTACCGGCGGAGAAGCTCCTCGTCGAGCTGGTCTGGGACTCCCCGATCGCCGATCTGGATCTCCACCTGCTGGCACCGGGGGGCGGGCTGGGAGGTCTGCTGGACTGCTTCTACAACAACCGGGATCCGGACTGGGGCCAGGCAGGCGACGATGCGGACGATCCCCACCTGCTCAGGGACGACCTGGCCGGCTTCGGCCCCGAGACGATCGCGTACGGCGAGCCGGTCGACGGGACCTATCAGCTGCTGGTCCACTACTTCGCCGCCCACACGCCGTCCGGTCGCGAGCCGACCTCGGCCACGCTGCGCGTCTTCGTCGACGGCATCCTGGCGGCGGAGGTCGTCGAGCGCCTCGAGTCGCAGGAGCAGCTCTGGACCGCCGTGGGGGTGAAGTGGCCGGAAGGGACCGTGTATGAGATCGACGTGCTCGAGTAGAGGGCTGAGAGCGCTGCTGCTGCTCGCCGCAGCCTGCTCCCCCGGGCAGGGCGACGGGGGCGTGGACGGCGGCTCCGAGCCCATCCCCTGCGAGAGCCGGGTCGACTGCCCGGGACGCCTGGGCTGCGCAGACGGGTTCTGCGGGCACTGCCAGCGAGACCGGCACTGCCTGGTGACCGAGTTCTGCAACCCGCTCGACAGGCTCTGTCAGTCGATCTACGAGCACGACGAGTGCAGCCTCAACGAGGACTGCCCGCTGGGCGAGTTCTGCGTCCAGGGGCTCTGCAAGGACGCGTCCGAGGTCACGCCGTGTACAGATGCAGCCGATTGCAAGGAAGGCGAACGCTGCGATCCGCTCAACCTGGTCTGCGTCGAGGACCTGGGATGCAACCGAGACGCGGACTGCGCCCCGGGCGAGGTGTGCAACCTGGCCACCTTCCGCTGCGAGAGCGCCTGCACGCCCGAGACCGAGGAGGCCATCTGCGGCACGGGCCGCTTCTGCGATGAGTTCGGCCGCTGCGTCGAGTGCATCGAGGACGAGCACTGCGGGGTGGGTCTGCACTGCAACCCCGAGACGCGCCGCTGCGAGGGCGCGAACAGCTGCCTGACGGACCGCGACTGCTTCGCCGGCTGGATCTGCAACCCGCAGACCCACCAGTGCACCGTGGCCCCTCCAGAGTGCCTGTCGAACGCCGACTGCCCCCAGGGCACGATCTGCGATCCGTCGAGCGGCCAGTGCATCTCCGAGGACTGCCGCAACGACGGTTGGGAGCCCAACGACGCCCCGGACGGCGCGGCCGCGCTGGGCCCCGGCCGCGTCGACGGGCTGAAGCTCTGCCCGGGTGACCTGGACTGGTTCGGCATCCCGCTGGCGAGAGGCGATCGGCTCCAGGTCATCGTGAACACGGACTTCCTGGCAGCCGATCACTTCCAGGCGGTCCTCTTCGCCCCGGAGGCGAGCGAGGTCTTGCAGGAGGACTCGCTGCTTCTGGATCAGACCGTCGCCCGGGACGGCATCTACTTGCTTCGCTTCCAGACCACCGACGAGCAGGCCTCCTATGACCTGGTGGTCACGGTCGCCCGGGGCACGCCCTGCGACGACGATGCGCTCGAGCCGGATGACTCCGCCTACACGGCCCGGGTTGTCGTGGCCGGAGACTATGAAGACCTGGTGATCTGCCCCCGGGACGAGGACTGGTACGTCCTGGAGCGGCCGCTCGACAGACAGCTGCGGGTCACGATCGAGTTCGTCGCCCTGCGGGGAGACCTCGATCTCGACCTCGTGGCCGGCGATGCCCAGACGCTCGTCATGCGCTCGGCCAGCGCCGGCGACGCCGAGATGGTCCACGTGGAGGAAGACCCCGGCACCCGCTTCTACTTGCGGGTCTACGGGGATGACCAGACCGCGAACCAGTACGAGATGCGCATCGAGCTCATCCCCAGGGATTGAGCGCGCTGCGGCGGTTTCTGGAGGTACTGGATGAAAGCCTGTTGCGCGATCGGACTGCTCCTGCTCCCGCTCTGGCTGCTATCCGGCTGCGCGGGCAGCGAATCGAGCCCTGTGGACGCGGGCCGGGATGCGGACGCCGGCGAAGAGCCGGACGCAGCGGACGGCGACGGCGAGCCGGATGGCGCCGACGGAGGCGATCGCGGTCCGGTGGAGCTGCGGCTCCTGGCCGTCCTGCCCTCGCGCGGCCTGGTCGAGGGCGGCACCTGGGCCAACATCGTGGGCAGCGGCTTCGTCGAGGGGATCGCCGAGAGCGCCTTCGACGTGCGCGACGTGACCGACGTGAGCTTCGGGGACAACTCGGCCATCGACATCGAGGTCATCCGGGACGACATGATCAGCGTGCGTACGCCGGCCGGCCTGCCCGGGCCGGTCGACGTATGCGTGGAGAACCCGAACGGCCGGGTCACCCTCCCGGCGGCCTTCACCTACTTCGAGACCGTGGCCGCTTTCTCTTTCGAGCCGCCGGACCTGTCCGCCGAGGGCGGCACGCCTTTCACGCTGGAAGGGACCGGCCTGACCGGCGAGAGCCGGGTGCTGTTCAACGACCGGCCTGCGAGCCAGATCGAGGTCGAGTCCTCCACGCGCATGTCCGGAGCCGCCCCGCCGGGTGAGCCGGGACCGGTCAACCTGGAGGTGGTCAACCGCAACGGAAGCGCCCTGCTCTTCCGGGCGGCAGACTACCACCCGATCCCGCAGATCGACGCGATCGCGCCCGCCGCAGGCCCGACGGCGGGCGGCACGGATGTCGAGATCCGAGGCCAGGGCTTCAGCGATGCCTGCGAGCTCTTCTTCAGCGCCGAGCCGGTCACCGGCCCAGGTCCCGACTCGGCCATGCTCTGGTCGGCCGTCAGCCCGCCAGGCCTGGCGGGCCCGGCCGACGTGAGGATCTCGAACCCGGTGGCCGAGAGCACGCTCGAGTCGGGCTTCGTCTACCTCCCGGAGGCCAGCGGAGGCCTGTCCGTGACCGGGGTGGCGCCCGGCTCCGGTCCGGTCTCGGGCGGCCAGGAGGTCATCGTGGCCGGCGAGGGCTTCTCGGCGCCGCTGCGGTCGGTCCGCTTCGGGGGAGCCGAGGCGACTTCGCTGCAGGTCATCGACGACCGCCAGGCGCGGGTGAGCGTGCCCGAGGGCGACCCGGGCATGGTGGCGGTCCGCGTGAGCACGGACGCAGGCCAGGCATCTCTGGCCAACGCCTATCGCTTCTATCGGCCCCTGGAGGTGACGGGGATCGAGCCCGGCTCGGGCCCGGCTGAAGGCGGGACGCCTTTCCGCATCCTGGGCAGCAGCATGACCCTGGGCGTCCAGGCCACCTTCGGCGGCACGCCGGTCCCTCTCCAGCTGGTCTCCGAGACCGAGATGACGGGCATCGCACCGCCGGGTCCTCCGGGGCCGGTCGACGTGCGGGTCTTCGACGGGGACTCCGAGATCCGTCTGCCCGGCGCCTTCACCTACCTGCAGGCGCTGGATCTCGCCCGGGTCGATCCGGACACGGGCTCCCAGGCCGGAGGGACCTGGGTGCGGATCTACGGCCAGGGCTTCGGGCCCGAGCTGCAGGTCTTCTTCGGCGATCAGCCGGCTCACATCGTCCAGATCCTGTCCCCGTCGCTGCTCACCGCGCGCACCCCGCGCGGCGAGCCGGGCGAGGTCGCGGTCCGCGCCGAGCGCGGCGCGGAGCGCTTCGAGCTGCCGGCCGGCTTCTCGTACTACGATCCGACCAACGACCGGGGAGGCGCGTCCGGCGGGCCGATCAACGGATCGCTGAACGTGACCGTCCTGGACGGCAGCTGGGCCTTCTACGGCGATCCGCTGCCCGAGGCCACCGTGCTGGTCGCCGAGCCCGCCATCTCGGCGCTGACCGACGATCGCGGCCAGGTGACGCTCTCGGGCCCCTCGCTGGTCCGCGAGCTGACGATCACCATGGGCAAGGCCGGCTATCAGGCCGTGACCGTGTCTCACCTCAACGCGGCCAACCTGACCGTCTACCTCTCCCCGAACGAGCAGGAGCCGCCGGAGACCCAGCCCGGCACGATCCGGCGCAGCTCGCTCTCGGGGCGCGTGTTCGGCTTCAAGGACATCCCGGACCTGCCGTCGGGTCCGGGCATCTCGATGCAGGCCAAGGTCACCTCCACCTCCTACAGCATCTACTACGTGCCGCCGTACGGTGGCGTGCCGGGCGGCACCCCGATCGAGGTGGACGGCGGGGAGTACAGCTTCAGCGTCCAGCTGGGCACGTACTCCCTCTACGCCCTCTACGGTGCACTCGACCAGGCGACCGGCGCCTTCACCCCCGGGCTGCTGGGCGTCCGCCGGGCCATCGTGATACCGAGCGAGGACCCGGTCACCGACCAGGACATCATCCTCTCGACGCCGCTGGATCGCTCCGCGCACGTCCGGCACGTGGATCCGCCTGCGGGCTGGGAAGGACAGCCGGCCGAGTACGGGGCCTACGTCAGCCTGGATCTGGGCCGGGACGGGATCATCTACCTGAGCCAGAGCGAGGGCAACAACGCCGAGACCGTCCTCCATCGGCTGCCCGAGGCTGCCGGCCAGAGCTTCCTCTTCGTGGGCCTGGCCAGCATGAACGGCTCCTACCCGCTGTCCTACACCTTCCGCCGGCAGGAAGGCGATCTCGACGCCGGCGTCGAGCTCGGACCGTACCTGGGCTTCACACGCTTCGAGGACCCGGCCGAGGAAGGCCAGGAGCTCGACGGGGGACGGATCGCCTGGAGCTTCGACGGCCCGACCCCGGCATTGAGCCAGCTCTGGATCCAGACCGCCGATCTCCTTCCCAAGGTGATCTGGCGCGTCATCTTGCCGGGCGACGTCACCGAAGTCGTCCTGCCCGAGGAGCTCGAGGGCCTTCTGCCCCAGGGCGAGCTCTTGTTGATCTTCCTCTACACGGCCAGCTCGCCGCGCTTCAACTTCGACCGCTTCAATTACAACCAGCTGTATACCGGGCGCTGGACCGCCTACACGGTCAACCTCACCTGGTTCGCGGTGCCCTGAGCATGGCAGTCCCGAGGCTCACACAGCGGCTCCCGCTCGTGCTGCTCGCCGCCGCGCTCCTGGCCGCCTGCAGCCAGGAGGAGCGCCTGCGGAGCTGGTGCGCTTCGGACATGGACTGCCCTCCGGGCTACCGCTGCGATCCGGAGACCGGGCTCTGCCTGTGCGCCACGGACGAGGTCTGCGGCCCGGACGAGTACTGCGCCCCGGACGGACGCTGCCGCCGCAGCACGGCCTGCGACTCCAACCTGGACTGCCCGGAGGACGAGTACTGCGACTCCACGACCGGCAACTGCATCCCGAAAGGCATCTGCACGTCCGACAAGCAGTGCCCGCTGGGGCAGATCTGCTCGCCGACCCGCTTCCGCTGCGTGCCCGGATGCCGGGAAAACGGAGACTGCCCTCTCGGCTCGGTCTGCCGCGACGACGCCTGCCAGGAAGACCTGTGCGAGGACAAGAGCTTTTGCGACTACGGGCAGCTCTGCGACGAGGTCTCCGAGACCTGCTACGACGACGATCGCGGACCCTACTGCGAGCCGTGCCAGCCGGTCTCGCCCACCAACCCGTTCTCCTGCGGACCGGGCCCCAACTTCTGCATCATGACCGGCAACGACCCGAGCCTGCCGCCTTTCTGCGGCGTGGACTGCGACGACGGCCAGGAGTGCCCCAACGGATACACCTGCAGCCGGATCCTGACCGCGCCGGATGGCGACTGCCAGCGCGGCGAGGACTGCCCTTCGGGCAAGTGCCACATCAACGAGGGCGACACGGTCGGGTTCTGCCTGTGCGCCTCGGACAGCGAGTGCCCCCAGGACCGCTGCGACGAGGGCACCATGCAGTGCGTCCGGACCCGCAAGCAATGCACGCCCGGAGGCATGGAATGCGATCGGCCCATCTACTGCATCGAGGGGCTGTGCCTCTTGGGCCGCAACTGTACACCGGCAGAGGGACTGCGATGCGCAGACGTGCTTCGCTGAGCGCTGCGCTGGCTGCGCTCGGATGCGTGTGGCTGGCGGCGGTCGGCTGCGAGTCGCCCGAGTCCCTGCGCACCTACTGCAGCGACGACCTGGACTGCCCGGCCGGTTATCGCTGCGAGCGGGAGACCGGTCTGTGCGTGTGTGCCACCGACGAGGTCTGCGGGCCGGACGAGTACTGCGCTCCGGATGGACGCTGCCGTCGATCCATGGCCTGCGACTCCAACCTCGACTGCCCGGATGGGGAGTTCTGCGACTCCACGACCGGCAACTGCTTGCCGGAGGGCATGTGCACGGCCGACAAGCAGTGCCCGCTGGGACAGATCTGCTCGGAGACCCGGTTCGTCTGCGTGCCCGGCTGCCGGATCAAGGGAGACTGCCCCCTGGGCCAGATCTGCCGCCAGGGCGCCTGCAAGGATGGCTGCGACGACAAGTACGACTGCGACTGGGGCCAGCTCTGCGACAGGGCGAGCGAGACCTGCTACCACGATACGCGCGGTCCCTACTGCGCGCACTGCGCCTCGGCCACGATCTACGATCCCAGCCAGTGCGCCCCGGGACCCAACTACTGCCTCATCAAGGGCGGCGACCTGAGCCTGGCGCCATACTGCGGTGTGGACTGCAGCCAGGGTGAAAAGGAGCAGCCGTGTCCCAACGGATATGATTGTTTCTCGGTCCGGCTGGTCTATACTAGCGAGAACTGCAGTGAGGACTGGGAGTGTTCTTCCGGCAAGTGCTACATCAAGGAAGGCGACGAGAAAGGGTTCTGCCTCTGCACCGCGGACAGCCAATGCCCGGACGACTCCTGCGACGAGACGACATTCGAGTGCCGCTACACGCGCAAGAATTGCACGCCCGGGGGCAACGAGTGCGACCGGCCGATCTACTGCATCGACGGCTTCTGCCACATCGGCTGGAACTGCAAGCCGGTCGAGGGCCTGCGCTGCGAGGATCTGATCCGGTGAGGGCCGCACGGCGCGCGCGGGCGGTCTCGCTCCTGCTCTTGGTGTGCCTGCTCCGGGCGGCGGCCCTGGCCCAGCCGATCGAGGAGAAGCTGGAGCGGGCGCTTTCCGATCCCAGCTTCAAGGTCCGCCTGCAGGCCGCGATCGTCATCGGCAAGCGGAAGATGACGGAGCTCGCACCGCTGCTGCGCAAGGCGCTGAAGGACTCGCACCCCACCGTCCAGGCCGCGGCGGCCCTGTCGCTCGGCCGCGTCGGGGACCAGGCAGCCAGGCCAGATCTGGCCAAGCTGCTCGGCCATGAAAACGAGCTGGTCCAGAAGGCTGCCGAGAAGGCGCTGGTGATCCTCGACAAGCAACGACCGATCCGCCCGCGATTCCTGATCGCGATCGACGAGGTCACGCTGACCGAGGGCATCGCCGCCTCGCACGGCCAGAAGCTCACGCGAACCCTGCAGCGCAAGCTGGAGGCCCAGCCTTCGGTCCAGATGGCCGCCGGCGAGAACCGGGCGCTGGGCGGCGATGCGCTGCAAGCTCACCTGAAGCGGCGCAAGCTGGTGGGGCTGACGCTGCGGCCCAGGTTGCTCAAGCTCCTGGCGACCGAGTCGGGCGGTACGACCAGCTTGAGCTGCAAGATCAGCGTGATGACCGTGACCATGGGCAGTAACCGGATGGAGTTCTCCGGCAACGGCGATGCCGACGCCGAGGTGGACTCGCTGGATCTCGGCCCGGACGAGGTCGAGGAGCTGCAGTCCAGGCTCCTGGATGCCTCCACGAACGCTGCAGCCGAGGAGGTGATCGCATTCCTCGGCCGGCGACAGGGGCCGTGAACGGAACGTCAGAGATGCGAACGCACACCTGAACGGTTCTGCAGGAGGAGGAATGGGAGAAGGCAAACCGAAACGCAAACTCAGGAATTTCCTGCTCGACCGGCGATTCCAGCTCAAGTACACCCTGGCGGTGGTGCTGATCTCCGCCTTGATCTCTGCCGGGCTGGGGACGCTGCTCTACCAGGCTCACCGGGAGACCTCTCGGGTCTCGGCCCTCGACGATCCCGATCTGGACGGAGCGCTGGCAGCCGAGCTGGCAGAGGAGGACCGTCAGGTCATCTACTCCATCGTCGCCTTCCTCGGCGGGCTCGTCTTGGCGCTCTCAGCCCTGGGCATCGTGGCCACGCACAAGATCGCCGGTCCGGCCTATGCCATGCGGAGGACCTTGAGCCAGATTGCGGACGGAAAGCTGCCTCAGGTGCGCGCATTGCGCAAGGGCGACGAGCTCCGATCCGTGTCCGAGGAGCTGCGACGGATGGCGAACAACCTGCGGGAGCGCGAGGAGCTCGAGGTCGAGAAGCTCCACGCGGTCCTGAGCGGCCTCGAAGCCCAGGACGCCGGCAAGGCGAGCTCCCTGCTGAAAGAGCTGGTCGAGGCGAAGGCGAAGCGCCTGGACTGACCTGGAAGCTCAGGGAACGGGTGCGAGCCGAACCCTGTCCGATCTGCGCAGCGCGACCAGCCAGCCTCCCGGGTGGACGACGAACGAGTCCCATGCCCCGGCATCCACTCTCCGCGCCAGGCCGTCTGCGACGTTCACGGAGTACACCCCGGCGGCGTCTGCGGCATCGGGCTGCCTCAGCATGGCCAGGATGCGCTCGCCCGACGGGCTCCAGGCGGGCCAGTCCAGGGTCACCAGGCTCTCGGCGATCCGCCTCGGGGATCCCCCGTCCAGCGGCGCGAGCAGCATACAGGATTGCTCCCCTTCGACGGCCTGCAGGCTGAGCACCGAGCGCCCGTCCGGCGAGGGTGCGAAGAACATGCTGCCCGCGGCGCTGCCCACCGTGCGGGTCCATCCGTCTGCCAGGTCGACCGCCTCGATGTCCAGCTCCCCGTCCGTCAAGTAGAGCACGGTCCGCTCCGAGGCGAGCTGGAAGGGGATGATGTACATGCAGGTGAACATGTAGTTGACCAGATCGTTCGCCAGCAACCTCGCGCTGGCGCCGTCCGTCCCCGTCAGCCACAGCTGGGCGCGGTACTCTCCGGGCGCATCCTCCCCGAAGCTCGAGTGGAGCACGTACTTCGCGTCTTGCGTCTCGAGCAGGTCATGGCCTGCGGACCAGTAGGTCGGCACCGCGGCCAGCGTCTCGGCCGGGCCGCCGTCCAGCGGCAGGCGCAGCAGCGACTCCGTCTGGCTCTCGCAGTCGTAGTCCCGGCTGGCATAGATGTGCTGTCCATCGGCCGAGACCATCTTGCCGTACTCCAGGATGCTGGCGGCCAGGAGACGCGACTCTCCGCTGGCCAGGTCCGCTGCTCGCATGTCGGCGGTGCGCCACCAGCAGCTCATCTGCGGCGTCTCGTGCGCCTGACGCACGGGGCCGTCGAAATAGACCGCGGTCGCGCCATCCGTCGAGTACGCGGGCGCGCCCGCGACACCCTCCGCCAGCACCCGCAACTCGGGCGGCCCGGCGCCGAACAAGGCCGCGACCAAGCGCCCGTCGCCGGTCTCCGGATCGAGACCAGACTTGAAGAGCACCGAACCGCCGTCCGGCGAGTCGACGATCCAGCTCGCATCTGCGGACACGGCGTGGATGGAGTCGTCCTGGGCCAGGTAGAGCGCATCGGCATCCTGCTCCCGCCGGGTGAACAGCACCCGCTGCCCATCCGCCGTGAACCAGGCCGTCTGCACACCGTCTGCTACAATCCGGCTGCTTCGCTTCGCCAGATCGGTCACCGTCAATTGTCCCGCCTGGTCCACGGCCAGCATGCTGCGGCAGTCCGGAGAGAAGCGCAGGTCGCGAATCGCTCCATCGATCTCGAGCGGCTCGAAGCCCTGGGCGAAGTCGCGGGTGCACTCGTAGGGCGTCCGGTCAGCGGCACCGGGACCCGGCTGGTAGGTCGAGCAGGCTGCAGATGCCAGGGCAGCGGCCGCAATGGACAGACAGGCGATCGTCCGGTTCATGTCTCACCTCGCTCTCGCTGCACTACACTCGCACGCCTCACGCCGCCGAACAAGGGCTGGGGATCCGCGGGTGTGAAAAATTGATCATTCTCTCCGCCCTGTATATCCTAATACCATGTCGGCCAAGAAAGACGATACCCAGGCGGTCAAGAAGACAGCGGCCAAGAAGCAGGTCAAACCGGATGCCAGGAGCGACTCGAAGTCCGAGGCGAAGTCGGAATCCAAAGAGAAGACCGAGGATTCCAAGACGCCCCGGGAAACGCGAATCTTCGCCGTGGAGGCCCTCGCGCTGGCCCGGCGCCTGGAAGCCGATCACCTGCTCGTCGTCTGCGAGGACAGCACTTCCCTCGACGAACTGGTCAGCCGCGGCACGAAGAAGAAGACCATCGTGGCCAGCGCGTCGGAGCGCCAGCGCATGCGCGCCGAGGAGCTCGGCCTCAATTTCGAGTCCATCCCCGCTTACGCCTTCGAACGTTTCGACAAGATCAACATCGCCCTGGCCGCCTGCGCCTCCTCGGGCAAGCTCTCGGACGGCCAGCGGGTGCTGTGCCTGGTCGGCGCACCGGGTCGCGAGGAGATCGACACCTGCATGCTGGCTCGCGTAGGCCAGAAGACCGCCGAGCAGTCCGCCCTGGCCGCGGTGCTCGCCGGCAGCGAGTACAATCCCCAGCTGCTCGACGCCGTGCTGCAGATCTCTCTGAGCGTGGGCTTCGAGGGCATCGAAGGAGATCCGGTCGGCACGATCTTCGTGGTGGGCGATTCCACGGCCGTGATGGAGAAATCGAAGCAGCTGACCCTGAATCCATTCCAGGGCTACTCGGAGGGTGAGAAGAACATCCTGGATCCGAAGATCCGCGACGCCATCAAGAACTTCTGCCTGCTCGACGGCGCCTTCATCATCCGAGAAGATGGTGTGCTGCTCGCCGCCGGACGCTACCTGCGAGCGCCGGAGGACCTCGAGCTGGATCTTCCGCTCGGCCTGGGAACCCGCAACGCGGCCGCCATGGCCGTCACCAAGTTCACCAAGGCGATCGCCTTCGTCATCTCCAAGACCACCGGTACGGTGCGGATCTACAAGGAAGGCGACCTGCGCGCCGAGCTCAAGCAGCCCCGCCGGCGCACTTGAATCCCGCGCCTCAGCCGCACTCGCAGCCCGCGCAACCCGCGCCCGCACCGGCCAGCGGGATCTTGGGATCTACGCGATAGCCGCGCATGAAGCCCTGCTCCACGTAGTCGACGCACACACCACCCGTCTTCTGAAGCAGCAGCGCATCGATGCGGATCTCGAGACTGTCGAACTCGAAGCGCTCGTCGTCGTCTTTTGGCTCATCCAGAGCCAATCCGAGCTGCGGGCCTGCTCAGCCATAGGCCAGCATCACGCGCAGGGGGCTTTTGATCTTCTCCCGGGCGAAAAACTCGAGAAGCTTCTCTCTGGCTGTATCGGTCAGCTCGATCTTCATCGCGTCCTCCCACTCCCCATACAGCCAAGATAGACACTGGCCCCGCGTTCGTCAACAGGATAAACGACATCTTTTTATCTGCCCAGCTGGAGGCCAAATAGCCGGCGGGCATTTCGCGTGCTCGCCTGCTCCACAAGCTCGGGATCGATGTTGCGGATCTCGGCCACGGCCCTGACGACCAGGGCCAGCTGGGCCGGCTCGCTGGGCACGCCTCGCTCGGGTCCGAGCGCCGGCGCGTCGCTCTCCAGGCACAGGGCCTCGAGCGGCAAGCACCGGACGAGCTTGCGCTTCTGGTCCGAGCGCATCACCGAAGGCGGAATCGAGAAGAAGAATCCATCCCCTGCCGCTCTGGACGCGTGCGAGGCCTTGCCGTCGAAGGCGTGCATCAGCACCCGTCTTGCGCCCGTCGAGCGCAGCAGGTCGATCGCGTAGTGGCCCGCCGAGCGCGAGTGGACCACCAGCGGCAGGTCGAGCTCGACGGCCAGACCCGCAAGCTGCTCGAGGAACCGGGCCTGGGCCTGCCTGCGCTGCTCGCTGCGCGCCACCCAGCGGTCCAGGCCCACCTCGCTCAGGGCCGCGATCTCGGATGCGCGCGCTCGGATCTGGGCGAGCAGCGCGTCGAGCTCCGCGCGCCCGGGCAGCGGCCGCTCGTCGGCGAAGCGATCCGGGTGGAAGCCGAAGCAGGGCCGCAGGTCCAAGAGCGCGCTCGAAGCGCAGATCTGGGCCGCCCGCTCGTTGTCCTGGCGGTCCTGGCCGGCGCACAGCACGACGCCCACGCCGGCCTGCGCCGCGCGGGCGATCACCGCCTGTCTGTCGGCGTCGAAGTCTGGATCGTGCAGGTGGCTGTGGCAGTCTACCAGCATGTGCACCCGGCTCAGATGGCCAGCATCCGCTCCAGGGCCTTGAAGGCGTCTCGCTTGACCTCCTCGGGCAGGCAGAGCGGCTCGCCCCCGGGCAGCGCCTCGCAGACCGCCCGGACGTGCGCCAGGGTGATCCGCGACATGTTGAAGCACAGCGAGCGGCGCAGCGGCAGCACCTTGCGATCGGCATGCTCCGCGGCCAGGCGATCGACGAGGCTGACCTCGGTGCCGATGATCAGCGTCGAGCCGGGAGCCGCCGCGGCCACCTCGCGGACGAGGTAGGACGTGGAGCCGGACCCATCCACGCAGGCCACCACCGGCTCGGGACACTCGGGATGGACCAGGATGCGCCCTTCTGGGTGCTTCTCTCGCGCCCAGGCCACGTCCTCGACCGTGAAGGCCGTGTGCACGTGGCAGTAGCCTTTCCACAGCACGGCCCTGGCCGCCCGGATCCGCTCGGGCTCCAGTCCCCCACCCGGGGTGTACGGATCATAGAGGACGATCTCCCGGGGCGCGAGCCCCAACTTGCGGCAGGTGTTGCGGCCCAGGTGCTCGTCGGGCATGAACAGGACCGCCCGGCGCTGCCTCAGGCCCCACTCGAAAGCCCGCGGCGCGTTCGACGAGGTGCAGACCGCCCCGCCCCGAGCTCCCGTGAAGGCCTTCATCCCGGCCGAGGAGTTCATGTAGACGAGCGGCATCAGCGCCGACTCGTCGCCGAGGATCTCGCTCAGCCCGCGCCAGGCCTCGGTCGCCTGCTCGACGCTGGCGAAGTCGGCCAGCGGGCATCCGGCGCTGGGCTCGGGATGGAGCACGACCTGCTCGTCGCGGCGCAGCACCTCGGCCGCCTCGGCCATGAAGCGCACGCCGCAGAAGACGATGAAGCGCGCCTCGCGCGCATCGCGCGCATCGCGCGCCAGCTCGTACGAGTCGCCCAGCCTGTCGCCCAGGGCCGCCACCTCGGGCCGCTGGTAGTGATGGGCCAGGAGAATCAGCTCCGGCCCCCAGCGCTTCTTCAGATCTCGGATCGCATCGGCATGCTGTCTGCCGTCCACTCTCGGCTCGCCCTGCACCTGTACCTCCCTCAGCGCTCCATCTCGTAGATCACGTGACCCAGCTCGGGCAGCAGAAGCCGCTCGAGCGCCAGCTCGACCGCCCCTGGAGAGCCCGGCAAGCAGGCCACCAGCACCCGGCGCCCGGCCAGCCGCGCCACGCCGGCGCACGCCCGGCTGAGCATGGCCGCCGGACCGATCTCCTCGAAGCTCAGCTGGCGGAAGATCTCCCCGAAGCCCGGCAGCCAGGCCTCGATCTTCGGCCCGACCGCCTCGACGGTCACGTCCTGCTGCGCGACGCCGGTGCCCCCCGAGAGGAACACGGCCCGCACGCCTTCGCGCCCGCCGAGATCCTCGAGGCATGCGCGGATGGGCTCGATCGCGTCAGAGACCAGCTCGTGCGCGACGACCTCGTGTCCGCTCGAAGCGACCAGCTCCGCCATGCGTGGACCCGAGCGGTCCTCGGCTGCGCTTCGCGAGCTCGAAACCGTGACCAGCGCCACGCCCACCCGCCGGGGAGCGCGCGCCCTGTGATCCTGATGACCCATCCAGGGCCCCCTATCGGATCGCACCCGGGTCGATGATCAGAAAGACCAGGATGGTGGCGATGGCCAGCGGGCACAGAAAGCGCAGCAGGAAGGACCACACGCTGCCCAGGACCGCGAAGCCCGAGTTGCCGTGTCGGATCTCGTCCTTGGCCTTGCCGATGCCCCAGACCCAGCCGACCACCAGGCTGATGAGCAGCGCCCCGAGCGTCAAGGTGAGCTTGCCGAAGACCTTGTCCATCAGCTCCAGGAAGCCTACCGACTTGCCCTGCAGCTCCACGACCTTCGACAGGCAGGCCACCGCGCCGCAGCCCAGGGCCGACGGCACGCCGACGATCAGCGCCAGCCCGCCCACCGCGGCCGTGGCGCGCTTGCGGGGCCACTTCCGCTCGTCGACCAGGTAGGCGGTGACCACCTCGAGCAGCGACACGGCCGAGGTGAGCGCCGCGAGCGCCAGCAGGATGAAGAAGGCCGTGCCGAAGACGATGCCACCGTACGGCTCCCAGGGCATCTGGGAGAAGACGCTGGGCAGCACGGTGAAGATCATCCCCGCCCCCCCCTCGTCCACGCCGGGCGTGATGCCGGCGATGGCCAGGGCCGGAAGCACCATGAAGCCGGCCAGGATGGCGATCCCGGTGTCCGCCAGGCCCACCCAGGTGGCCGAGGTGACCAGGTTGTCCTTCCTGGACAGGTAGGAGCCGTAGGTGATCATGGCCCCCATGCCCAGGCTCATCGAGAAGAAGGCCTGCCCCAGGCCGGCCACGATCACCTTGAAGTCGAGCTTGGAGAAATCCGGCTCCAGGTAGAATGCCAGCCCCCTGCCAGCGCCCGGCAGGGTGACCGATCGCACCACGAGCAGGCCCAGCATCACGAGCAGGGTGGGCATGAGGATCTTCGACCAGCGCTCGATGCCGGCCCGCACGCCCCCCATGACCACGGCCACGCACAGGGCCATGAAGATCAAGTGGTAGAGGATCTGCTGCCACCAGCAGCAGGAAAAGGCACCGAAGATCGCGTTGGGATCCGAGTCCGACGTGAAGGTGTGGCCGGCCGTCCTGACCACGTAGCCCAGCGTCCAGCCGGCCACCACGGAGTAGTAGCTCAGGATGGCCAGGCCGGTCACCACCCCGAGCGCGCCCACCAGCCACCAGAGCGACCTGGGGCAGATGGCCTTGAAGGCCCCGACCGGATCCTTGCGGGTGTGGCGGCCGAGGGTGATCTCGGCCAGCATGACCGGCAGCCCGATCAGCACCACGCAGGCCAGGTAGACGAGCAGGAAGGCCGCGCCGCCGTTGTTGGCCGCCTCGGTCGGAAAACGCCAGATGTTGCCCAGCCCGATGGCCGAGCCGGCCGCGGCCAGGATGAAGCCGGCCTTCGAGCCCCAGATGCCGCGCTTGGATGCAGCGCCGCTGTCCTGCTCCTGCGCGCCGTTCGCGTCGTTCGATCCGTTCGGGCTCTGCTCGTCAGCCATGAGAAGCTCCGCGCTGCGAATGACGTATTTCCTTGAAACGTACGCGTTGCTGCAACGCCGAGCACCCCCACTCGTGCTCGGGCTTGTACTTCGCCCTCCGCGCGACCGGGGGGCCCCCGCTCGGCTGCGCGCAACGCTCTTGTTCGTTGGTCTCGTTCACTGTTGCGGGGTACTGGTGCTAGTGGGGAATCAAGTTGCAGCGGACCGTGAAACGCCCCTGTGCGTCGGTCTGGACCAGCTGCGTGTCGCAGAGCGGATAGGCGCCCGGGCCGGCGATCTCCACGTCGAGCAGGAGCCGGACCGGGGCATTGGCCACGGCCTGGCCTGAAGGCTGCGTCACCCGGCCGCTGAACTCCACGGCCCGGCCGACGGCCAGGGTGACGGCCTGGGTGGCGTCCTGGAAGACCGCGATACCGGAGTACGCATAGCGCATGGCCCCCTGCCCGAAGGCCGAGCCCGAGGGCCAGGCCCGCATCTCGAAGGTGCTCGGCCGGACCAGGAGCTGATAGCTGCCGCCGGTGCCGCTCAGCATACCGAAGGCCAGCCGCTCGTCGCCCTGGTCCACGAGCTCCACGGGGCAGCCCGGCAGCCCGCCCCCGCCCTGCAGGGCCACGCTGCCGGACAGGCTCACACCGCTGCGCACCCGGATGGCCTGCAGCTCGCCCATGGCGTAGACATCGTTCTCGCAGCCCTGGTCCAAATGGCAGCAGTCCTCGAGCAGCAGCTGGAAGGGCAGGCTCTCGGCCGCGGGCGGGCGGGCGAAGAGGTCGAAGGCCGGGCCCACCTCGAGCGGGATCTGGGCCACGCCCTCGGCGTCGGTCTGTACCCCGGTGTGGGCCAGCCTGGGCGGCTGGGAGCCGCGCTCGTAGGCCAGCACGGTCCAGCCGCTGCCCTGTCCGTCGAGCGAGCACTGGAGCGGCTGGGTCTCGGGCACGGAGATGTCCTGGGAGACGTCGGCCGAGATGTAGTTCAGGTGCAGGTGGCCCACCCGCCCGTCCGGCGCCACGGCCTGGAGGTCGAAGGGGCCGCCGGTGGGCAGACGGACGGAGAAGCGTCCCGAGCCGTCGGCGGTCACCGGATCGGGCGCGCAGGCCTCGCGCTGTCCGATCATGGACACGATGGCGCCGGCGACCGCCGAGCCGCCCGAGCGCACCGAGCCGCTGACCGTGTGGCCGATCACGGCCGTCACGCCCGGGAGCACAGGGCCCTGGCTCGCAGCCGGTCTCACGCCGTCGAAACACTGGGCGGCCGTGCTGCCGTTCGTCCCGAGTGCCACCGTGAAGGACAGCCCGGAGAAGTCCTCCAGCGCCTGGTCGCCCCCGCCGCCGTCGCCGTCCGCCGGCCCGTCGCCACCGTCCGGCCCGAGGTCTCCACCGCCGTCCTGGCCCCCGTCGTGCCCGCCGTCGCCTCCGTCTTGCCCGGGCTCCTCGGCCCTGGGCCGGCAGATGCCGCCGATGCAGTCGTAACCCGCATCGCAGTCCTCGGGCCCGTCGCAGGTGTTCACCTCGTCGCCGCCGCCCAGCACGCAGTCGCCCGCCACGCAGATCTGGCCGTCCGGGCAGTCGCTGTTGGTGACGCACTTGACCGTGGCGTTGCCGCCGCCACCGCAAGCAATCCCCAGCACGAGCAAGGCGCCGAGGGAGAGCACCGCCCCCCACGTCGCGCGCGGTATCGGAAATCGATCCACCATGACTCAGGCCTCCTCGCCTTCTCGGGATCGCGCTCCCGCCCCCTGGCCCTCACTCGCGAACGATCTGCTTGAGCACGTCATTGATCTGGCGCAGGGCGAAGCGGTGATCCTCCTCGTTCAAAGCGGCCACGCAGGTCTCGGGCACGGTCACGTTGAGCCCGCGCTGCAAGGCGTCCATGGCCGTATACAGGACGCAGATATTCGTGGTCACGCCGCAGATGAGCAGCTCGTCGATCTCGAGCTCGTCGAGCAGCTCCTCGAGGCCGGTGCCATAGAAGCCGGAGTAGGCGCACTTGGGCACCACGTGGTCGCCGGACTGGGGTGACAGCGCCTCGATGACCTCCGCTCCCCGGGTGCCCTCGATGGCATGCGGCGGGCGGTACTCGAACTCGAGGTCGTTCTCGCTGTGGCGATCGCAGAGGTAGATGATCGGACGGCCCTTCTCCCTGGCGTAGCGGATCTCGCCCGCGATGTTCTCTATGATCCACCGGCCAGCCGGCACCTCTCTCGGCGAGCCCTCCTCGATGTAGTCGTTGAGCATGTCGATGATGAGCAGTGCCTTGTGATCGAATGCCATGGTCAATGTCCCTCTGACCACCTGGAGTCTAGCAGATGCGCCCGCCGGATCACAGGCCGAGCTCCGGCCCGACGCCCCGCATGGCCTCCACGCCGATCTCGATGAACTCGGCCAGCTCGAGGCCGACCTGCTCCGCCTCGCGGATGATGTCCCGGTTCGCACCGGCGGCGAAACGCGGCTCCTTCATGCGCTTGCGCACGCTCTTGGCCTTCAGGTCGGCGATCCGTTTTCCCGGCAGCACGAGCGTGGCAGCCACCACCAGCCCGGTCAGGTTCTCCGCCGCGGCCAGGGCGTGATCGAGAACCGCACGGCGCTCGATGCCCAGCTGCTCTCCGTTGTGGGATCGGATGGCCTGCAAGGCCTCGGCCGGAAGCTGCCCTTCGAGCCACTCGGCCGCCAGTGCCGCGTGGCGCCCGGCATCATCTCCCACCTCTTCGAGGTCGATGTCGTGCAGCAGCCCCGTCAGGCCCCACAGATCCTCGTCCTGTCCGAGCTTGCTCGCAAGGGCCCGCATGATCGCCTCGGTGGCCAGCATGTGGCGCCGGAGGTTCTCGTTGGCGATCTTCGACTCCATCAGTGCCAGTGCCTCGTCCCGCGCGATCATCCGCCTGCTCCTGCCCCTCCCCACAAGCAGTGATGTCTGTGTAGCATTTCCAGCTACGGCGGTCAATCTGGCTGAGCGCTGCGGGCGAATGCGATATACTGCCGCTCGAATGGTACCCCGCGGGCCCGACACGATTTGCGGTTTGAAGCTGGGACGATTCGTCTTGCTGGAGCTCGTCGGCTCGGGCTCCATGGGACACGTCTTCTCGGCCTACGACCCGGAGCTCGACCGCAAGGTAGCCATCAAGCTGCTGCACGCCGACTCCGGGCCGAGCGAGCGAGCCAGGCAGATGGCCGAGCGCACGCTCGACAGCGAGGCCCAGCTCTCGGAGGAGATCCGGACCGCCGCCCTCGAGGACAGCCCGCTCGACGCCCGCCAGAGACGCCTGCAGCGCGAGGCCCAGGCCATGGCCAGGATCAGCCATCCCAACGTGGCCACCGTCTACGAGGTGGGCAGGCACGGGCGGGACGTGTTCATCGCCATGCAGTACATCGACGGGCAGACCATACGCTCCTGGTTGCAGGAGAAGAACCGGCCCTGGCAGGAGATCCTCGCGGTCTTCCTGCAGGCCGGAGCCGGGCTGGAAGCGGCCCACCAGCTCGGGCTGGTCCATCGGGACTTCAAACCCGACAACGTGATGATCGACGAGCGCGGCCGCGCGTACGTGCTGGACTTCGGTCTCGTTCATCACACTGCTGGGCCTTCGCGAGATGGCCCGCGAGAAAGCCCTTCGAACCTGGCGCCATCTGCTCGGAACGCCAGCCAGGCCGTCCTGGGCACGCCCGCCTACATGTCGCCCGAGCAGTTCCACGGACGCGCCGTCGACGCGCGCAGCGACCAGTTCTCCTTCTGCGTCTCCCTCTACGAGGCCGTGTATGCCAGCCGGCCTTTCTCGGGCAGCAGCCTGGTCGAGACGATGAACGCCGTGGAGCGCGGCGCGAGGAGCGAGATCCCCAGGGGCAGCCAGGTGCCGCCATGGCTGCGGCAGGCCATCCTTCGGGGCCTGGAGGCCGATCCGGCCGGGCGATGGCCATCGATGGCGGCGCTCCTCTCCCGCCTGAGCAGAGATCCCCATGGCAAGCGCCTGTGGAAGGCCGCCGCCGTGCTCCTCGCGGCGGGCATCGGCCTGACCGCCCCCTGGCTGTTGTCGAGCGGCGACCGCCTTCCGGACTGCTCGCGGGCTGCCGAGCGCTTGCAGGGTTGCTGGGACGCGCGCATCCGTTCGCAGGGCCGAGCGGCGTTCCTGGCGAGCCGGCGAGCCTATGCCGAGAATGCCTGGAAGCACGCCGCGGGCGGGATCGATCGTTACGCCCAGGACTGGGTGGCGGCGCACACCGAGGCGTGCGAGGCGACCTGGGTCGAGTCGAGGCAATCAGAGTCGCTGCTGGACCTGCGGATGGCCTGCCTCGACCAGCGACTGGCTGCGCTTCGCTCGTTGGGAAGACGACTTGCGGAGGCCGATGCCGAGACCGTCGAGCAGGCGGCCGAGCTCGTGGGCAAGCTGCCGCGTCTGGCCATCTGCTCGGATGCGGGCAACCTGCTGTCCCCCACGCCCCTGCCGGCCAGCGAAGAGGACCGGGACGAGATCCAGCGCGTCCGGGAGCAGCTGGCCGCCATGGCGGTCAGCATGCGCCGGGGAGAGCACGATCGGGTGCTCGGCCAGCTGGACGCGCTGGAAGCCAGGGCTCGCGAGATGGGCTACCAGCCCGTGCTGGCCGAGATCCTGCTCGCCAAGTCAGAGCTGCTGTACGAGGTCCATGACCTGGAGCGAGCCGAGCAGGCCTGCTGGGGTGCCCTGGTGGCGGCCGAGGCGGGCAAGCACCGATACGCCATTTCCCTGGCCATGATCGAGCTGGTCCGCATCTCGGGACGCCGGGGCGGCAAGCCCAGAGCCCTCGCCCTGGACGCGCTGGCCCGCGCCCGGATCCAGGGCACAGACGGGGACGAGGCGCTGGATCTGATGCGCATCCAGTACCTGGTCGACGCCCTGCTGTACTCGCTGGAGCCTGTGGAAGCGTGGAACGCCCTCGAGCCCGCCCGGAATCGCTTCGAGCGTCACTTCGGCGCCCGCAGCCTCCCGTATGCTCGTATTCTGATCCTGGAGGGTCAGGTCCTCTACTACATGGATCAGCTCGCCGAGGCCGTGGCGCGCTTCGACCGGTCCCTGGCCATCCAGCATGCAGAGCTCGGCGAGACCCACCCCCGGCTGATCGAGATCCATGCCGAGCACGCCTCGATGCTTTTGAGGCGCGCCGATCTGCCCGGGGCCGAGGCGGCCAGCCAGACCGCGCTCTCGAGCATCGGATCGCTCGAGAGCGCTGCGCCTCAGCTTCGCGCGAGGGTCCTGGCCGGCCGGGGCGAGGTGCTGTCCTTTGCGGGCCGAGAGGCAGAGGCCCTGGCGGCTTTCCGGGAGGCCGCCGAGATGGCCCGGAGGACGGATGGGCTGAGCTGGGTGCAGGCCTTCGTGGACTTGCGGCTGGCAGAGCACCTCTTCCGGCAGGAGAAGCTGGATCAGGCGCACGCCTCGATCGGTCGCTGCATCGATACCTTCGAGAAGACCTGCGGGCGCTGCTCGACCGACCTGCTCTTCCCGCTCCACCTCCTCGGCCGGATCGAGCTCGCCCAGCAGCGCTTCGATCAGGCCGAGAAGGCCTTCCAGCGCATCGTCGATCTGATCGAGTCGCGCGGCCGCGATGCGCCGCCCGTGGCCTACGGCCTGACCGGCCTGGGCGAGTGCCTGCTCGCCAGGGGCGAGACCGCCCGCGCGAGAGAGGTGCTCGAGCGGGCCTACCGGCTCCGGAGCGAGGCCCCCGGAACCTTCTGGGCGATGCCCCAGACCGCATTCGCACTGGCCCGGGCACTGGTGGACGAGGATCGGCCGCGCGCACGGCGGCTGGCGAGCGACGCGCGCGCCGCACTCGATCGGATCGGGATGGCCATCCCGGCCCTTGAGAGCCTGAAGAAGCGCATCGAGAACCTGCTGAACGAGCTGTCTCGCTAGAAGACCAGCATGTAGTGGATGTGCCCGCCGTCGTACTTCCACTCCCAGATCTGCTTCCATCGGTTGTCGTAGGCGTCTGTATGAAAGGCGTAGCCTGTGAAGTAGGAGACGTCGAAGCCCATCTTCAAGCCGCCTGCGTCCCAGAGCACGCCACCGCCGAGCCGGGCGAAGGGGACGTCCCAGTCGTAGACGTCGTTGTTCTGGACATCGGCCTGAAACAAGTGGTTGTAGCCGACCGTGAGGGCGAACTGCAGGATCATCCCCGACGAGAGTCGGATCAGATAGCGGTAACCCAGCTCCACCCCGGGCTCCCACTTGGGATCCTCGTCCTCCCAGCGAGCCCCGGCCCGCAGATGCAGGCCGGTGGTGAAGTAGTGACCCCGTCCGCCGAGGGCCAGCGAAAGGGAAAAGCCGATGCCGCCATAGGAGTTCTCGAAGATGGGCCCGGACGTGAACAGCAGCATGAAGCTGTCGAGCTCTTTCTCGCCCGCCTGCTTCTTCCGTGGAGCGAGGCACATGGAGTCGACACAGATCTGATCGCCCTCGCAGTCGGCGTCCTTCATGCACCCGCTGGCCTTGGGCTTGAGATCCAGCTGCGCATCGGCGCTCTCGGGATCATCGGCCCCGAAGCAGACCGAGCAGCAGAGCGTGCTCGCGAGAATGACCAAGACCCGAAGCCTGCGCATGTTCGCTCCCTCGCGCCGCTACGATCACTGCAGCTCTGCGACCTTGACGTAGTAATCCGTGCCTCCGAGGTCGACCGTCAGAAAGGGATGTGTGTCGCCAGTTGTCGAGGTCACGCTCGAGAGCGTGTAGCTGCCCTGGACGACCTCCCCTTCCTCTTCGACCTCCAGGACGCCGCCTCTCGCGGTGAGCACCTTGGCGAAGGGGCCTGTGGCCTCGGTGTTGATCACGCCGGCGTCCCAGTCCAGCCTGGCCACGGTCAGATTCCCGTTGCGAGCGATCTCGACGCCCCAGCCATAGCCATCGCCGTCGATGTAAAGCCCACCGTCCGAGTCGCTCTCGATCCAGTAGCCGAGTAGCGCCGGATCGATGTCGGCACCGCCGCCGCAAGAGCTGACAGACAGCGCTGCGATCGTGAAAAGGATGCACATCACTCCGCTAGTCATCTTCTTCATCATCTTTTCCTTTCTCCAGTCTGTTCGTTGTCGCACCAAGCAAAAAGAAGACCAGATGTTTCACGAGCAGGGTATCTACCATAAATGCAAATAAGTCAAAGCCTTTTCGCACCGGATTCGACTCGGCCGCCACCATCGAGCATCTGGACTGTTCAAAGCCTTGAACGCTTCGCTGCATCCGTTCTACATTCCAGGCACTTGAACTGTCCGAGCCTCGAACGGTGAAGAAGCGTCTGGAACAGTTGGAGACCATCGATCCCGGTGACGGGCAGGCGCCGGCCCCCGGACGCAGGCTCGCCTGCCTGACCATCGCCTTCCATCCCGACACGAGCAGGATAGGAGACAGGCTGCCGCTGGGCGAGGCGCTGCCGATCGCCCTGTCTCGAACCGGACCCAGCTTCCGCGACTGGAGGGGCGAGACGACCGGACCCCTGGCCTGCTTGAACCTGAGCCGCAGGCCTCTGAAGCTCGCCTCTGCAAACGCAGGCGGCATCTCGATCGCGACGACAGCCGGGGGCAGCCGGGTGGAGCTCGACGGTCAGTCCGCAGACGGCTGCCGGGTGATCTCCGAAGACGAGCTGGAGGCGGGTGTCGTGCTCTGCCTGGCTCAGCGGGTCGTGCTCTTACTGCACCTCGCAGACGACGTCGAGCCCTGCCCCGACGAGCTGGGGATGATCGGACGCAGCGACGAGATGGAGCGGCTTCGCAGGCTCCTCTTGCAAGCCTCGGCCCACAGCGCGCCGGTCCTGCTCCTGGGCGAGTCGGGCACCGGCAAGGAGCTCGCGGCCCGCGCCATCCACGATGCCGGCCCGCGCAGGGAACGGCCTTTCGTTTGCGTGAACCTGGCCGCGGTCCCGTCCTCGATGGCGGCCTCCGAGCTCTTCGGGCACACGAGCGGGGCGTTCACCGGCGCGGATCGAGACCAGCGTGGGTACTTCGAGCAGGCAGACGGCGGCAGCCTGTTTCTCGACGAGGTGGGCTCCGCCGAGCCGCAGCTGCAGTCCATCCTGCTGCGGGTTCTGGAGACGGGCGAGATCCAGCGACTGGGGAGCAGGGAGTCGAGACGCGTGGACGTCAGGGTAATCGCGGCGACCGACGCCGACCTGGAGAAGGCCGTGGCCGAGGGTGCTTTCCGGGCACCGCTCTTCCACCGCCTGGCCGGCTTCGTCGTTCGGGTGCCCGCGCTCCGGGAGCGCAGGGAGGACATCGGCCGGCTGCTGACCCATTTTCTCTGCGCCGAGCTCGAGGCACTGGGCGCCGAGCACCGCATGCGGGAGCCCGAGCGCGGTCGGTCCCCCTGGTTACCCGCCGGGCTGGTGGCCGCGCTGCTCCGCCGTCCCTGGCCGGGAAACGTGCGCGAGCTCCGCAACCTGGCGCGCCGCATGGCGGCCGGCTTCCACCAGCTCGAGGCGATCGACCCCGAGGAGATCCTCGGCCGACAGCAACCGCCAGCTGCCCGCACCGATGCCGGTGGGCGCGTGCGGCCGGCCTCGATCTCCGATGACGAGCTCGCCGAGGCCATGCAGGCCCATGGCTGGCGGATCGGGGCCACCGCCGCCTGGCTGGGCATCTCCCGCAACACGCTCTACTCGTTGATCCGCCAGGGCGCTCGAGTCCGGCTGGCGAACGACATCCCGGCGGACGAGATCCGACGCTGCCTGGAAGCCTGCGCCGGGGACCTCCCGTCGGCAGCTCAATCGCTCCAGGTGTCGCTCCGCGCCCTGAAGCTCCGTGTGCAGAAGCTGGGAATCCGAGGGGACCCGGAGTAGAATCGAACCGCCTATCACGAGGAGGTAGTCATGAGACTGTGTCTGATCCTGGCGACCGTGCTCGTTCTGGTGGCTGGTTGTGGAGGTGGAGACGATGCCACCTGCGCGGGGATCTGCCCGGCGGTGGTCGCCGCGGGCTGCGCCAACGGACCGCCTACCCAGGCCGACTGCGTCAGCGGCTGCGAGGGAATGCTGCAGACGGAATGCGCAGCCCAGCTCCAGGCCATGCTGGACTGCTCCGCCGGGAAGACATTCACCTGCGATGCGGACGACGCGCCCGTGGCCACGGGCTGCGAGAGCCAGAACGCCGCGCTGAATACCTGCTTGGAATCGCTCTAGCCCTGAAACAAGCGCGTTGCGCTTGCTTCAGGCCTAATACCATCTCAGGGGGCTTTCGCAAAGCCCCCTCGCTGCTGGAAGTC
>JAFGRB010000021.1 GCA_016935365.1 Deltaproteobacteria bacterium
ATGTGTATACGGCTCAGGGCTGAAGCCCCAGGCTTTATCCCCCCGCTGCTTCGCAGCGGAAAACCTTGCGACGGAAAAGATGTGTATGCGGCTCGGGGCTTCGCCCTGTGTTATGTTCTTTCGCCCCTGCGTGGCTTTGCAGGGTAGAGAAAACCCTGGACCTCGTCGGTGTACTCGCCGCTCGCGTCGTAGACGACCAGCGGCGGCTCGACCTCGAGCTCGGCCCGCCCTCCGCGGACCGCCTCCAGCATCGCGCTGCTGGGCGCGAGGTCGATCCGGCCGTGCACGAAGCGCAGGCGGGCGGGCCGCAGGCCGTGCTCGCTGCAGGCGGCCAGCAGCTCCACCAGGCGGCGCGGCGGGTAGATGGCGGCGAAGCGGCCCAGCGGCTCGAGCAGCCTGGCCGCGGCGCGCACGACCTCGGGCAGGGTGCACAGGATCTCGTGCCTGCCCGCGGCCCGCTCGCCGTCCGGGTCGACCCGCCCGGTGCCGGCCGCGGTGTGGGGCGGGTTGGCCACCACGCGGTCGAAGCCGCCGGCCGGCAGCACGCCCTCGAGACAGCGCAGATCGGCGTTCAGGATGCGCACCCGCCCCTCGAGGCGGTTGTGGCGGACCGAGCGCGCAGCGAGCTCGGCGAGCCCGGGCTGGATCTCCACCCCCACGGCCTCGCGCGCCCGGCCGAAGTGCGTGAGCAGCAAGGCCAGCACGCCCGAGCCGCAGCCGAGGTCGACCAGCCGCTCGGCGCCCGGGCTCGCAAAGCCCGCCAGCAGCGGGCACTCCAGCCCGAAGCGGTAGCCGCGGCGGGACTGGAAGATCTCGATCTGGCCGCAGATGCGGTCCAGGGTCTCGCCGCGCTCGTCGGGTTCCTTGCGGGCCAT
This sequence comes from Deltaproteobacteria bacterium, assembly GCA_016935365.1. Lineage (GTDB taxonomy): Bacteria > Myxococcota > B64-G9 > B64-G9 > B64-G9 > JAFGRB01. The sequence continues at coordinate 876 of JAFGRB010000021.1, forward strand.
GGGCGTGAGCGTGCCGCCTTTCAGTAGCCGCGCGAGAAGAGCACGGCCGCGACCGTCTTGAAGCAGATGCGCAGGTCCAGGCCCAGGGTCCAGTTCTCGATGTAGTGGATGTCCAGCTCGACCATCTCCTCGAAGCTCAGCCGGTTGCGCCCCGAGACCTGCCACAGGCCGGTGATGCCGGGCGGGGCCTCGAGCCGGCGGCGGTGGCGCTCGCGGTAGCGCTCCACCTCGTAGGGGATGGCCGGCCGCGGGCCGACCAGGCTCATCTCGCCGCGCAGCACGTTGACCAGCTGCGGCAGCTCGTCGAGCGAGAAGCGGCGCAGAAAGCGCCCGGCTCGGGTCACGCGCGGATCGTCCTTGAGCTTGTACACCGGCCGGCCTCGGTCGTGGCCCCCGGGCGCGTCGTCGTCGATGACCCGCTCCATCAGATCGCGGTGGATATCCTCGCCGGCGCCGGTGCGCATGGTGCGGAACTTGAGCAGCTCGAAGGGCTGGCAGCTGCGGCCGATGCGCTGCTGCCGGAAGAGCACCGGGCCTCCCGAGCTCGCCCGGATCACCAGGGCCACCGCCCCCATGACCGGCGCCAGCAGGATCAGCAGCAGGAGGCTGAGCAGCAGGTCCAGCGTCCGCTTGACGACCCGGTTGAGCCCGACGATCCGGCTGCCGTGGGGCCCCATGACCGGAATGCCCACGACCTCGTCCAGGTGGAGCCGGTCGAGCAGCATGTCGTAGAGATCGGGCACCACGGCCCAGGGGCACCGGGACTCGAGGCAGGTGTCGATGGCCGCGATCAGCTCGGCGTGGTCGAGGTCTCCGCTGATGAGCAGCACCCGGTCCGGCTGCGCCTCCGAGATCGCGGAGGCGAGCGAGCCCAGATCGCCGAGCCGCGCGACCCCCTCCGGCGTGTCCCGGCCCTCGCGCGCCAGGATCCCGAGCAGCGCGTAGGCGCTGTCCGGCCGTCGCAGGCCCTGGATCAGCCGGTCGGTCTCGGCCGAGTAGCCCACGATCAGCACCCGCTCGGCCACGCTCTCCAGGCGAAAGAGACCCTGCTTGGCCAGCCGGAAGCCCGTCCTGAAGAGCAAGGTCAGCACGAGGGCCAGCGGCACGAGGAAGACGGCCGCCCCGCGGGAGTAGGAGAAGCCGCGGTAGAAGAAGGCCATGGCGAAGATGACCGCAAAGGCGACCAGCTGGGCCTTGACGACGAGCGCGATCTCCTCGCGGGGCTTGAGGTCCGGCCGGTAGAGGCCGAAGACGGCGAAGATCAGAAACCAGCCCAGCAGCATGTAGGGCATGGCCTGGTAGAGCGCGGCCCAGGGCGCCGGGCCCGGATCGAGCAGCTCGCCCCAGTCGAGGTAGTAGCGCAGGTCGAAGGCCAGGTTGGCGGCCAGCAGGAAGGCTCCCAGGTCCAGCACCGCGCGGACCACGCGCTCGACGGTCTGGTCTGTCCTCGGCAACACGTGGATATTCCTAGCAGAAAATGCAGCGCCCGTCAAAGAAGCACACGGGGATCTCGGCGTTGCAGCAACGCGGACGTGATGTCAATACGTCAACCGACGATCTCTCGGTACAGCTCCAGCAGATTCTGCTTCTCCTCCGCCCAGGCAAAGCGCCTCGCCACCCGCAAGCCCGCTCGGCGCAGCCTTGCCCTGGCCCCGGCGTCATCGCAGAGCTCCCGCATGGCCCGGTACAGGCCGTCCGCGTCGCCGGGCGGCACCAGCCGCGCGCCCTCCGCGGCCATCTCGCGCAGCACCGGCGTGTCCGAGGCCACGACCGGGCAGCCCATGCGCAGCGCCTCGAGCAGCTTGGTGGGCAGCAGCAGGTCGGTGAAGGCGCTCGATCGGTTGGGCACCGCGCACAGGTCGGCGCGCGCCAGCGCCCGGGCCACCTGCTCCTGGGGCACGTCGCCGTGCAAAAAGACCCTCCCCGCGAGCGGCGCCTCCCGGATCCGGCGCGCGAGCTGACCCGTGTGATCGCCCTCTCCGTAGATGTCCAGCCGCACGCCGGAGCGTTCCAGGGCCAGGCGCCCGAAGGCATCGAGCAGCACGTCTGCGCCGTAGCGTCGCACCAGGGTGCCGCAGTGCACGATGCGCAGCTCCCCTCGCCGGCCACGGCGCTCCTCGCCGCCCTCGGGCGAGAAGATCTCCTCGTCCGGGCAGTTGTGCAGCACGCCGATCTTTCCCTGCGGCACGCCCCGCGAGGCCAGGACGCGGGCGAAGGCCCGGGTGACGGTCAGCACCCGGTCGGCCAGCGCGCAGGCGAGCCGCTCGGAGCCGAGCAGCGCGGTCCGGGCGAGCGCGCCGCCCGCGTCGCCGAAGCGCTCCGCGTAGAGCTCCGGGCTCAGATCGTGGATGTCGAGCACGAGCCTGGCGCCGCGCGCGCGCCCGGCCAGGGCCGCGAGCAGCAGCCAGTCCGGCGGCGCGTGCACGTGAATCACGTCGAAGGGCCCGCCCGCGGCCAGCCGCAGAGCCGCCATGGAGGCGAAGGCCGCGTACTCGGCCAGGTAGACCGGGATCGGCGCGCCCCGGTGCCGCCGCACCGGCAGCCTGCGCACCTCGATGCCCTGCCAGCGCTCCCGGGCCGGCTCGCCGGGCGCGCGAAGCGCGATCACCCGGACCCCGGCCCCGGCCGCGAGCAGGGCCCGGGCCTGCCTTCGCACCCGCACGTCGCGGGGGAAGCGGTGGTGGACCAGCATGCAGACCCGGGCCTCCAGGCCGCGCTGCCCGTCCGCGCTCACGGGCGCCTCCGGAGCAGCCCCCGAAGCCGCAGGCCCTGCTCCCGATGGACGTAGGCCGCGAGCTCCGGATCGGCCGGCCTGGGCACGCGGCGCAGGTGGCAGCCCAGGTAGCCGAGCGCCATGCCCAGCCCGCCCAGCAGGTACGGCGGCCGCAGGCAGGCGAGCGCCGCGCGCGCCAGCAGGTAGTCGGGCCGGTAGTGCAGCACGTAGGCTCCCCTGCCCGCCCGCGCGCCGCCGAGCCAGCCATCGCGGCCGTGGGTCGGCCGCAAATGCAGGACCTCGAGCCCGGGCAGGCTGCGCGTGCGCCAGCCGCGCATGCGGGCCCGGTAGCCGTCCAGGCCGTCCCAGCCCAGCACGGGCTCGAGCCCGCCGATGTCCTCGAAGCAGGCCCGGCGGTAGACCTTGCAGGGCCCGCGGGTGTGGAAGGGGGCGTTGGGCTCTCGCCGGTAGCCCCTGCCGCGCGGGGCCAGGCAGACGCCCGAGGCGATGCCGAGCCGGGGATCGGCCTCGAAGGCCTCGATCAGCATCTCGTAGTAGCGCCCGGGCAGCACCACGTCGCCGTCGAGCTTGCCCACGTACCGCCAGTCGAGCTCCTCGATCGCGGCCAGGCCAGCCTGGAAGGCGCGCACCACTCCCGGCCCGGGCTGTCGAAAGCCCCGGTCGGGAAGGGCCAGCACGCGGATGAAGCCGTGGCGCTCGGCTGCCCGCGTTGCGATCTCGCGCGTGGCGTCGGTCGAGCCGTCGTCGACCAGCACCCAGCGCGCCGGCCTGCGCGACTGGGCCAGGACCGAGGCCAGGGTAGAACCCAGGGTGGAGGCCTCGTCGCGCAGCGGGGAGATCAGGGCAAAGGGATCACCGGTGCTCATAGCGCTCCACGACATGGGCAGTGGGCCCCTCGGCCACCAGGGTGCCCTTGTCGAGCCATATCGTCCGGGTGCAGAGCTCTCGTATCGTATGCATGCTGTGGGAGACCACGACCAGCGCCTTGCTGGCCGCGATGAGCTCTCTCATCTTGGCGATGCTCTTCTGCTGGAAGCGGATGTCCCCCACGCCCATCAGCTCGTCCAGGATCAGGATCTCGGGCTGCACTGACGCGGCGATGCTGAACGCCAGGCGGGCTCGCATGCCAGATGAGTAGGTCCTCACGGGCATGTCGATGAAGTCCTCGAGCTCGGCGAAGGCCACGATCTCGTCGAGCTTCGCCTCGATCTCCTCGCGGGTATGCCCCAGGTAGATGCCGTTGAGCAGCACGTTGTCTCGCCCGGTCAGATCCACCTGGAATCCCACCCCGAGCGCTAGCAGGGCCGATACTCTCCCTTCCACCTCCACCCGCCCCCCGGTGGGGGCCATGATCCCCGAGAGCAGCAGGCAGAGCGTGGACTTGCCCGCCCCGTTGTCTCCGATGATTCCCAGGCTCTCGCCGCGCTCGATCTCGAAGCTCACATCTCTGAGCGCCCAGACGTCCACGATCTCGTCCCGTCCGAGCAGCGAGCGGAAGAGGGCCTCTCGAAGAGAACGCCGTCGAGACCGATGTACCCGGTATCGCATGCTGGCAGAGTGGACCTCGATGACGTTGCCTGGCCTCATCACAACCTCTGCGCGAGCTTTCCCTCGAATCGCCGGAAGATGAAAAAGCCCACCAGGCCGCAGAGCAGGGCGGCGATAGCGGTGTAGGCGAGGTCGAACGCGGCCGGCATGCGGCCGTACATGAGGATGTCCCGGTAGGCGGTCATCAGGCCGCAGAACGGATTCAAGCTAAACAGGAACCGATAGGTCTCCGGCACGAAGTCGATGCTGTACAGGCCCGGAGAGAGGAAGAACCACATCCTGACGACGTGTCCCACGATGTTGGTCGTATCCAGAAAGAAGATCCCCAGCGTGGCGAGCACGAGCACGATGCCCGCCGTGAACAGGACCTGGATCAGCACGACGACCGGCAGCATGAAATAATAGAGGGTCGGCCACGTGCCGTGTTCCGGAGCATACCAGAGAGCCAGGCCGACCGCGACGAGCATGGCAAAGAGGAAGTAGACCGTGTTCGACAGCACCAGGGAGAGCGGGATGACGGCCTTCGGGAAGCTGATCGCCTTGACGATGGACGCCTGGGCCCGGATGGAGGTGATGGCTTGGGAGAGGGAATCGGAGAAGGCCTTCCAGGACAGCAGTCCGCACAGCACGAAGAGCAGGTACGGCTGGTTTCCCTCCCCGCGCCTGAACAGGACCGCGACCAGGACGTAGTAGACGGCCGTCATCAGGATCGGATCCAGAAGCCACCACAGGTAACCGAGCGCGGTGTTCTTGTTTTGGCGTTTCAGGTTGGAAACGACCAGGATCCCCAGGAGATGGCGGCGGTCCCAGATTCCGGCCAGGTTGGACTTCATGGGAGCCCCCTGGATGTCAGAGCCGCGCGTCGGAGCGGAAGCGGCGGTAGCTCTCGATGATCCGATGGACCTTCAGCTTGCTCGCCGGTACCGGACCTCTGAGCGTGCCCACGCGCGCCATCGACACCCCCAGCGAGCCGATCCGCCAGGTCCAGGAGGACAGGTGCTTCTCGATCTCCTCAACGAGGCTGTCTGCGATCTGGACCAGCCTCGACACCTGCTGCGAGCGCGTCCGGTACTTGTTCTCAAAGCTCGAAGACGCCCGCGTGAGCTCTTCGATCTTGCGGCCCACGACAGCGCTCTCCTCCTCACGCCTCGCCCCGTCCACCTCGACGGCGCACGCAGCCCGCGCCTCCGCCTCCTCGAGCTGGAGGCGCATTCGGGCGAGATCCATCTTCTTATCCTCGAGTTGACGAACCTGCTCGGCCAGCCGCTCCTCCATCTCCTCCAGCGTCCGTCCGCCCGCATCCCGAGCCGATCGGGCAGCAGCCAGCTCATCGCGCAGCTCGACGGCCTTCTTTTTCTCCCGGTCCAGCTCCGCTCGCAGCCAGGCCATCTCCTTCTCCCCAGCCGAGGTCATCTCGCCCAGGCGGGCCCGTTCCTCCTCCAGAGACTTATCTCTCCTGGCCAGTCGCTGGACCTCCATCTCCTGCGCGGCGATCTCCTCTCCCAGGGCCTGGATAAGCCTATCGATCCGGGGTGAGACCTGCCAATCCTGAAGCCAGCTCTTCAAGCCGGAGAAACGCGAGAGCATCTCTTCGCCATAGATCAGCCCCATGCCATGCGGCACGGGCAGTACCATCCAGGAAAGGGCTCGACCCTCGAGGAAATCCTCCACCGCGGTCAGCACGCCGTTCTTCAGATCGTTCTCGTAGATCGCATGACAGCGGTCGGCGAACAGGCCCTGGTCCTCTGCCAGCTCCGACGAACCCGGCAGGACGCCCCGGCGCTCATATGGATGCCGATACGCATCGGGGATGACCCCTGGATCGAGGTAGCCGTCTCGTCGCCCGTAGGGCCAGCCCACATTGCCGACCAGCACGCAGGGCAAGTGCCTGCCAGCGCGCTGTGATTGGCGTTCCAGAAGCTCGAGCACATGGAATGTCGTGTACCAGTTCGGATCGCCCTGCATGACCACGAGATCGATCCCCTCGATCCGCGGCAGGGCATTCAGCGCCAACGCCTCGTGAAGCACGATCGCGGAGCCGTCCTGACCGGCTTTTGCCCAGCGATCGACGACATGAATCTCGGCGCCATGCTCCCTTTCCTCTCGCTGCAGCGCTGCTGTCAGGTCGTCATCCTCACCTATCTGGACGATCACCCGAGCCTCGATCAGCTCGGCCAGCGACGAGCCGATCTGGGCCGGCATGGATAGCGTTCTCGGCTTCACGAGCATGTCCTCTCTCGGTTCATCCATGTGGTCTCCTCGCCGGGGTGCTTGCGTGCCGAGTCTATTTTTTGAGCTCGTACCGAGTCAAGCTCGACTCGAGAAGCGGGTTGACCGCCTTTGCCGATTCCTAGTATCACTTTGACTCGAGAACGCTCGGAGACGAGGCATGCATCGATTCTGGCAGTCCATCATCGAGCCTGTACTGGCGTCATGCCAGCCGAATGTCATCGTCGAGATCGGCTCCGATCGCGGACAGAACACGCGCCGGCTAATCGAGTTCTGCCAGCGTCGCGGATCTCGCTTGCACGTGATCGACCCTGCCCCTCAGTACGATCCCGAAGCCTGGCAACGAGACCATCCGGGGATCTTCGAGTTCCATCACGCTCTCAGCCTGGACGCCCTCAGGCGCATCGAGGAGCACGTCGACGCAGCCCTGATCGACGGAGACCACAACTGGTACACCGTCTTTCACGAGCTCCGCCACTTCGAGCTGCGCGCCGGCGCGGGCTCGTTTCCGCTGGTTTTCTTGCACGATGTGGGCTGGCCCTATGGACGCCGTGACCTGTACTACCTGCCGGAGACCATCCCGCTGGAGTATCGCAAGCCCTTCCGCAAGCTCGGGCTGCTGCCGGGCTGCCCGGAGCTGGCCGTGCGCGGAGGGCTCAACCGCGGATTTCACAACTCGATCTACGAGAACGAATTGCAGAGCGGCGTGCTGGGCGCTGTCGAGGACTTCCTGACCCAGACACGGCTCGATCTGGACTACCTGGAAATCCCGGGCTTCTTCGGCCTGGGCATCCTGTACCCGAAGGCGCTCGCGAGTGCCCACGCCGAGCTTTCCGGCTTGCTCGAGTCGATTCGCGCTCGGCCCAACCTGCAATCCCACATGCTGGATGTCGAGCAGTCGAGGTGCGAGAGCTACATCGCAAGCCTGGACGCCAAGGCCGAGATCCGCCGAGCCGCAGAGCAGTTGGAGGAGCGACGGCGCGAGCTGGAGCTCGTCCATCGCGCTCTCGAAGATGAATGCGAATCGCACGAGCAGACCCGCGCCTTGTGCGAGTCGCTCCGTCTGTCCTCGGACGCGGCTGAAGAGAAGGCCAAGCTCCTAGAGGCGAGGCAGCGCCGGGCCCTCGCTCGACTGAAGCGAGATCGGAATCGAGAAGTGCTGCTCAGAGAGCGCCTCGAAGCCGCATCCAAGCTCGTGACGAGGATCGAGGCGCGGTCCGATGAGACGAGGCGGGAAGCAGACGGGCTGAGACGCGAAAAGCAGCTTCTGCTGGAGGAACGAGAGCGCAGGCGTCAAGAGCACGCCGATCTCGTTCGGCGCATCGAGATGGCCGAGTCACGCCTGCAGCGACTCGTCCTGTGGATGGACCAGCTTCAGGCCGATTCGGGCGCAATCCTCGGCTGGCGTGCGAAAGTCGACAGAGCCTTCAACGCCTTTGGGCTGCGCAACTCGTCTCTCGAAGCAGCCGAGCGGATCCGCACTACACTGCACCGGTATGAGGAGGACAAGCGCCAGATCGGCGAGAGCGCGGTCACAGCCTCGACCCCTCCGCTCGAAAAGCCGTTCCGAGCACTCCGGGCGCGAGCACGCGCCCGAACCCGCATTCTGATCGTCGCCCACAACGCGTCCAGCCAGATATTCGGTGGCGAGCGCAGCCTGATCGACGTCGTACGCTCGGTGGACCGCAGCCGCCACGATGCGATGTGTGTCTTCCCGGGACGGAGCGATGTGGCGTTCGAGCCCATCCGCGACCTTGCGGAGATCCTCGTGATGCCCTACCGCTGGTGGGACAAGGAGCACCTGTCCGCCGAGACCGTCAAGCAGTTCGAGAGGCTGATCGTGGAAAAGCGGATCGACCTGGTCCACTCCAACACGATCATGCTCCTCGAGCCTCTCCTGGCGGCTCGCCGACTCGGCGTACCATCTGCCCTGCACGCGCGCGAGATCATCAACCAGGACTCTTACCTGTCAGAGCGGATAGGGCTCTCGCCCGACGAGATCGCCGAGATCGTCACCGGGATTGCAGATCACATCATCGCCAACTCCGAGACGACCGCTCGTCTATTCGACAAGGGATCTCGGACTCATCTGCTCTACAACGCCATCGACACGGCCGAACTGGATCTACCCGCGCCCGAAGCAGGCGAGCGGCTCCGGATCGGGATGGTCAGCAGCAACCTCCCCAAGAAAGGTCTCGAGGACTTCGTGCAGCTCGCGAAGCTGGCTCAAGCGCGCCGTATGCAGGCCGAGTTCGTGCTCGTCGGCCCCGTCAACGATCACATCCGGCACATCCAGGACAGGCAGAGGCACAAGGATCTCCCTGGGCGCATCCGGTTTCTCGACTACCAGGGCGACATCCGTGACTGTTACCGCGGCCTGGACGTGGTCGTGAACCTCTCTCATTTCGCTGAATCCTTCGGACGGACCGTGGCCGAGGCCATGGCCTGTCGCAGGCCGGTCATCTGCTACGCGCACGGCGCCCTGCCAGAGCTCGTCGAGGATAGTCGATCCGGCTTCTTGATCCCATTCGGCGAGTACGGGCAAGCGCTGGAGCACATCGATGCACTCTCGAAGCAGCCTACCCGGCTGCGGGAGCTCGGCGAGCGCGGTCGGCAGATCGCGAGCGAGCGATTCTCGCGGGAGCGCTTCTCAGGCGAGCTCAACCGGATCTACGCGCGGATCCTCGATGCGGACAGCACGAGCTCCCTGCTCAGGAGCGCGAGTTTTCACCTCGCGGCCCAGCAATTACCACCAGCCAGGTATCGGAGCCTGGGACGCTCCTCCCCCGGCCCGTCGGCCACCGGGCAGGTCGAGAAGCCCAAACGCCTGGCCTCGATCTTCACCTCGAGCGAGAGCCCCGTGCGCACGCCGGTCGTCCGGCTCTTGAAGAAGCTCGAGCGTCGCCGCTCGCTCAGGCCCGCGATCGGCATTCTGAGGAAGCTCGACCGAAGCATCAAAGCCCGGCTCTCTCCTCGCACTGCTCCGGCTCCTGCTCGAAGAGAACCGGATTGGATAGAATCGGTCTGGCAAGGTCGCAGTCTCGCACACATGGATGCTGGCATGGCGGACCGAAGGGAGAAGCTGAGGATCGCATACTTCCTGTGGCACTTTCCGGTCCCGTCCGAGACCTTCGTCCTGAACGAGCTCCGCTTTCTGCAGGGCCGCGGCTTCGACATCAAGGTCTACTGCCGGCATTCACCCCATGAGGACTTTCGACCGGACTTCCCGGTCGAGGTCCACCGCGTCGACAGCCCCCGAGAGCTCGCCGGAATGCTCTGCGAGCATGGACGCAACATCCTGCACTCGCACTTCGTCTACCCCACGGTAACCGAATTCGTCTGGCCCGCCTGCGAGCTCGCCGAGGTTCCCTTCACCTTCATCACCCACGGCCAGGATCTGTTCCGCTATACCAACATGAAGCGCAACCGGATCGGCGAGGTGGCGCGTTCCCCCTGGTGCTTGCGCGTCGTCGTGCCCGGCCAGTTCCATCGCGACTTCGTCATCGAGCAAGGCGTGCCCGCCGGCAAGGTCGTCATCATCCCCCAGGCGGTCGAGATCGGCGCTTTCGAGCAGGATCTCGAGCGACGCGACCGAAGGCTCAGCTTCCGATCGATATGCACCCTGAGCCGCTGGGTGGAGAAGAAAGGCATCGAGGATCTCATCCGGGCGGCCGCCACGCTCGCTCGAGACGGAATCTCGGTGCACGTCTACGGCTACGGGCCATCAGAGGATGCATACAGGGAGCTCATCCAGGACCAGAGGCTCGAGAACGTGCACCTCCGCGGCGCCGTTCGCGGGATCGATGAGCTGCGATCGGTTTTCCGCAAGCACGACCTGTTCGTGCTGCCTTCCGTTCGCGCTGCAGACGGCGACATGGACGGCGTGCCCACCGTGCTGATGGAGGCCATGGCCTCGGGCATCCCGGCGCTCAGCACCGATATCTCGAGCATCCCAGACCTGATCCACCACGGGGTCAACGGATTCCTGTGCAAGCCCCACGACCCTGCAGGTATCGCCGAGGCCGTGAGAGAGATCGCCTCCCTGGACCCGTCCCGGCTGGACTCGATTGCGAGCAACGCTCGCGAGCACATCCGGGAGCGTTTCTCGGTCGAGCGCAACGTCGAGAAGCTCATCAGACTGTGGCGCCAGGACAGCCTGGACATCGTGATCGTGGCCTATGAGAACCTGCCCGAGCTCCAGGAGGTCATCCGCAGGGTGTACGCCTACACCGGCATGCCTTTCCATCTCATCGTGGTGGACAACCACAGCGGAGCCGAGGTGGTCGCGTACTTGCGCGAGCTGGAGAGCCGGCTGGGGAACATGACCTTCCTGCCACTTGACAGGAACGTCATGGTGGGCCCGGCGATCAACATGGCGATCAGGAGGGGTTCCAGCCCATACTGCATCTACCTTTGCGCCAAGGAAGGCTTCGTCATGCAGTCGAACTGGGACCAGCGCATGGTGGACTTCATGGAGCAGCATCCCGAGGTGGGCTTGGCCGGCCACCGCGTCTACTCGCCTTCCTACTATGACGGTGCGGGATACGAAAACAGACACCCGCTGTTCGAGAAGTTCCGCCGCAAGGACTTCGCCAGGGACAACCCGGCCCGTCTGTTCACGCACGTGCAGGGCGGGCTCTTCATCTTGCGCCGCAAGATGTTCGAAGAGATCGGCGGTTTCAGCGAGCAGGTGCCTCACACTGGCACCGACGTGGAGTACTCGTACTATGCGGAGAGCTGCGGCTGGGAGCTAGGGGACATCCCTGGCATCCTGTCCCTGTTCATCAAGACGCTGCCGCCACTCGACTCGAAGTTCGACGAGAACACATTCGCCGCGCACCCGCTCTGTCTGAAGACGATCGACCAGTACGAACGCATCGTCAGACGCGAGACCAAGAAGTGCAACATCTGCGGCTGGACGGGAGAGGCGTTCTCAGACCGGTCCACCTGCCCGGCCTGCGGTTCGCGGCCGACCGAGCGCTCGCTTTACAGGTATCTCGCTCTCTCCGATCTGACCTATCGCCGGCTCGTCTGTCTGGACCTCAATCCCAGCCCATGCCTTGCGGACAGGATGCGCAGGATGTTCTCTCTGCGCTGCCTCGATCCGGCCCGGGTGGACAGCATGCTGACCCAAGGCCAGCTCTCGCTTCCCCCGAGCAGCGCCGACGTAATCGTCGCCTCCCGCGTTCTGGACAAGGCCGTGTCCGACCGGAGCCTCTTGGCCGAGATCATGCACGTGCTGAAGCCCGGTGGAACGTGCCTGGTCCAGGTCCGCCACAGCAACCGTGAGACACATGTCCTGATCCCGTCGGAGAATGACGGCGCAATCCGATCCTACAAGCGTACGTCCTTGCTCGAAATGTTGAACGATGTCGGTTTGCACTGCGAGCAGTTCGCTTTCTCCAGCCAGGTGATCGAGTTCGACTGGCACGACATCTTCGTCTGCAAGAAAACGGATTCTCCCCAGCCCGAAAGATACGTACTCTGCCCTTGCTGCAATCGACGCTTCGAGTCGTTTCTGCCTACCGGTGCGACGGTCCAGCGTTCAAACGCCAGGTGTCCCAACTGCGGCAGCCTCGAACGACATCGCCTTCTCCAGCTCTTCCTCAAGGAAGAGACGAACCTGTATCGAGACAAGCTGAAGATGCTGCACGTGGCGCCGGAGCCCGTCTTCGAAAAGATATTCAAGCGCTCTCCCAAGATCGACTACCTGAGCGCCGACCTGTGTGCCGACGCCATGGTCGAGATGGACATCACCTGCATCCAGATGGCCGACAACACCTTCGACGTGATCATCTGCAATCACGTGCTTGAGCATATTCAGGACGATGCCAGGGCCATGGCCGAGCTGTACCGCGTCCTGAAGCCCGGTGGATGGGCCATCATTCTGGTGCCATTCCGGGAGAATCTCGAGAGGACCTACGAGGATCCGTCGATCGTGTCGCCGGAGGATCGGACCCGCCACTTCGGGCAGCACGACCACGTCAGATGGTACGGTCGGGACTACAAGGACCGTCTGGCCGGAGCCGGCTTCGAGGTCAAGGAGCTGGCGTACGCCAGGATCCTCGGCAAGAAGAACATCGAGCTTCACGGCTTGATGAAGTCCGAGTACATCCACTACTGCACGAAGCCCGCTGGTTCTCGATGAACAAGTTCCTCGTCGTCAAGCTGAGGACGGACTGGGCCAGGAAGCACCTGCTGGACAGGGTCGTCTCCGACGGGCTCCGCCAGGTTCCGTACCACGGAGACCGGATCCACCTCCAGCTTCTGCAGAAGACCGACGTCCTCGTCTTTTCAGTGGAGAGCACTCGGGGTCCCTTCGAGCGCATCGACCACGTCTGCTCGCCCAGGGCCGACGAGTGGTTCCTTTTCGACGGCGTTCCCTACTCCAGGGAGCAGGAATTCAACGCCGGCCGATGGGCGGAGAGCCTGTACGAACGATACCGGCAAGGTGGTACGGAGCGCTTCTTCGAGGACACGCTGGGTCACTTCTGCCTGGCTCACGTGGAGGCGGACGGCCGGATCACGGCCTTCGGGGACTTCTCGGGCCTGGCTCCACTGTTCACCTACGAGAACGAGCACCTCAGCGCGGTCTCCAACCGCCAGATGCTCTTGGCAAGGCTTTGCTCGCCGGATGGAGAGCTGCACTTCGATCTCCAGGCGCTCTCGTGGCTCAGCGGCCAGTCGAACCTCTTCGGCAGGCAGACCGCGTTTCGGGCTGTGGAGCTGATCGTGCCCGGCGAGTACTGGAGCCTGGATCCGAGGACGGGGAGCTCCGAGCGGCGACGATTCCGCAGTCGATTCTGGCACCCGAGGCAAGATATCGAAGGCGTGGACTATTCGGATGCGCAGCTCGACGAGCTGACCGATCACCTGCTCGAGCAAAGCCGGGCGATCGCGCGCCTGCCCTTCCGCTCCATGACCATGGACCTGACCGGCGGCATGGACTCGCGCCTGGTCCTGGCCCTCGCCCGTCGCTCGGGCCTGCTGGACCGGATCGATCACGTCCAGACTTATGGTCCCAGCGGGGACGCCCCCGAGATCCAGGTCGCTCGCAAGCTGGCCGACGCGGTCGGAGCTCGGTTCCAGGCCCAGATCCATCACCCGAGCGAGTTCGATCTCGTCCGCACATGGGAGAGGCTCCGCTATCACGTCTTCCGCTACGAGGGTGCGATCTGCCCGATCGACGGTCTCCTAAACCCGGCCAGGCATTCCCGGCTCAACCTGTCCGGCTCGGGCGGAGAGATCGTCAGAAAGCACATCAAGAAGCACAGGCTGACGAATCCCAAGAGCCTCAAGGAGGCCATGGATCTCTTCCAGGACTACCAGCAGGTCATGGATCCCTTGAAGGTCCAGCGCGACTCGGTCACCGAGAGCCAGCGGGCTTTCTTGCGCCAGCAGATAGCCCAGAAGTACGAAGAAGGGGCGGCCCTCAATGACATCGTCAACCTGCTCTACGTGGAAAACCGGATGGCCCTGTGGGCCGGCATCCTGCTGAATAACATCTCTGGATCCATCCGCATCTATCCGCTGGTCAACTTCAAGGCCACACGATTGGCATTCCTGTCCGACAGCCGGCAACGACAGATCGACAGGATTCACTTCGAGGCCATGCGCCGCCTCGAGCCCGGCCTGGTCGAAATACCATTCATGAATACGACCTGGTCATCGGCGCTAGCTCCGTATATGAAGCGAGCCGGTCTTCGCGCTCCTGATAGACCTTTCCAGACAACGGTTCCGTTCAGCATCGAATCCAGCCTTCCCTGGAGCGCCCAGTTCCTCGAGCAGGCCTGGCCGCAGATCTTCGATCTCTTCTTCGAGATACCCGACTCTGGCCTGTTCGAGATCGTCTCCCCGCGGGATCTCAAACGCCTCCGCGGACAGCTGTCCCAGGTCGTTCAATCGGTCGTCAAGATCAAACAGGTTCTCAGCCTGATCGAGATGCAGCTGCTGCTCACCGGAGACATGATCATGCAATACGATGGAGATCCGGAAAGTGAGATTCTCTTGCAGACGAACGTGGATGGCATTTCACTGTCTCGACCGGAGACCTCTCGCCGGCCTGCTCCGATTCGAACACCCCACAGGGAAGCATACCGACGGTCGATGCGCAGAGACATCGCACCCGGAGATCGCATGTTCTCGGGCGACCGGGAGCATTACTTCTCGGTCACCGAGTCGGCCATGGAGAATATCTTCCTGGCTCTGGAGATCGGCGGCTCCAGGCGCTTGAAGCGCATCCTGGACTTCGCCTGCGGCCACGGGAGGGTTCTCAGAGGCCTTCGGGCGGCATTTCCGGATGCTTCCATCGTCGCCGCAGACATCAGCGAGGACGGCGTGAGGTTCTGCTCGGAGACATTCGGCGCCGAGCCGGTCATCCTGCCAGCATGGCCTCCGCGATTCGGATTCGAGGACCGGTTCGACTTGGTCTGGTGCGGCTCGCTTCTCACCCATTTGAACGAAAGCGACTCCAGGAGCTACCTCGACTTCCTCACGGGTATTCTCGCTCCCGGTGGAATCCTGGTCTGCTCCTTCCACGGGCGCCACTCCACCAACCGCCACGGGCAAGCCGAGTATTTCATCTGCAAGCCCTCCTGGATGATGGCCTACCTGGAGCAGAAGCCGCATATCCAGATCCTCTCGTACCGGGAGAGAGGCTGGGACAACCACCAGGACGTCCTCGCCTGCGCTCTGAGAAAAGGTCCAATCTAGCCGAGCACCTGCTGCACCTGCTCGAGCAAGTCTTTCGCCCGTGACGCGAAGCTGTGCTCGCTTCGCACGGAGGCGGAGTCCCGCGAGGCGGCCTCCAGCAGCCGCGGGTGCTGCAGGATCATCCTCTCGACGCAGCGCGAGAACCCGGCCCGATCTCGAAAGGTCAGCACGGAGCGCGGGAACATGGCCGCCAGCGTCTCGTTGTGATCGGAGAGCACCGGCAGGCCGCAGGCCAGCGCGTCGAAGACGCGGTTGTTGATGTAGCCCCAGCGGCGCATCCCATCCCAGTGATCGTTCAGCGTGAAGCCAGCTCGGTTGTATATCTCCGGCAGCGCGTCGTTGTCGATCCAATCGCCGACGAGGAAGCGTTTGTCGACGACTGCCTGCCAGTCCCTGCCCCAGATGCGCACCGGCAGCCCTTCCTCGATGGCCCACAGCACGCTGCGCCGTTCCACCCAGCGGCTGCTGCCCACGAACACGACACCCCGCCTGGGCCCGACACCCCCGCGCATCGAGAACCGCTCGCTGTCGGTGCACTGCAGCAAGGTATGCACTGGCCTGCCCAGCCTGGCGGACAGGTGCTTGGCGTGGAGAGCGGATGCTGCGAACACGAGCCCATACTGGGCGCACTCTCGGGCGCTGACCGTCTCCGGGTGGCTGATGATCCACAGGACCGCCAGGCCTCTTGGCCGCTCGACGAGCCGGTGCTTGCCCCGCAAAACCAGGGTCACGTCGGCGGGGGCATCCGATTCCCAGTCTCCGAAGTACTGAGATCGGACCTCTTGCCGGAGCCGCCTCAGACTCACAGCCAGACATTCACCGAAGGAGCTGTCTCCCCAGCGATCGCGATCCGGGCCCGAAGGAGCCGGGTTCTTGATGATCCATCTCATCCCTCGGCGTCTGACGCCTCGCTCCGAATCGCCTCATCGACGCGCCTGACCTCGTCTAGCAAGCCGGGAAGCGTTTCAAGCGCGATCATGTTGGGTCCGTCGCACGGAGCCCGGTCCGGATCGTCGTGCACCTCGACGAAGAGCGCATCGATCCCCACGGCGGTCGCCGCCCTGGCCAGAGGCGCGACGAGTTCCCTGCAGCCGCCCGTCCTGTCCCCCAGGCCGCCCGGCGCCTGGACCGAGTGGGTTGCATCGAAGATCACCGGGTAGCCGGTCTCGCGCATGACGACCAGGGAGCGCATGTCCACGACCAGGCGATGATAGCCGAAAGCGCTGCCCCTCTCGGTCAGCAAGATCTGCCGATTGCCCGTGCTCTCGATCTTGTGGACGATGTGAATCGCGTCCTCCGGAGACAAGAGCTGTCCCTTCTTCACGTTGACAGGCTTACCGCTGTGGGCGGCCGCCAGGATCAGATCGGTCTGCCGGCACAGGAATGCCGGGATCTGGAGCGCGTCGACGACCTCGGCGGCAGGCGCGACCTGGCAAACCTCATGCACGTCGGTGAGCACCGCGACACCGAGCTCCCGCCGCGCCGCCTCCAGGATCCGCAGTCCCGCCTCGAGACCCGGGCCCCGATACGCGTCGATGGAGGTCCGATTCGCCTTATCGTAGCTGGACTTCAAGACGAAAGGCACACCGGCGTCGCGCGCGATCGTCTGGACCTCTTCTCCGATGCGAAGGAGATGCGCCCGACTCTCGATTACACACGGCCCGGCCACCAGCACGAGCCCCTGCCCCGCGCCGATCTCGACTCCACCGACAAGCACTGGGCTCATTCCGCACCTCGCATTCTCTTCCGCACCCTCTCGAGCTGCTCGAGTGTATCGACGCTTAGCGAATCGTATGCCGTCTCGACGACCTTGATGCGATGACCGCTCTCGAGCACCCGCAGCTGCTCCAGCCCCTCGGACAGCTCGAGAGGCGTGGGCGCGAGGTCCGCGATCTCGAGCAGCAGAGCCCGCCGGTATCCATACAGACCGATGTGCTTGTAGAGAGGCTGCTGGGACCCGATCCGCCGGTGAGGGATCGCGCTCCTCGAGAAGTACAAGGCGAAACCGCTCTGGTCTGCAACCACCTTGACCACGTTCGTGTCTGTCATCTCCTGCTCGCGCTCGATGCGCTTCGCAGCGGTCGTCATCTGGATGGCCCCGCCCTCGCGCAGCGGTTCGATGACGGCCTCGATCGTCCGCGGGTCGATCATCGGCTCGTCACCCTGCAGGTTGACCACGATGTCCGCACGCATCTGCCCGGCCACGGCTGCGACGCGGTCCGTCCCGCTGGCCAGGTCCGAAGCGGTCAGGGCGACCACTCCCCCAAACGACTCGACCGCATTGGCGATCCGCGCATCGTCCGTGGCCACGAGCACCGCCTCGATACCGCGGACCGCCCGAGCACGACGGTAGACGTGCTCGATCAGCGGCCGGCCCTCGATCTCGGCGAGTGCCTTGCCCGGAAAACGGGAGGATTCGTATCGAGCCGGGATGACGATGATCACGCCTTCATCGAGCACGGCTGTATGCCCCTTCGTGAAAGGCGGCCAGTTCCCGCGCCAGGGCCTCCGCGGCAGCATCTTGATCGGGATACAGGTCCGCGATGCGCTCCAGCTTCTCCTGCCAGTGCGCCGATCGTGGATCTTCGGGACCGGATCCCGTCGGCCTCGACACGGCCCTCGTCGACATCGCTTGCAGCGGCGTATCGAAATGATAGTGGTGCAACATGCCCAGACCCAGGCTGAGGAGATCGGGCTGCGCGGCGATCAACTTCTTCCCCTTGCAGAGGAGCAAGGCCCTGACCAGAGTGCTGAAGAAGTCCGGAAAGCGCCCTCCGGGCAGTCCGACGAACCCGGTTTGCGGGCGCCCATCGAAGTCGAAGCCGATCACCTGCACCTCAACACCTGCGGGCTGGGACCTCTGGAACTCGAGGATCGCGTGCGCAGACCGGTCCCCCAGCGCACCGGCGAGAATCGTGACGTCCGGTGTTGGCTGTTCCTTCGATCCGAACCGCCGTCGCCATTGCCGAAGCTCGAATGCTCGCGCATCCGGTTCGAGCCACCGGAGTGCATTTCTCGCCATCTTGAGACCGATGGCCTCGAGCCGGTCGACCGGCCCGCTCCCGAGCGAGCGCTCGGTCTGCTCCATGCATGCGCTCCACGCCCCGAGCGTGTCCCGGATCCGCCACCTCATCGCTCACCGGCCCGCGTAGTTCAGCTCGTAGAAGCGCAGGTACTCGCCCGAGACGACCCGCTCGATCCAGTCCCCGTGATCGAGGTACCAGCGCACGGTCCGCGCCAGCCCTTCCTCGAAGTCGATCTGCGCCTGCCAGCCGAGCTCGCGCTGGATCCGGCTCGCGTCCATGGCGTAGCGCCGGTCGTGGCCGGGCCGATCGGTCACGTGCCGGATGAGCGGCTCGCCGATCCCGGCGTCGCCCGTCTCGCGGGCCAGGATGGCGAGCAGCATCTCGACCACCTCGATGTTCTCGCGCTCGCCCCGGCCGCCGACGTGGTAGACCTCCCCGGGCCGGCCCTTCTGCAGCACCAGCGCGATCGCCCGGCAGTGGTCCTCGACGTGCAGCCAGTCGCGCACCTGCCGGCCGTCCCCGTAGACCGGGAGCGGCTCGTGGCGGAGCGCGTTGCGGATCATGAGCGGGATGAGCTTCTCGGGGAGCTGGTAGGGGCCGTAGTTGTTCGAGCAGCGGGTGGTGCAGGCCGGCAGCCCGTGGGTCGTGCAGCTCGCGGCCACGAGCAGGTCCGCGGCCGCCTTGGAGGCCGCGTAGGGATTGCGGGGCCTGAGCGGGTCCTGCTCGCGGAAGGCCTGCTCGCCCGGCCCGAGCGAGCCGTAGACCTCGTCGGTCGAGATCTGGACGAAGCGCTTGCCGGCAGCCCAGCGCCCGCCGCGCTGCCAGTGCGCCCGGCAGGCGTCCAGCAGGGTTTGGGTGCCGAGCACGTTGGTCTGCAAGAAGACGCCCGGGTCCTGGATCGAGCGGTCCACGTGGGTCTCGGCCGCGAAGTTGACCACCGCGTCGAAGTCCCGCTCCGCGAACAGCGCATCGAGCGCTTCGCGATCGGCGATGTCGCCCCGGACGAAGGAGAAGCGCCCTCGGCCTTCCAGGCCCTCGAGGTTCTCGAGGTTGCCGGCGTAGGTCAGCTTGTCCAGCCCGACGATGCGGGAGTCCGGCCGGGCCGCCAGCAGGAAATGGATGAAGTTGCTTCCGATGAAGCCGGCCGCACCGGTGACGAGCAGCTTCACTTCAGGGCTCCGATCTCCTCGAGGAAGCGCTCGGTGGCGTCCTTCCAGTCGGGCATCTCGTAGCCCAGGATCTCCTGGAGGGGAAAGCTGTCCATGGCCGAGAAGCGCGGCCGCTCGGCCGGGGACGGAAAGGCGCTCGAGTCCACCGGCACCACCCAGGCGTCGAGCCCGGCGCGGTCCACGATCCGCTTGGCCCAGTCGAAACGGCTGCAGTGGCCGCTGTTGGTCAGGTGGTACAGGCCGTAGGCGCCGGTGTCCAGCAAGGCCAGCACGGCCGGCGCCAGGTCCACGGTGTAGGACGGGCTCGAGACCTGGTCCTTGACGATCTTGATCTCGGAGTTCTCCTCGGCCCAGCGGATGACCTTTCGGGCGAAGCTGTCGCCGTTCGCGCCGAAGACCCAGCTCAGGCGCACGATGAAGTGGCGCCGGCACAGGGTCCGCACGAACTGCTCGCCGAGCAGCTTGGAACGCCCGTAGTAGCTCAGCGGCCTGGGCTGCTCGGCGATGCCGTAGAGCTCGGTCTTGCGGCCGTCGAAGACGTAGTCGCTCGAGAAGTGCATCAGCGGGACGCCGTGCTCCTCGGCCGCGATGGCCAGGTTGCGCGGGCCGATGGCGTTGGCCAGGCAGGCCGCGGACCGCTCGCGCTCGGCCCGGTCCACGTCGTTGTATGCGGCGCAGTTGATCACCGCGCCGAGCTTCTCCGCCTCGAAGACCTTCCGGACGGCGCTCAGATCGGAGACATCCAGGCGCTTGCGGCTGCAGGCGAGCGTGTCGACGCCCCGGCGCGCGCAGAGCTTCAGCAGGTCCTGCCCCAGCTGGCCGGCCGCTCCGGTGATCAGAATCCGCATCTCAGCTCTCCTCCGGCTCGAAGCGAAACGCGAGCTCTTCCAGCGCGGGCAGGTTCCGGTCCCGGTCGCTGAGCAAGGGGCGGCTGCCCGGCTCGAGCGGCCAGTCGATGCCCAGCTGCGGATCGCACCACAGCAGGCCGCCCTCGTCGCCTGGATCGTGGTAAGCCGAGCACTTGTAGGCCAGCTCGGCCTCCTCGCTCAGGGTCAAGAATCCGTGCGCCAGACCGGCCGGGATGTAGAGCATGGCCCGCTCGTCCGCGTCCAGCGTGAGGCCGAACCACTCGCCCTCGGTGGGCGAGCCCCGGCGCAGATCGACCGCCACGTCGAAGACCCTGCCGAGCAGCACCCGGATCAGCTTGGCCTGGGGACGGCGGCGCTGGAAGTGGAGGCCTCGCAGGGTGCCGCGGCGAGATCGGGAGTGGTTGTCCTGGACGAAGTCCGCCTCGATGCCCAGCGCGGCGAAGTCCCTGCGGTTCCAGGTCTCCAGGAAGAAGCCGCGGGCGTCTTCGAAGACCCGCGGCCGGATCACGAGCACGCCCGGCAGCGAGCTGCGCTCGGCGCTGAACTTGGCTGTCCCGCTCACGGCCGCGCCTCGCGGGCGATGTCTTCCAGGTAGCGGCCGTAGTCCGTGCCGGCCTGCGCGCTCGCCAGCGCGAGCAGCTCGCGCGCGCCGATGTAGCCGTTGCGGAAGGCGATCTCCTCCAGGCAGGCGATGTAGTAGCCCTGGCGGCGCTGGATCGCCTGGACGAAGTTGGCCGCCTCCAGCAGCCCCTCGCAGGTGCCCGTGTCCAGCCAGGCCAGGCCGCGCCCGAGCAGCTCCACGCGCAGCTCGCCCGCATCCAGGTAGCTCCGGTTGAGATCGGTGATCTCGAGCTCGCCGCGCTGCGAGGGCATGAGCGCGCGCGCCCTGTCCACCACCCGGCCGTCGTAGAAGTACAGCCCCGGCACCGCCCAGTGGGAGCGGGGCTCGGCGGGCTTCTCCTCCAGGGAGACGGCCCGGCCCCGGTCGTCGACCTCGACCACCCCGAATGCGCTCGCGTCCTTGACGTAGTAGCCGAAGATCAGCGCGCCCCGCTCGAGCTCCGCGGCCCGCCGCAGGATCTGCGTCAGGCTCTGGCCGTAGAAGACGTTGTCGCCCAGCACCAGGGCCACCGGCGAGCCGTCGATGAAGGTCTCGCCCAGCAAAAAGGCGTCGGCCAGGCCGCGGGGTTGCGGCTGGGACCGGTAGTCGAAGCGCAGGCCCAGCAGCTCGCCGTCTCCGAGCAGGCGCTGGTAGGCGGGCAGGTCCTCGGGCGTGGAGATGATCAGGATCTCGCGGATCCCGGCCAGCATGAGCACCGACAGGGGGTAGTAGATCATCGGCTTGTCGTAGACGGGCAGCAACTGCTTGGAGACCGACCGGGTCACCGGGTAGAGCCGCGTGCCCAGGCCGCCGGCCAGGATGATGCCTTTCATGCCACGCTTGTATGTTACCGGCAGCGGGTAAGTCAAGCCACTGGGAGGGCGAAGCCCTGGGAATAGAGGCGGACACGAATCGGCAAGCCCTGAAAGGGCGAAAAAGCGCCCTTTCAGGGCTTGGCGCTGCAGATCACAGGACAGCTCGAATACCGAAGGTGATCATTGCGGCCGCGGCCAGGCAGAAGGGCCGGCGCTGCCAAAGCCAGGACCAGGGACCCCTTCCGTGCTCGTAGCGCTCACGCCGCAACACGGCGTCCAGGCCGAACCAGGCCGCGGCCCAGACCGGAAGCTGCAGGAGGAAGCCCGACGCGCCCGGCTGCATCCCGGCGCTGGAGCGGAAGCGCAGCAAGGCCTGGGCGAGACCGGCCGTGCCCAGACAGGCGACAAGCGCGACGCCGACCGCCAGCCCGAGCTGCAGCCGCGCGTCGGTCCAGTGCCTGCCCGCCCGCCGATCGCCGAGCGCCAGCACGGCCCCGGCCAGCCCGAGCCCGGCCGCGGGCCCCAGGGGCCAGGCGCTCTGCAGGCCGCGGTCCAGGCCAGCCGGCAGGCTCGAGAGCAGCAGCAGCACGGCCAGCAGCACCAGGGCCCGATCGCGCCGCAGCCCGCCCGGCGGAGCCGCCGCGGCCAGAGACGGCAAGCAGGCCAGCGCGAGCAGCGCGGCCGCCACCACGAGCGTCTGGGCGGACGGCACCGGGCCCGTGCAGCAGGCGCCGGCCAGCAGGGCCGCCAGGCAGATCTCGGCCAGACCGGACGCTCGAGCGCTCACGGCGCCTCCGGCTGCGATCCGATCCGCGCGCAGGCGAGAGAGGCGCCCATGGTGAAGTAGAGCGCGAAGATCACCTCGCCGTCGAAGAAGGGATCGTGGAACAGGCCGACCACCAGAAAGGCGCACGCCGCCGCGGCCGAGCCGCGGACGAAGCCCCGCAGCCAGGGATCTCGTCCCCTCGCCCGCGAGACGCCGGCCGCGGCCCGGAAGTAGGCGGCGAAGAGCAGACACAGGGCCACCGCGCCCAGGGCGCCGCACTCGGCCAGGAAGCTGAGCAGGTTGCTGTGGGCCCAGGCGAGCGTGCCCTTGAAGCGCTCCATGCCGGACTGGACGCGCCGCAGCTCGGTAAGGCGCCCGACGTCGCGCTGGAAGCCGCCGTAGCCGATGCCGGTCAGGGGCTGCTCCGCCGCCAGGTCCAGGGCGCTGTGCCAGATGGCCAGCCGGCCCCAGTCGTGCTTGCCCGCAAAGCTGCGATCGAAGCGCTCCGGCAGGAGGCGCGGCAGCAGGACCAGCGCCCCGGCCGCGAGCAGCAGCAGCAGCGCGAGCCCGGCCCGCCTCCACTTGCCGGCCGGCAGCCGCAGCACGGCCAGGACGGACAGCGCGCAGGCCGCGGCCAGCGGCGCGGCCCGGGTCCAGGTCGACAGCAGGCCGGCGGCCAGCAGGCCGGCCGCGACGAGCAGCGCGAAGCGCCGGCGCCAGCCGACCGGCTCCAGGATCCAGCCCGCCACCCAGCAGAGCGGAAAGAGCAGGCTGTGGGCCAGGGTCAGCCGGCTGAAGAACAGCCCCACCGCCCCGTAGAAGCCGGGCGTACCCGGCGCGGGCTCGATGAGCTTCGCGATCCCGGGATGCAGCCAAGGGCCCAGGGGGTAGCTGCCGGTCAAGGTCTGAAAGACGGCGAAGCAGGCCACGCCGCAAGCCAGGCCCACCGCGCCGATCAGGCCGCGGCGCAGCGCGCTCGCGTCGGCGAGGTGATAGGCGACGAAGAAGGCCAGGATCACCCAGAAAGACGTGGCCGCCCGGAAGGACGGCACCGGCCGCGGTGCGAGCAGCAAGGACAGACCGATGGCGGCGAGCAGGAAGCCGAAGGCGAAGTCCATCGGGCTCGGCGCCCAGCGCCTTCGGAGCAGCAGCAGGCCGATCAGCACGGCCGTGCCCGCCACGACCGCCGCCTGCATGCCGAAGATCGAGCACGGCAGGGACCAGGCGAGAAGCGCGGCAGCCCAGCTCCCGGCCCTCGAGAGCCGCGCCTCCCAGACAGGGGCGCGAGGCGCGCTCATCGCCGGGCCCTCCACCGCAGCGCGCGCCAGGTCCAGGCGAGCGCCGCGGCCAGCCCGAGCACGGCCACCGGCAGCCAGGCGCCGACCGCCGGGTGCAGCGCGCCGCCGGCCACGGCCGATCGCCCCACCGCGATCAGGAAGTAGGCTGCGAAGCACAAGCCCGCTGCCAGCAGGATGGCCCCGGCGGCGGTCCGGCGGCTCGAGGGCGAGATGAGGAAGGGCAAGACCAGCACGAGCAGCACGAGACCCGCCAGGGGGTATGCGAAGCGCAGGTGCATCTCGAGCAGGTACTCGTCCGCCCTCAGACCCCGGCTGCGCAGGGCGTCGGCCGTGGCGCCGAGATCGAAAAGCGACTTCTGGGCGGGCCTGCCGGACAGGTCCCGAAAGCGCTCGGGACCCACCTGCCAGTCGAGCTGCGCGTCGCGCTGCAGCCGGTGGCCGCAGAGCGCCCCCCGGTCGAAGACCCGGGTCTCGGCGACCGCAGCCCGCCAGCCGTCGCGGCCGTGGCGCACGTCGGACATGTCCTGGCGGCGCGAGACGCGGAAGCCCGCATCCAGATCGAGCACCATGGCGCTCGAGAGCCTGCGGCCGTCTTCCGATCTCCGGCCCACGCGGAACAGCCGCCCGCCCTCGCCCTGGAACCAGAGGTGGGTCCGGAAGAAGCGCCAGCTCGAGTCGATCCGGCCCAGGCGCGTCTTCATCAGGCGCTCCATCCCATCGGTGGCCGGAGGCACGAGGCACTCGCTCAGCAGCAGCAGAAGCCCCGCGCCCAGAAGCCCCAGCGCCGCGACCGGGCGCAGCAGCCTGGCGGGCCCGATGCCGGCCGCGGCCAGGGCGCGCAGCTCGTGCCTGCGGCCCAGGCTGGAAAACGCCACGCAGCAGCCCGCGAGCATGGACACCGGGAGCAGCAGGTGGGCGAGCCCGGGCAGCCTGTATGCGTAATACAGCGCCAGCTCGGCTGCATCGGCCTGCGAGGCCAGCAAGCGGCCGGCCGACTCCAGGAAGTCCAGCGCCAGGACCAGCGCCAGCAGGGCGCCGAGGCAAGCGGCGACCGCGCGCGCGCAGCAGACGAGCAGCATGCGGTCCAGGATCACCGGAGCACCCTCCGCGCCCTGGCCAGCAGCAAGGCCGACAGCCCCAGCGTCAGGACGTCCGGCGCCCAGGCCGCACCGGCGGGCGGCAGCCAGCCGTGGTCGGCGGCCACGTCGCCCAGCCTGGTGAGCAGGTAGAAGCCGGCCACCGCCACGACGGCCGCGAGCAGGGTGCGCCGGCGGCCGCGCAGGCGCCCCGAGGCCCCGAGGGCCGCGCCGAGAAGCCCGAAGACCAGGCAGGCGACAGGAAAGGCGAAGCGCTTGTGCCAGGCCACCCGCAGCCTGCACAGCTCGGTCGGGCCGCCAGCCGCGGCGGCCAGCTCGCCCAGGCTCATCCCGGCTGCAGGCGGCATGAGCCGCGTCCGATCCTGGACCAGCCGGTCGATGTCGAGCACGACCCGGGCGGACTCGAAGCTGGCCACCGAGTAGAGACCGCCCCGCTGGCGGGCATGCACCTGCCCGTCTTCGAGATCCAGCTGCAATCCGTTGCCGCCCGCCACGGGGATCACCCGCGCGCGGCTTGCGACCAGGGTATGGCGCGGCTTGCCCGGCCGGTAGTCGTGGACCAAAAAGCCGTCGAAGCCCCCGGCGGTCTCGGCAGCGCGGGGATAGAGCACGACCCGGGGCAGCTCCTCGAAGAAGCGTCCCGGCTTCAGCGAGGCCACCACGTGGCGCTTGGCCAGATCGACGAAGGCCGCATGGAGATCCCGGGCCGCCCTCGGCGCGATCGAGACGGTCAAGCAGACGCACATCAGCGCGGCCACGAGCCCGATCGCGACCGGCACCCGCGCCAGGCGCACGGGGGACAGGCCGGCAGCCGCGAGGGCGACCAGCTCGCGGTCCTCGGCCATGCGCCCGAGGCCCAGCAGCACGCCGGTCAGCACCGCGACGGGGATGGTCAGCACGGCGAAGCCAGGCACGAAGAGCAGCGTGACGCGCAGCAGATCCGCCAGGCCCAGACCGGCCCCGAAGGCCAGCTCGCCCATCTTGAGAAGCTGGATGACCACGAAGAGCAGGTTGACCGAGACCAGGGCCACCAGCACGGGTCCGAGGGTCTGGCGGGCGAGATAGCGGTCGAGCATGGCCTAGGAACGATCGAGCGACGCTTGCAGCTCGGCATCCTTGGCCACGACTTTCTCGGCCAGCTCCCGCCGGAAGGCTTCGAGGCGAGAGGCGATCTCGGCGTCGTGGACGGACAGGATCGAGGCGGCCAGCAGGCCCGCGTTGTAGGCGCCGGCCGCGCCGATGCCCACCGTGGCCACCGGCACGCCGCGGGGCATCTGGATGGTGGAGAAGAGCGCGTCCGCGCCGGCCATGGTGCCGGAGACCAGCGGCACGCCGATGACCGGCAGCGTGCTCTGGGAGGCGACCACGCCGGCCAGGTGAGCCGCCATGCCCGCGCCGGCGATGATGACCGCGAAGCCGTCCTCGCGCGCCCGCCGGGCCGTGTGCGTGACGAGATCGGGCGTGCGATGGGCCGAGGCCACGTGCATGTCGTAGCCGATGCCCATCCTGTCCAGCGCCGCGGCCGCCTCGCGCATCGAGGGCAGATCGCTGTCGGAGCCCATCAGGATCAAGACCTTCTTGTGCTCCATGCGTTTACCTCGCGAGAGCCCGGTGCGCGATGTCTCGCCGGAACCAGGCGCCCTGGAAGTGAATCTCGTCCGCGGCGGCGTATGCGCGCTCGAGCGCCTGGCCGATACCGTCGCCCAGGGCGGTCACGCCGAGAACACGTCCGCCCGCGCTGAGCACCCGGCCGGCATGCAGCCGCGTCCCGGCGTGGAAGACGACCACGTCCTCGTGGCGCGCCGCCTCGTCCAGCCCCTCGATCGGCCTGTCCTTCTCGTAGGCGCCCGGGTAGCCCTCCGAGGCCATCACCACGCAGACCGCAGCCCGGGGATCCCACTCGATGGGAACGTCGGCCAGCCGCCCCTCGAGCCCGGCCACGGCGGCCAGCGCGGGCACCAGGTCGCTCCGCAGCCTGGGCAAGAGCGCCTGGGTCTCCGGGTCACCGAAGCGGACGTTGAACTCGAGCACGCTCATGCCCGCGTCGCCGATCATCAGGCCGGCGTAGATCACGCCCTGGAACGGGCTGCCCGCCTCGGCCATGCCGGCCACCAGAGGGCGGAAGACCCGCTCGACCACCTCCTGCTCCCGGCGCGCGTCCAGGACGGGAGCCGGAGAGTAGGCGCCCATGCCGCCGGTGTTGGGGCCTCGATCGCCCTCGAGCGCCCGCTTGTGGTCCTGCGAGGAGGCCAGCACGCGGATCTCGGACCCGTCGCACAGCGCGATGCAGGACGCCTCCTCGCCTTCGAGGAACGCCTCGACGACCACCCGGCTGCCGGCCCCTCCGAAGGCCCGCTCCTCCATCAGCTGCGCTATCGCCTGCTCGGCCTCCGTGCTGTCGCGGCACAGCAGCACGCCCTTGCCCGCAGCCAGACCGTCCGCCTTGACCACCCAGGCGGCGGGATTCGCGCGGACGAAGTCCCGCGCGGCCGCGGCCGAGTCGAAGACCTCGAAGGCGGCGGTCGGGATCCGGCAGCGCTGCATGAATCGCTTGGCGAAGACCTTGCTGCCCTCGAGCTGCGCGGCCTCGGCCGACGGGCCGACCGCGGCGATGCCCGCCTCTCTCAACCGATCCGCGAGGCCGGCCACCAGCGGAGCCTCGGGCCCGATGACCACCAGATCGACCCGCGCCTGCCGGACGAGATCGAGAAAACCTCGGGCGTCGTCCGGCGCCGGCACGCAGCTCGCCCGCGGCTCGGCTGCCATGCCCGCGTTGCCGGGCGCGCAGATCACGCTCTCGACGCGCTCCGACCGGCATATCTTCCAGGTGAGCGCGTGCTCTCTGCCACCCGAACCGACGACCAGGACCCGCATCTCGTCCTCCGCTCTCAGTAGCCGAGCTTGAAGAGCAGTCGCTTGGCCTCCAGGTGCCCGCTGTCTCCCTTGTAGACCTTCATGAGCATCTGGCTGCCGTCTTTCTTCTTCTTCCGGGCCAGCAGCACCTCGGCCAGCCCCAGCCTCGCCTCGATGTCTCCGGGATCGACCTTGTGCACGCTGCGGAACAGAGCCTCTGCCTTGCGGACCTTGCCCGAACGCAGGTAGACCCTGGCCAGCAGCCTCGTGGCGACCGCCTGGAGCGCGTCGCTCTTGTGCGCCTGCTCGAGGTAGGGCAGCGCCTGGCCGTACTGCTCCTGCTCGAAGTGCATGGCGCCCAGGTAGAGGTTGGCCGCGAAGCTCTCGGGATCCTGCTCCAGGGCGGCCTGCAAGCGGTTGCGACCCTTCTCCTCGAGCCCGGCCCGCCAGAGCACGGCGCCGCAGATCGTCTGCGCCAGGGCCTCCTCCGGATAGCGCCCGGCCACGTCCTCTGCCCGCCGGGCTGCATCCCCGAGGAAGCCGGGTCCATCGTAATACGCGCTGGTGCTGCGGTGCTTCACGATGTGGAACGGATCGATCTCGGTGGCCTTTCGGAGCCAGGTGTAGGCCCGGTTGGCCGTGTCGAAGTCCAGATACAGCATGGCGACCAGGAGGTAGAGATCGAGATCGGCCGGTGCGATGTCGATGGCCATTCGCAGGTTTCGGATGGCGGGCTCGAGGTTGGGGACCTGCGCCTCGGCCTGGCCCAGCCAGGCCAGGACGCGCGCGGAAGTCGGCAGGTGAGAGCGCAGGTCGCGCAGGTGGACGATGGCCTTCTTCAGATCGCCGGTCTCGAGCTCCAGCACGGCCTGCAGGTACAGAGACTGGACCGACATGGAATCGAGCTCCAGGGACTGCCTGACCAGCGCCAGGGCGTCGGCCCGCTTTCCCAGCAAGCGCAGCACGGCCGCCTTCTCGGAGAGCACCTGGCTCTTGTCGAGATGGCCCAGCTTCTCGTTGGCTTTCAGGAAGCGATCCAGGATCGCGAGCGCGCCGTTCGGCTTGCCCTCGATCTGGCTGTGGAGACGCGCCAGCTCGACCGCCGCCTGCACCCGGCCCGGATCGGTGGCCAGGATGGTCTCGAAGACCCCCCTGGCCTTCTTGAACTGCCCGACGGTCATGTAGATCCGGGCCATCGCGTTGAGGGACTGGTACTGGCCGGGGTCCTTCTCGAGCCGCCTGTCGAAGAACTGCAGAGCCTTGTGGAATCTTCCGAGACGGATGTTGGCCTCCCCCATCATGCGAAAGGCGATGCTGAGCTGCGCATCGGCCTGCTGGGCCTTCTGAAACAGCTCCAGGGCCAGATCGGTGTTCGAGTCCAGGTAGGTCATACCCAGCACGAGCTGGGTCTCGGGATCTTCGTCGAGCAGCGTCATGAGCTTGGTGGCCAGATCGCGCGCCTCCTTGTGGCGTCCCAGGCTCTCGAGGAGGAAGGCCTTGGAGCGCTGCAAGGTGGGCATGTTGGGCGCGCGCTCGATCGCATAGTCGATCAGATCGAGGCCCACCTTGCGCTTGCTGATGTCGGCGCTGCCCGCATCCAGCAGGGCGCGGTTCTGGACCCAGCCCCCGATCGCGTCCATGTTGGATCGCTCGAGCAGCAGGGCCATCTTGAAGAGCCGGTCGGCCTCCACGTAGGCCGTGCGCTCGTCCCGCAGCATCATGGCCCGGCCTTGCTTGACCGCCTCGATGCTCGATCCGGTCGGGTTGGGGACGTCCTGGGCGAACTGGTCGAGCGCGTCCTCGAGGGCGGAGCTCACCGGCTCGCTGGGCTCGGGGTGCCACAGGAAGTACACCGCGGCCACCGCGCCCGCGAGCAGCAGGAGGATCGCGATGATGCCGTTGCGGACCGCGTGGGACGGCGGTGCCGGCCGGAAGGTCGGCTGCATGCCCGCCCCCGGCCGCTTGAAGAAGAGGGCGAACTCGGGGTAGCTCGAGATCAGCCTGAACTCGCCGTCGCGGCGGGCGACCTTGTCCATGGCGCCCACCTCGCCGTCGCGGAACTTCTCCTTGACCTCTACCAGCGTGAGGGGCCCGAGGATGACGCCGTCGGGCTTCTGGACCCGCCACTCCCGGTCGTCGAAGGCCTGCCCGCCCCCGACCAGAGCGCGGCATCGCTGGCACAGCCCGTCCTTCGCCTTCGGCTCGCCGATGACCCGCCCGCAGCGCTCGCAGCGCTGGGCCGCCTCACCCCCTTTGGCCGGCGCCCCTGCAGCCGCGCCGGGCCCGGGTCGGGCGGAGACGGACTGCGGCAGGCTCGGCAAGCCCGCCCCGTCCGCAGGCGCGGGCGGTGGAGCCGAGGGGGGCGGCTGGAAGTCCGCGAAGGGATCCCTGCTGGGGGGAGCCGCTGCCGGCGGACGGCCGGCCGGCTGCATGTCCGCGAAGGGATCCTGCCCCGCGCCGCCCGGCGCCGCACCGCCCGGCGCCGCGTGGAGATCGGCAAACGGATCCCCGAAGGGATCCGGCCCCGCACCGCCCGCTGCCGGCGGCCTGGATGGCTGCAGGTCCGCGAAGGGATCCGAGGACGCCGGAGGCTTCGAGCCGGGCAGCGGCGGGGGCGTGGCGGGCTTCGCCTGCCCGGGAGGCCGGACCACCTGGATATCCCCGCAGGCCGGGCACTGGGCCTTGACGCCTCCGGAGGTGAGCAGCTTGTCGTCGATACTGTAGACCGCTTTACAACGACCGCAAGTGATTCTCACGCCACCTTCTCCCTCAGCTCGGATTGCGCGCGAGCTGCGAGCAGCCCACGACCTGTACGACCATCCCCAGCTGGTCGATCTTCCGCGTGATCTCGTCCTGCCGGGGCGAGCCGTCGCAGTGGAGTACAGCCTCGACCCCGGCGCTGTGGAGGATCTCCACGTCCTCGGCGAAGCGAATGGGCCTGTTGCAGGCCATGGCGCCACCGCTCGCAGCCGGGGGCATCTTCATGACGGCCAGCCTGGCCGCATCGTGCCAGCTGGTCTGACCAGCAGCCACCGAGAGCAAGCGCTCCCGGTCGGCGATGACCGTGGCCACCGGACGCAGGCGGCTGGCGAGGTGCCACGCGAGCTGCAGGCTCTCGCGCTCGGACTCGTCCGGCTGGCGGCGGCTGAGCGTCCGGGGCTCCGCCTTCGCGGCATCGGGCTCGGCCTGCCAGTGGAGCATGAGCCCCCAGCGGATGGAGGCGTAGACGGGCTGCAGGCTCTCACCGGCATGAACCCTGAGCAAGCGGGTCCGGCTCTTGCCCAGCAGGGCTCGCGCCTCGGCCGAGAAGGCCGGTGCCAGGACCGCCTCGAAGAAGGAACTCGCGACGGCGCGCGCGCAGACCTCGTCCAGCTCGCGGTTGAACGCCACCACGGCGCCGAAGCAGGCCCGCGGATCGAGCGCGCGGGCCCGGACGAAGATCTCGCCCAGCGCCTCGCTGGAGCCCATGGTGAAGCCGCACAGCCCGTCGTGGGCGATGCAGGCCGATGGTCGCTCGATCCCTTCGAGGCAAGACCAGGCCAGATCCGCGTCTCCGAGCATGCCGGGGCTCGGGGCCGGGCCGGACAGCAGCTCGATCGCCGCCGGCTCGACGTCGTTCGCCAGCAAGCCGGGGCGGTAGAAGGCGGCATGCCCGACGGTGACCTCTATCGGCAAGCTGGGCTCCTGTCGGGCCTCCAGAGACCAGAGTCTCGGTGGACCCGGCTGGCCTCCGGAGACGAGCCGGGCAAAGGGGCTGCTGTCGTAGCGGACCACGACGTGCAGCGCCTTGTTCGCGAGCTGGCGGCGGATCTCCGGGCTCAGCTCCCCGTCCCGATCCCAGTCGGCCAGCACGCAGCCGAGATCGTCCGGATCGCAGACCGGCACGACCCAGCGCTGGTTGCGGACCGCAGCCCGCAGGATGGCCGCACCTGCCAGATCGGCCTCCGGGCCCGAATCCGGATCGATCTCGACGAGCACGAGATCGATGCGCTTGATGCCCAGGTGCTCCAGCTCCTGGCGCTTGTCCCGATCGCCCCAGTCGCCGAGCATGCCCTCGAGCAAGCGCGGGTTGAGAAGCTGGAAGATCTCGCGGGGGGGGAAGCTCGACGCGGTCACGCTCGGCAGCCGGGTGACGAGGACAGCCTGGGTCTCCAGCGCCTGGGCGGTGGCGTCCGAGCTCAGGATCTCGCTGCCGCGGGCGACCAGCTCCTTGGCTGCCTCCACCAGGCGCAACGGACGGTGACTGTAGAGCAGACAGCGTTTCATGCCGCGTCTTCGTTTCGCGTGCGACCAGACCGAGACCCGCGGGCGCTCAGACGGTTCCCAGGCGTGCAGTGGCCGGTATGCACACCAAAAAACAGTATCGACCGCTAAGTACCAGCAAGCCCGGGGCCAGTCAAGCCGCGCCTCAGGCCAGCAGCCCCTTGAGCTCCTCGCCGTTGTCGGCGGCCAGCAGCTTCTGCAGGCCGGCCGCCTCCACCTGGCGAATGCGCTCCCGGGTGAGATTCAGGATCTCGCCGACTTCCTCCAGCGTCATCCCGCCTCTCTCGGCCAGGTCCAGCGCGCAGGTCTCGCGCAGCTCCCAGACCTCCTTGTCCGGGAAGTTGAGCTTGATCGAGCCGGTCTCCGGATTGACGTCCAGGTAGAGGTGGTGCTTGCAGGAGACGAAGAGACAGGGGCGCTGCTGGTTCATGCACTCGCGGCGCGTCCGGGGACGCATCTGCTCGGCCAGCTTCAGCATCTCCGCATCGATCTCCATGTGCTTTCGCTCCCGCACCATCTGCTTCCTGGCGATGGTCTTGGAGCGCCTCTTGCCCTTTTGCTTCTCGGTGCTGCGATGCATCATGGCATCCCTCCTTGATCGTGATCTCGCTTGTCGGAGCCGGTGACCGCCAGCCGGCTCCCGATCCGTTCGACTCTCTTCATCCAGGACTCGGCAGCGCTGCGCGCTGTCGAGATCTCCTTGTCGAGCTTTGCGACCGTCTCCCCCTCCGCTTCCAGTCGCTCGATGCGCGCGTCCAGATCGGCGAACAGCTTCTCGATGGCGCCCGAGAGCGCCTCGAGGTCTCCGCGGATGGACAGGAAGGACTCGCGGATCTCCTCGAGCGTCAGCCCCTGGTCCATCATCTGCTTGATGAGGTTGATGCGCCGGAAGACACCGACGGGGTACAGGCCCCTCGAGCCGCGGTGCTTTCCTTTCTGCCCCACCCTCTTCGAGGTCGGCAGCAGGCCGAGCTGGACATACTTGCGGAAGGTCGCCTCGGAGAGCTTGATGCCGCGCGACTGGAACAGGGAGACGACCTGCTGAGAGGTCGTCCCGTCGGGGTAGGCCTTCTCGATCTGTTCCAGCTCGGCGCTGCTCAGCAGCCCGTGCGCCTGCGCATCCGCGATCATCTTTTCAGTATATTCTTTTGAGTGTCTTCTTTTGGGTATCTTATTTTCAAAGTTCTATTCTCTCGCTTTTCGTGTCTGTATATTATTTTGAGTGTAGTTTGTCAAGAAAAAAAGAAAGCCGCCAAAAAAAACTTGTACTCGAGGACCGCCGCGGCGTAATGCTGGCTTGCGCCTGTGGATTGGCGCGAGGCCAGGGAGGCAGAACCGTGCTGACAGCGAGACGCATGCCCTTCGCCAGATGGCTACGGGGAGCGGGGATCGGGCTGCTGGCATTCCTTCTCGGAACATGGGTTCCGGGCTGCCGCGAGCGAGAGGCCGGACCGGTAGCCGGGGAGCTGAGCCCGCTCGAGCCGCCGGCCGCGGCGCGAAGCGAGCCCCGAGCATCGCAGGCCGCGCCCGACGGCACCTCGGAAGCGGCCGACGCCGGAGGCGCCGCGCGGGCGGCGGACGAGGACCGTCCCGACTCGCCCGACTCGCCCGACGCGCCGGCCGCCCGTCCGATCCCGCCTCCGGACGTGGCGCTGCGCCTCTTCGTTGCCGCGCGCGATGGACGGCTCGACGAGTTCGCCTCCCTGTGCGGGCAGGACTGCAACCCCGACTTCGTCGACTCGAACGGCGACACGCCCCTGCACCTGGCCAGCGCCGGCGGCCACGCCAAGCTGGTCGAGCACCTGCTCGCGCTGGGAGCCCCCGTGGACCGGGTCAACCTGGAAGGCGACACGGCCCTGCATCTCGCCAGCGCCGAGGGCCAGCTCGACGTGGTCACCCGTCTGCTGGACGCGGGCGCCGACATCGGCAATCCGGACGCCAGGGGCCGCCAGGCGCTGCACCTGGCCGCCGCCGAGGACAAGCCGAAGGTCATCAAGGCCCTGCTCGCGCGCGGCGCGAAGATCGACGCCCGGTCCGCGCGCGACTACCGCACCCCGCTGCACGAAGCCCTGGAGGCCTACGCCGACACCACGGCCCTCCTGCTCATCCGCTCGGGCGCCGATCCCGATCTCAAGGACCGCCGGGGTCACACGCCGCTCGCGCTCTCCTTTCTGCGATCGAGCGACGCCGTCATCCGCCTGCTGATCGAGAAAGGGGCCAGCATCCACAGGCTCTCCAACGGCCGCGCCCCGATCCACTGGGCAGCCATGCAGGGCAACGTCGAGATGACCAAGCTGCTGCTCGACCGAGGCGCCGAGATCGACCACCGCACGCCGGACGGCTTCACCCCCCTGCACTATGCCTGCATCCGGCCCGATCTGGTCATGGCCAAGCTGCTGATCGAGCGGGGAGCCGACGTGAACGCGAAGACGAACGAGGGCTCGACGCCCCTCGACTACGCCCGGGCCACCGGCCATCACGCTGACGCCGACCTGATCCGCCTGCTCGAGTCGCGCGGCGCCAGGACGAACAAGCCCGTCCAGGCCCCGAGCCCGCATCCCACGCCCGGCCTGCCGGGCGCGCGCCCCTAGGCAGACCCGCCTGCGCCTGCGCGCCTGCGCAGCAGTTCCGCACTGACCCCTAAGTAGGTCAAACCAGATTCTATTTTTAGAGGGTGATTCCCGAGTGTGTTTTCAGGCGTGAAT
>JAFGRB010000270.1 GCA_016935365.1 Deltaproteobacteria bacterium
ACTCGGACAGCGACGCGCTCGGCGACGCCTGCGACAACTGCCCGTACGTCCACAACCCTTCGCAGACGGATGCCGACGGCGACGGCGCAGGCGACGTTTGCGACAACTGCCAGTCCGTGCCCAATCCCGACCAGAGAGACTCGGACGGCGACGCCCTCGGCGACGCCTGCGACAACTGCCCGCTCGTACCCAATCCGAATCAGCAAGACCGGGACCACGACGGCGCGGGCGACGTCTGCGACAACTGCCCCTCCGTCTCCAACCCGGATCAGCTCGACTCGGACGCGGACGGCGCCGGCGACGCCTGCGACATCTGCCCCTTCGATCCCGAGGACGACGCCGACGGAGACGGCGCCTGCGGAGACGTGGACAACTGCCCGGACCTGCCCAACCCGGACCAGGCCAACTCCGACAGCGACCCGCACGGCGACGCCTGCGACAACTGCATCTCCGTACCCAACCCGGATCAGATCGACTCGGACAACGACGGTCTGGGAGACGCCTGCGATCCGTTCAACCCCGATCCCTACGAGCCCAACGAGAGCTGCGCTGACGCCGCGCTGCTCACGGGCACCGAGATCCATCTCCGCGACCTGACCGTGCACGACGCCCAGGACGAGGACTACTTCGCCTTCGACGTGCCCGCCAACCAGCACTGCATCGTCGACATCCACATCGACTTCGTCCACGCGGACGGCAATTTGGACATGGACCTGCTGGACGCCAACTGCGTGGTCATGCTGTATGCGGCCTCGCTGGACGACGACGAGGACCTGTCGCTCGAGCTCAACGAGGGCCGCTACTACCTGCGGGTCTTCGGCAACAGCGGCGCCGAGAACCGCTACGACCTGGACATCGTCATGCACGACTGCGAGCCGCTGATCGACCCGCCGGTCGTCAGGATCACGCACGTCTGCCTGGACATCTGGGGCGGCGACTGCATCGCCAACACGGGCACGAGCCTGATCAGCGTCAGCCAGCGGGCGGTCTACCTGGTGGGCACGATCTCGGACCCGAGCGTGAGCCAGATCTCGGTCACGGTCAACGGCCAGGAGCGCCTCGGCGATGCGGACAACGGGAGGTTCGGCCTGTACCAGGGCAGCGGCTCCAGCGAGCCGGTCATCCTGCTGGTCGGCACGAACAGCCTGCGGGTCACGGCCGAGAACGAAGGCGGCGTGGGCAGCGACGAGGTCGCGGTGATGACGAGCGTGGCCAACTCTGACCTGCTCATCCTGCTCAGCTGGGAGGGCTCCAGCTCGGACGTGGACATCTACGTGACCGAGGCCGAGGACCCTAACCAGGGCATGCAGCGGGACACCTGCTGGTACGCCCAACCGACGACCAGCCTCGGGGGGCTGAAGGACCTCGACGACGTGGACGGCTGGGGCCCCGAGGACTACTGGATCTCGAGCGCCGAGGGAGACCGGGTGGAGCCGGGCGTGTACGAGGTCAACGTCCACTACTTCTCGACCCACGGCAACCCCGGCCGGGTTCCCTTCCGGGTGGACATGATCCTCTACGAGGGCACGCCCCAGGAGAGCCGCTCCACGGCCTTCGGCACGCTGGACGCCTATGCCAACTCGGGCTCTCACAGCCCGGACCACATCCGCTCGGATCGCGCCTGGGCCAACTTCGACGCCCAGGTGACCAGCTGGCCCAACCCGTCCACGGGCGCCGTGGCCTACGGCACCCCGGTGCTGGCGGTGAAGAACGTCGGCAGCACGACCAATCCGGTCTTCATCATCGCCTACCCGTGATGAGTCTCCGAGAGCCCCGTAGAAGCGAATGGAGACCCACCTCGGCAGGATCGAGCAAAGCCCCAACGGGGCGAAACAACATAGCCCAGGGCGAAGCCGGCTCTGCCGGCGAAGCCCTGGGTAAGGGATCGACAATCGCGAGAAGCCCCATCGGGGCGCAACAAGCAAACAGCAGGCATTTCTATTTCGCCCCATTGGGGCTCAACACCTGTCACGCCCCCAAACCCAGGGCTTCGCCCTGGGCTTGCTTATCGTGCCCTTTCAGGGCTTGGCGGAGATATGACTGTTCCGCTTCTTCGCAACGTAGAGCAACGACGGAGATGATGAGTATACATCCCCTTCGGGGCTCCGGTCATCGCTCCTGCTTGAGCGCGCGCAGCACGCGCTCGATGGTGAACGGGAAGTCGTCCACCCACTTGCCGGCCGCCTGCCGCAGGGCGTGCTGCACGGCCGCCGCCACGACGATGAACGGCATCTCGCCCATTCCCCTGGCTCCCCACGGCCCGTGGGGCTCCGGGTTCTCTATCAGGATCGTCTCGATCTCGCCCGGGATGTCGGCGATGGTCGGCACCAGGTAGGTGCTCAGGGTCGTGGTCTGGGCGACGCCGTCCCGCTCGATGAAGTGCTCCGAGCTCACCCAGCCGAGCGCCTGGATCACGGCTCCCTCGACCTGGCCCTCGACGAGCCGGGGGTTGATGGCCTGGCCCACGTCGTTGGCGCAGATCACCCGGGGAAAGCGGTACGTGCCGAGCTCCGTGTCGAGCTCCAGCTCGACGCCGGCGGCCACGTAGCCGTACGAGAAGTTGGGATCGCCCGCGCCGGTCTGGCCGTCGATCTGGGTGGTCTTCGGCGCCAGGTAGGTATGCTCCGCCCGCGCCGGGCGCTGGCCTTCCCTCCACCTGGCCAGCACGGCCTCGGCCGCCCCGCGGACGGCGTTGCCGATCATGAAGGTCATGCGCGAGGCCGAGCAGGAGCCGGAGCTACCGGTGATGGCCGTGTCGGTGGGCTCGACGCGCAGCTTCTCCACGGGCAGCCCGAGCGCCTCGGCGGCCATCTGGCGGATCACGGTCCGGGTGCCCTGGCCCACGTCCGAGCTGGCCGCGAAGACCAGCCCCTCCTCGGGCTCGTCGCCCCGGCCGCGCAGCTCCATGCCCGCCCAGGCGTTCTCCTGGTAGCCGAAGGAGAAGCCCACGTTCTTGTGTCCGATCGCCAGGCCGACACCCCGCACGATGTGCGGCGGATCGCCGGCCCGTGCGGCCTTCGCCGGCGCGCGGTAGCCGGACTCGTCTCGGCTCCAGCCGAGCCGCTCGGCCACGGCCTCTAGCGAGTCCTTCAAGCCCCGGGCATCGTCGGGCAGCTCGCTGCCCCAGGGCATGGGCTCGCCCGGATTGATCAAGTTGCGCATCCGGAGCTCGACCGGATCCAGCCCGAGCTTCTCGGCCAGCTTGTTCATCTGGGACTCGGCTATGAAGTTGCCCTGGGGCGCGCCGAAGCCCCGGAAGGCGCCCTTGGGCAGGTTGTTGGTGTAGACGCCCAGCACGTCGGTCTTGACGTTCGGGATCCGATACGGGCCGTTGCAGGTCAGCAGCAGGTTGCCCATGACCTTGTTGGTCGTGTAGACGTAGGCGCCGGCGTCGGCCACCACGTGGTTCTCGGCTGCCAGCAGGGTGCCGTCCTTCCTCGCCGCCCAGCGGGCCCGGGCGTAGACCTTGTGCCGCTTGTAGCGCGCGACGATGGACTCCTCGCGGCTCCAGACGATCTTGACCGGCCGCTCGACTTTCTGCGCGGCCAGGGCCAGCAGAATCTGGACCGACTCGTCCTCGCGGCCGCCGAAGGCCCCGCCGATGGCCGGGTAGACGACGCGCACCTTCTCGGGCTCGAGCGCCATGGCGTGGGCGATCTGGGCCCGGTCCTCGTGGGCCCACTGGCCGGCTGCGATCACCGTGATCCGGCCCTGCTCGTCGAGGTAGCCCAAGCCGGCCTCGGGCTGCAGGAAGGCGTGCTCCTGGCCCGGGATCTCGTACTCCGACTCCACGATCACGTCCGCTTGCTCGAACGCGCTCTCCACGTCGCCCCGCCGGATGCGATGCCGCGAGGCCACGTTGAACTCGAAGACCAGCTCGGGGTGGATGGGGGTGCCGGGATAGGCCGGGTGGAGGCGGATCGCGTCCGGCTCCAGGGCCTGCCGGGGATCGAAGATGGCCGGCAGGTCCTCGTAGTCCACCTCGATCAGGCCGAGGGCCTGCTCGGCGATGGCCTCGGTCTCGGCGATCACCGCAGCCACCTGGTCGGTCACGAAGCGCACCTCGTCCGCGCCCTCCTTGTCGCACGGGCCGCAGAGCACGGGCTGATCCGGGTACTGCAGGCCGTACTCGTTGCACGGCACGTCCCGCGACGTGAGCACGGCCAGCACGCCGGGCAGGGCCTCGGCCTTCGCGCAGTCCACGCCGCGGACCCGGGCGTGCGGGCGGCCGGCGTAGAGGATCTTCATCCAGGCCATGCCCTCCATCTCGAAGTCGCCCGGGTAGGTCGCCCGGCCGCAGACCTTGTCCTCGGCGTCCAGGCGGACCAGGCTCTGGCCGACGTAGTCTCCCTTCATGGCTCGCTCCTCGCGGCCCGCTCGACCGCCTGGATGATCTTGTAGTAGCCGGTGCAGCGGCAGATGTTGCCGGACAGGGCGTCGACGATCTGCGCCCTGGCGGGAGCCGGCTTCTCCTCCAGCAGCTTGGCCGCGCTCATGACGAAGCCCGGCGTGCAGTAGCCGCACTGGACCGCGTCCAGCTCCACGAAGGCCTGCTGGACCGGATGGAGCGCGCCTGCCTCGCCGAGCCCCTCGATGGTGACGATGCGGGCTCCGTGCGCCTGGGGCGCGGGCGTCAGGCAGGCGAGGACCGCCTTGCCGTCGATCCAGACCGTGCAGGCCCCGCACTCGCCCTCCTCGCAGCCCGGCTTGCTGCCCTTCAGGCCCAGGTCCTCGCGCAGCATGCGGAGCAGGCTCTTTCCGCCCGCGCCCTCCACGCGCACCGCCTCCCCGTTGACGCTGCACTCGATTGTATCCCGGCCAGCCTTGAACTCCCGGCTCGAGACGGCCCGTGCTTCCGGCTCGCCGGCGCGAAGCAGCACCATGTCCTCCGGCCTCGGCAGGCCCAGGCGCTGCTGGCCGTCGCGGATCGCCGCGAGCCCCCGCCGCACGAGCGCCTCCACCTCGGCCCGCCGGAACCAGGCCGTGCCGCGCACGTCGTCGATCGGCGAGGCGCCCTCGGCCATGAGCCTGGCCGCCTCGGCGATGTGCGCCTCGTCCAGCCGGGCCCCTGCGAGCGAGAGCTCCGCCTCGGGCGTGCAGACGATGGTCGGCGCGACGCAGCCCATGGACAGCCGGGCCTTCTCGATCCTGTCGCCGGCCGCATCGAAGCGCAGCACCGCCGCGACGTTGACCACCGCGATGGCCAGCACCCGGCGCAGACCCAGCTTGAGGTAGACGGCCCGGTGCGAGGCGGTCAGCGGCCGGAAGCGGATGTCCGCGATCAGCTCGTCCGCCTCGATGGAGGTCCGGCGCACGCCCGTGTAGCACTCGTCGAGCGGGATCGCCCGCGTCCCGCGCACGCTGCGGACCGAGAGCTCTCCGTCCAGGGCCCTGAGCGCGGTGATGGTGTCGTTGGCCGGCGAGGCCGTGGCCAGGTTGCCGGCCACCGTGGCCTGGTTGCGGATCGCGGGCGCGGCCACGCCCCAGCAGGCCTGGGCGAGTGGAAGCCCGCGCTCCTGGATCAGGGCCGAGGCGGCCACCTGCGCGTGGGTCGCGGTCGGCCCGATGTGGACGTAGCCGTCGTCGCCCATGCGGATCTCGTCCAGGCCGGGCACCTTGGAGATGTCGACCAGCGTCGAGACCTTCCGGGTGCCGCGGCCCAGCTCGATCATCAGGTCGGTGCCGCCGGCGATGATCCGGGCCTGCTCGTGGTGCTCCGCGAGCAGCTTGATCGCCTCGTCGACGCTCTCCACCAGGAAATAGGCGTCCCACCTCGGCATGTCGCTCCTCCATTGCTCTGTCCGCAGCAGAGTCTATCCGACCGAGGCGCTGGATCCAAGACCCGCATGCTTGACAGCCGAGCGGAATCCGTCTTGACTGCCTCTCATGGGGAGGCTCTATGACAAGACTGCCTGTTGACCTGCTCTTCGCGCTCGCCCTCGCCGCGCTGGCGACGCCATCTGCCTGCGAGCCTCCGACGCAAGCCGACGCGACTGCCGGCCAGCCCGATGCGACAGCAGAGCAGCCCGACGCGACAGCAGAGCAGCCCGACGCGACTGCCAGGCAGCCCGAGACCCTTCCACGAGCCGATGAGATGCCGTCGCGGGTCGAGACGATCCCTGGCACTCACTTCGCCGCGACGTACGATGGCGCCCGGGCGCACGAGCTCCAGCGCCGCCTGATGGCGCCGGTCGAGAAGCCGAGCGCCGAGGATGGCGACAGGACACTCTCGCCCTACTTCTTCGTTCCGGGCGGCGATCCCGAGACGGACCGCCTGCCGCTCGAGTCGACCCGAGCCGAGGTCCAGATCGCGGGCGTCATCGCCAGAGTCAAGGTCTCCCAGGTCTACAAGAACGAGGGCGACAGGACCCTGGAGGCGGTCTACGTCTTCCCGGCCTCGACCCGGGCCGCGGTCTACGCCATGAAGATGACGATCGGGGACCGCACCGTGGTGGCCAAGATCGAGGAGCGCGAGAAGGCCCGCCAGGACTACGAGCAGGCCAAGCGCGAGGGCCGCACGGCCTCCCTGCTCGAGCAGCAGAGGCCGAACGTCTTCCAGATGAACCTGGCCCACATCCTGCCCGGCGACCGGATCGAGGTCGAGCTCGAGTACACCGAGCTGCTCGTGCCCCGCGCGGGCATCTACGAGTTCGTCTACCCGACCGTGGTCGGCCCGCGCTACACCGAGCAGAAGGCGGGCGACCCGAACGCCGAGCGCTGGCAGCAAAACCCCCACCTCGAGGCCGGAAAGCCCGCCCCGTTCACCTTCGGGCTGCAGGCGGCGATCCGCTCGGGCACGCCCATCGCCGGCGTCTCCTGCCCCAGCCACGAGGTCAAGGTCGGCTTCCCGGACGCCCGGCAGGCCGAGATCTCGCTCGAGCCCGGCCGCGCGGCCGGCACGCGGGACGTGGTGCTCCGCTACAGCCTGGCGGGCGAGAAGATCGAGACCGGCCTGCTGCTCTACCCGGGCGAGGACGAGCGCTTCTTCCTGCTGATGATGGAGCCGCCCGAGCGCGTGGGCCGCGCAGACGTCCTGCCGCGCGAGTACATCTTCATCGTGGACGTGTCGGGCTCCATGCGCGGCTTTCCACTCGACACCGCCAAGTCGCTGATGCGCGACCTGCTCCGGGACGTCAGCGCGGACGAGTTCTTCAACCTGATGGCCTTCTCGGGCGGCTCGGCCGTGCTGAGCGAGGAGCGCTCCCTGCTCGGCACCCGGCAGAACGTCCAGAAGGGGCTCGACTTCCTCGACGGGATGCAGGGCGGCGGCGGCACCCGCATGCTCCAGGCGGTCGAGCGCGCCCTGGCCATGCCGCACCGCGAGGGCACTTCGCGCATCTTCGTCGTGATCACCGACGGCTACGTCATGGTGGAGAAGGAGCTCTTCGAGCTGATCCGGACCAAGCGCGCCGAGGCCAACTTCTTCGCCTTCGGCATCGGCCGCTCGGTGAACCGCTACTTGGTAGAGGGCCTGGCCCGGGCCGGCATGGGCGAGCCGCTCATCGTCCTCGGGCCGGATGAGGTCGAGAAGAAGGCGGCCTGGTTCCGCGACTACATCTCGAGGCCGGTCATGCAGGGCATCCGGGTTACCTTCGAGGGCTTCGACGCCTACGACGTGGAGCCCGAGAGCGTGCCGGATCTCTTCGCCGCGCGGCCGGTGACCGTCTTCGGCAAGTACCGCGGCGAGCCCGCGGGCAGGATCGCGGTCAGCGGGCACGTGCCGGGCGAGAAGCTCCGCGGCGTCTGCGACGTGGCCGACGGCAATCTATCCGCTGACAACGCGGCCCTGCGGACGCTCTGGGCCCGCCACCGCGTCCAGCGCATCTCCGACATGCACAAGATCGCCCGCGGCGATCCGCGCGAGAAGGAGGTGCTCGCGCTCGGCCTGAAGTACCACCTGATGACCGACTACACCTCCTTCGTGGCCATCGACAGCCAGGTGCGGGCCCGGCCCGGCGAGGAGCCCACCCGGGTGCGCCAGCCTCTGCCCATGCCGCAGGGCGTGCCCGACACGGCCATCCGCAACTTGAGCGGGGTCAGACGGCGCGCGAGGATCCACGGAATCTACGACAGCGAGGGTCTTCTCAGAGGCGGGATGGCCGGCAGGGGCCGCGGAGGCGTGCACTTCAAGAGCCCACCCGGCAAGAGTGAAGCCGGCAGGAGAGTACTACCGCCGGCCCGGGTCTCCATGCTCAAGTTCCGCGTGGATGGCAGGCTGGACCCCAAACGGGCCAAGAAGATGATCCAGAGCCGGTTGAAGCACTTCTCCTCCTGCTATGAGAAGACGCGCCTGTTCGTATCCGGACCCTTCACCGGCCGGGTCGAGCTCGAGCTCCGCATCGGACCGGACGGCCGAGTCAAGCAGGTCGAGATCGTGAAGAACACCTTCAAGCCCAAGGACAAGGCGGCATCGATCTCCGCCTGTCTGCGCAAGATATGCGAACGCCTGCGGTTCCCTCCCTTCAAGGGCGCCGGGGCGGAGCTCGGCTTCTCGATCATCTTCAGGTGATCGCAGCGATTGCCAGGAGGGCTACCCGATGAAAGCGATACGTCTCACAGGCATTGCGTGGCTCCTGATCGCGGGCCTGAGCGCCCAGGTGCTGGCCGAAGAGCCCGAGGACGCCGAGGAGGCCGCCTTCCAGGACGTCTACGATCATCCCGACAAGGGCCGGGAGGCCTTCATCCTGCGGCTCGGCGACTTCGCGCTCTCGCTCAACCCCCACCTCCAGGTCCAGACCCACTTCTACCTGGGCGACGACTCCCTGGTGGAGAACGGCGACGTGGCCACCACCGAGGGCTTCCGGATCCGCCGGGCGCGGGTCGGCTTCCACGGTTCCTGGAAGCAGGAGCTGGGGCTGAACCTGGTCGTCGATCTGCACGACGATCTCGCCGGCGGCAACG
This sequence comes from Deltaproteobacteria bacterium, assembly GCA_016935365.1. Taxonomy (GTDB): domain Bacteria; phylum Myxococcota; class B64-G9; order B64-G9; family B64-G9; genus JAFGRB01. The sequence continues at coordinate 8,902 of JAFGRB010000270.1, forward strand.
TCATCCACGCGGCCAACCTGGTCTACCGGCCCTGGGCCTTCGCCAACTTCGCCCTGGGCACGGCCCCGGTGCTCTTCTGCAGGGGCTCGATGACCTCCTCGGCGAAGCTCCAGCTCATCGAGCGCCCGGCGACGGTGCAGGCGCTGTCCGCCGAGAGCCAGCTCGGCTTCGCGGTCATGGGCAAGGTCCTCGACGGCGAGCTGGAGTACGGGGCGGGCATCTACAACGGCGGCCCGGGCTTCACCCACGAGGATCTGGGCGAGGGCTTCCTCTACGCCGGCCGCATCCAGTACGCGCCCTTCGGCGAGATGCCGAGCGGCGAGAGCGATCGCGACAACTCGCCGCTCCGGATGGCGGTCGGGCTGGACTACTACTACAGCCACGACTCCTCCATCGACACCCACGCCTTCAGTGCGGACCTGGCCCTGAAGTGGCGCGGCCTGTCCGTGCTGGCCGAGTGGCTCTACGACATGCGCGAGCCCGAGCAGGAGCCCGCGCTGCCCCCGGCCATCAGCGGAAAGACCGATCGCCGCGGCTGGTACGTCCAGGCCGGCTACTTCGTCCTGGGGGACTACCTGGAGGTGGCCGCTCGCTTCGAGTGGCTCGACGACAACATCTTCATCGCCGACACCGGCGACCTGTGGCTTCTGACCGGCGGCGTCAACGGCTTCTTGCTGGACGGGCAGCTCAAGCTGCAGCTCAACTACATCCACAAGGACGAGCGCAACGCCCCGGAGCTCGACAACGACGTCCTCTTCCTGCAGGCCCAGGTCGACTTCTAGCAGGGTACGGCCATGGACGCTGGACTTCGAATGCGGATCGCCTTCTGCCTGCTCGCGCTCGGGCTTCTGAGCGCATGCAGCGAGGAGCGCTTCGCCTCCGCCCGGATCGCGGCCACGCGCAACGATCTGATCGGCGGCCCGGCCGCGCTGGGCGACATCGGCGACTACGTGATCGAAAACGATCGGCTCCGGGCCGTGATCCTGGCGCCGGGGCACCTGGCCAGCCCGGCCATCCGGGGCGGCGGCCTGGTGGATCTGGATCTCCGCAGGCCCCAGGAGCAGTTCCGGCACGGCCGGGCCCTGGACCAGTTCTACCTGACCCTGCCGATGGTCAACATCATGGTGCCGAACCCGGAGCAGGGCTGCATGCGGATCCTCCGGGACGGCTCGGACGGCGGGCCGGCCGCGATCCGGGTGGTCGGCAAGAGCGACGTCGTGATGGGGGTGCTGAACGTCCTCCAGTCCGACATGGTCGAGGCCCTCGGCGTGCAGACCGACTTCTTCATCGCCCACGACTACCTGCTCGAGCCCGGAGCGACGTACATCGAGATGATCACCACGGTCCGCCTGCCCGAGGACGAGGGCGAGCAGCTGATCGACTGCAGCCGGACCGAGTGCGAGGAGGGCCTGATCTGCGACGAGTTCTACGGCGGCTGCTACGCGCCCTGCCAGGACGGCGAGTGCGTGCGCGGGGGTTGCGATCCCGCCTCGAATCTCTGCGTGCCCGTGCCGCGCGAGATGGAGCTGCTGCAGGCCGACGACTCGCTCATGGACGTCATCTCCGGCGGTCTCATCAGCGGGGACTACACCTACAAGCCCGGGCTTGTCGCCGGCGACATGCTGCTCTTCGGGGCCAAGGTCCACGCGTTCTGTCCGGGCATCGGCTTCGACCTGGACCTGAAGTACCGCGACATCTTCCTGCGGGGCGGAAACAGCATCCAGTCCCCGCTGACCTTCGAGCTGATGGCCGCGGTGGGCGATCGCGTCTCGTACGCCTTCCTGAGCCCCGACGGCCCGGTGCTCTTCCCCTTCTCGAGCGAGTCCTTGACCGGCTCGCTGACCCACAGGCACGCCTGCCTGCGGAGCGCCGAGGACGACGAGGACTGCGACCAGCGCCGCTTCGCCCGCTACCGCCGGTACCTGGTCGTGGGCGAGGGGGACGTCGCCTCCCTGATGCGGACCGTCTACGAGATCCGGGACACGAACCGGGGCGAGATCCAGGGCGTGGTCCTGGCGGCCAAGACCTCCGAGCCGATCACGAAGGCGGACGTCTTCGTCTTCCGCGATCCCTGCAAGGCCGACTGCGCCGGCAGCCGGCCCGAGCCCTGCGGCCCGTTCGAGACCTACGCCGAGCTGGCCGAGGCGGCCCGGCGCTGCAGCGCCACGGAGGCCGATCCGGACGGCAACGTGATGATGGTCTCCCACTTCCGCTCCGACGTGGGCAGCGATCCCATCCCCGACGGCGTCTTCTCTGGCCCGCTGGCAGCCGGCGACTACTACCTGGTCGCCAGGGACGGGGACCGGATGCGCTCCGCGCCGGTTCCGGTCAGGGTGATCCAGGGTCAGCGCAGCGAGGTCGTGCTGGCCGTGCCGCCGGCGGGCAAGCTCGCCTTCCGGGTGCTCGATCAGACCGGCTCGCCCGTGCCGGCCAGGGTGACGGTCGGCCACTGCTTCCCCGAGTGCCACCGCGCCGGTGACTGCGCAGGCGGCGCGATCTGCGATCCGCAGCGCTGGCAGTGCCTGCCGGCGGACGGCTGCAGCGCGAGCAGCGACTGCGACCCGGACGAGGACTGCCTGGACGGCAGGTGCCGCTGCAGCCTGGCGCCGCTTCCCGGCGAGCCCAAAACCGAGCTCGGCGAGGGCTACCTGTCCGACCGGCTGGCGCGGGTGGAGCTCAGCGCCAGCGGCCAGGGCGAGATCGCGCTGCCGCCCGGCGAGTATGACGTGATCGTCTCGCGCGGCTTCGAGTACTCGATCGACACCGCGCGGGTCGAGATCCTGCCCGATCACACGACCCGCATCGAGGCGCAGATCACGCACGTGATCGACTCGCGCGGCTGGATCGCGGGCGACTCCCACATGCACGGGACCGGCTCTCCGGACGCCAACGTGCGCAACGAGGAGCGGGTGGTGGCCGCCATGGCCGACGGGGTCGAGTTCCTGTCCACCTCGGACCACGACTACATCCAATCCCTCGAGCCGCAGATCCGCGAGATGGGCGCCTGGGAGTACCTGGCCACCTGGCCCGGGCTGGAGGTGACCACCCTGGACATCTCCCACATCCTGGGCTTTCCGCTCCACTACGACTTCCAGGACGGCGATCGCGGGGCCATGGACTGGGTCGACCGCACGCCCCGCGAGACCTTCGAGTGGATCCGCGCCCACGGCATGTTCGGGCCGGAGGAGACGCTGGTCATCATCCCCCACCCCCGGGGCGGCATGAGCAGCTACCACGACCAGTACAACCTCGACCCCTACGACCTGAGCCTGCAGCACGGCTTCAACCAGGACTACGTGCCCCTGCTGGCCGGCGAGAACTTCGTCAACGACTTCGACGGAATGGAGATCGCCAACTCCAAGCGCTTCGACATCCTCAGGATCCCCACCGCCTCGGAGGTGATCGGCTACAGCATCGTCTACCAGCAGATCCTGAGAGAGACGAAGGGCCTGCCCTTCCGGCAGATCGCGGATCGCTTCATGCAGACGAGCGAGCGCTACGTGCTCGACCTGCTGGCCAGGACGCCCGAGGAGCACGAGGCCATCTGGCACTTCGACGGCTCCACGCAGTGCCGCATGCCGGCGAGCTGCAGCGACGGCGCGGACTGCGATGAGGGCCAGACCTGCCACCCGCTCTTCTCGATCTGCGTCCTGCCCTGCACGGCCGACGCCGACTGCACATCGGGCGAGATCTGCGGCCCGGACGCCTTCTGTGCCATCCCGCCGAACAACCCCTGCGAGGGGGTCAAGGGGCTGACCGACGACTGGCTGCGGATGATCGACTACGGCATCTACAAGACGGCCGTGGGCGGCTCGGACGCCCACGCCACCTCCTACTACGAGGTGGGCGTGCCCAGGACCTACCTGCGCTCGACCAGCGACGACCCGCCGGGGATCGACCTCCACGAGCTCGTCCGCGACTACAAGGCAGGCAGGGCCTTCGTGAGCTACGGGCCCTTCGTGGACTTCACGATCGACGGCAAGGGGCCCGGCGAGATCGTGGACGCCACGGCGAGCGGCAGGGTCACGCTGCGGCTTCGCGTCCAGTCCCCGGACTGGTTCGACGTCAGCCGGGTCGAGATCTACCGCAACGGGCGCCTGGATCGCGTGATCGACGAGGAGATCCCGGTGCCCAACACCTCCGTCGTGGTACTGGACGCGGAGATCGAGCTCGGGCTCTCGGAGGACTCCTGGTTCGTGGTCTTCGTCATGGGCCTGCGCGGGCGCTCTCTCAGGCCGGTCTACGGCTCGCCGGATCTGCCCCCGATCTACTTCGCCGACATCTTCGCGGGCGCCTTCGGGGGCGTGCCGGTCCCCTTGCCCGAGACCATGAACGTGCCCAAGCTGCCGGTCTACTACCCGACCATCCCGGTCGCGATCACCAACCCGATCCTGGTCGACGTGGACGGCGAGAAGGACGGCTGCCGGATCACGCCCGTGTCCGGCCCCCTGCCCGACTGGGCCTGCCGGGTGCCCCCGGGCTATCCCGCCCCCTGCGGCTGCGGCCGCTAGAGGTCGCTCGATGGGCGCGATCGACTGGATCGTGGTGGCCGCGTTCCTGGCGGCGATGATGGTCGTCGGGATGCTGTTCTCCCGCAAGGCCGGCGGCTCGATGACCGACTTCTTCATCTCGGGCCGCAGCCTGCCCTGGTGGCTGGCCGGCACCTCGATCCTGGCCACCAGCTTCGCCTGCGACACGCCGATCCACGTGACCAAGCAGATCCGCGAGCTGGGCCTGAGCGGGGCCTGGTTCTACTGGACCGGGATCCTCTTCGGCCCGATGATGGCCTTTCTCTTCGCCAGGCTCTGGCGCCGGGCGGCGATCGTCACCGACGTCGAGTTCCTGGAGCTCCGATACGCCGGCCGGCCGGCGACCGCGCTCCGGATCATCATGGCCCTCTTTCGGACCTTCGGCATGACGGCTTTGACCCTGGGCTGGGTGATCCTGGGCATGGTCAAGATCGTCGCCGTGCTGCTCGAGCTCCCGCCGACGGTCGAGATCCCCCTGCTCGGCTGGCAGCTGAGCTCGCAGGCGCTGGTGGTGGCCTTGCTGGTCGTGATCGCCCTGGTCTACACCGCGGCCTCGGGCCTGTGGGGCGTGGTGACCACGGACCTGATCGAGTTCGTCATCGCCCTGGGCGGGGCGATCTTCCTGGCCGTGGTGGCCCTGGACGCGGTCGGCGGCATCGACGGGCTCGCCGACGGCCTGGCCAGGCTGCCCGCCTACGGGCCCGAGACGACCGACTTCTACCCGCGCAGCTTCGACTCCGGAGGCATGTCGCTGGGCACCTTCCTGATCTACGCCCTGGTGCTCGGCTGGGCCTCGGCCGAGGTCGACGGCAGCGGCAACAAGGCCCAGCGCTTCCTGGCCTGCAAGGACGAGCGCCACTCGCTGGCCTCGGGCATCTGGAGCCTGGCCGTCCAGAACATCATCCGCTCCTGGCCCTGGTACCTGGCCGCCCTGTGCTCGATCGTGCTCTACCCCACGCTCGCGGACAACGAGACCGCCTACCCGCGCATGATCGCCGAGCTGCTGCCGGTCGGCGTGAAGGGCTTGCTGGTGGCGGCCTTCCTGGCGGCCTTTTTATCGACGGTCGACACCCACCTGAACCTGGGCGCGTCCTACCTGGTAAACGACCTCTACCGCCGCTTCATCTACCGCGAGGGCTCGAGCCGCCACTACGTCCGGGCCGCCAGGCTGGGCATCGTCTTCATGGCCCTGGTCTCGAGCCTGGTAGCGGTCAGCCTGGGCTCGGTGCTCGGCGGGCTCAAGCTCAAGGGCGAGCTGATGGCCGGGCTGGGCCTGGTGTGCATCTTCCGCTGGTACTGGTGGCGGGTGAACGCCTGGTCGGAGATCTCGGCCATGCTGGCCTCGGTCGCGACCTTCGCCGTGCTCCACACGACGAACGTCGGCGTCGAGCCCGTGGGCGCCCTGCTCGGCATCGAGCCCGGAGGCGATCTCTTCCCCGCCCGGCTGCTGATCATCATCCTGGTCTCGACTGCAGCGTGGCTCGCGACGACCTTCCTCACCCGCCCGGTGCCCAGGGAGCACCTGATCCGCTTCTTTCGCCTGGTGCGGCCCGCAGGCAAGCTCTGGGCGCCCGTGG
>JAFGRB010000022.1 GCA_016935365.1 Deltaproteobacteria bacterium
CCGAACGTCTGGTGCCCAGACGGCACCTGCAAGCCAGAAGAGGACTGTTAGGCCCCCGGCTGTGAGCTATCTCGCCCCCTCAGGGCTCGCTGCTCCTTAGCCGGGATTACCCAGGGCTTCGCCGGCCTTGCCGGCTCCGCCCTGGGCTTGCATATTCCGCCCCGTTGGGGCTGTCGGATCTCAGCTCGGCACCTTGCGCATCATCGTTGGGGCTGTCGGGATACTCGGCGATCGAGGAACGAGAAGCGCAGCGAGCGAAGAGATCGTTACCATCGCAAACCAGCGAATTAAACCAGGAACCTGGAACCAGGAACCAGGAACTGTTTTTCCGGTATTGACTTCGCCTCCCCCCATTCGAGAGACTCGACCGCGAGCCGAAGGGAGTCGCACATGGCACAGCCGCAGTCCAAGCGCAAGCTCACGAAAGACGATCTCGCCAAGGCGCTGAAGCTCCGCGATCAAAACGGCATCCCCCTCTATCTCGCCAAGGCGGTCGCATGCGGTGAGCGCTCTCTCTCCGACGTGCTCAAGCAGATGCTCCGCGAGGACCGGATCGCAAAGCTCGCGACCAAGCACGAGATCGACCACGACATCGCCCGCGACATGCTGGACGGGGACTTCGACCTCGACTACGCGCTGCTCAAGATGCGGGCCCGGCGCTACCTCCAGGAGCACAGAGAGCGCTCCTGTCTGACGCAGGCCCTCGAGTCTGGCGAGCCCGTGGCGGTATGCGCGGATCCGGATCGCGTGATCGTCGGCCGGGTGCGCGAGCTCGAGCAATACACCTTCTCGCTCGCGCCCGAGTCGGGCCCGCCGCAGGCCCTGGACAAGGTATGCTGCCACTTCGTCTGCGCGCCCGGCGAGGCGGAGGCCGTGCTCCGCGATTGTCTTGTCGACGAAGGCGTGCGCGAGCTGGACCTGGCCCCGGAGCGCTCGCCCCAGGAGCGCACCCACTTCAAGCACGCCGTGCTCCAGGGCTTCCTGGAGTCCGGACAGCCCATGCGCGCGATCACCCGCCGGGGCCTGGTGCTCACAGGCAAGCTCGAATGGTTCAGCATCTGGGAGATCGGCATGCAGATCAAGCGAGGACCGTCGATCACCGTGTTCCGGCACGCCCTGCACCTCGTCTCGAAAGCCTGAAAGGCCGTTCCCGGTTCCCCGTTCCCGGTTCCCGGTTAGAGTATGCGGGGGTGGGCATGACTTCGCATCGGGCACGGCCTATTCGGACGGTGCGCATTCGTGATAACATCTCACCAGGCACGACCAGCACATCAAAGAGGCGATCGAGTCGTGAGCGTGTCCTTGGACAACTCTTCCGGTTCCCCCTACTTGACCAACCTGTCGTAATCCGCATGCGATCCGATCAAAACCAGACGATGTCATCCCCACTCCTCGTGCCCAATGCATCGAGCGCCTCGTCAGCGAGTTCTTCGAGGCGATCCGCTGTGCGCTCGAACGCCTCCGACCACCGCCGCTCGGACGCGATCTCTTCGAGGACGAACCTCGCAAACTCGTCCTGCTCTTCATCCGGCAGCTTGGACGCCTCTTCGAAGGCCTTCTTGAGCATTCCCGTCACGACGACCTCCTGACACCCATATCATACCAGATCAAATGCGCAGCGAGCGAAGAGATCGCCACCCGCGCAAAGCCGAGCTTAAACCAGGAACCGGGAACTAGGAACCGGGAACGAGGATCCGGATCCGCTCCCGCAAGTACCAGGCGAGATACCGGAGCCCGAAATCCACCCGGTCCACGAGCAGCGCCTTTCGAAAGAGCTGCTCCGCCCTCGGCAGCAGGCCGGGCTCTGTCAGGGCCTCGACGGCCGGCCCGATCACGAAGCGCTCGAGCGCTCGAGCGGCGACCGGCCCGGGCGAGAAGCGCGCCCGATCGCGCACAGCCACGCTGCCCGGAAAGCAGGTCTCCGCCAATCCCAGCGCGCACCAGCACATCTTGGCGCAGCCCCACGCGCGCGCCCGCGCGCTCGCGGTCTCCATCGACAGCCCTTCGCGCCCCAGCAGGCGCACGAGGTCGACCAACGCCCGCAGCCCGCCCAGGACGAACTCGTGGGCGCCCATGTGCAGGCAGTGGTAGACGAGCATGTCGTCCGGGCAGAGAAGGTAGCACATCGCGCCTCTGCCGTTCCCAGATGCGAGGCGATGCGGTGCGCCTGGAGACAGGGCACGGATTGCGCCGCTGGGCTCGATCTCGCAGCGCTCGCAGCGCGCCCAGAGCGCGTCATAGTCCACGTCGAGCCTTAGCGGCGGCAGGAAGTAGCGGTGGATCTCGACCAGCAGCTTTCCGTTGTGCAGGGCGCACTCGTGAAAGTCCCGGGCGCGAAACATCGGGTTGAGCTCGAAGGGCCGGTAGCCGAGCGACTCGAGCACGGCCGCGGCCCTCGCGTAGTCGCGCTCGGGCACCAGGATGTCGGTGTCGGCCATGGGCCGAAGCGGCCCGCCGCGCTCGAAGAGCAGCGCATAGGACATGCCCTTCAAGGGCGCGGCCCGGATGCCGGCCGCATCGAGCGCGGCCGCGATGCGCCCGAGCTCGGAAAGCCGCAGCGCGCCCACCGCGGCATTCATGAGGTAGGCGCCGGCCCGGGGGCCGAGCCGCTCGCGAAAGCGCCCGTCCTCGGCCAGCAGGTCCAGCACCCCGGCCCGCTCGGCCGCGGCCAGGACGCGATCCGGCACCTCCTCCGGCAGCCGCTCGCGCGCGAGCAGGCCCAGCAGGGCATCGAGATCGCGCACCGGCTGCGAGCTGGATTCTTGACCGAGTGCCATCGCAGAGATCCTACACTCCAGGACCCATCCAGATCATCGGTTTTTCGCTCCGCACCCTTCGGGTGTTCCATGGTATCATGCCGATCAAGTGCACATTCGAGCGCGAGGAAGATCCATGAAGTTCTACAGCTTCGAGGTGGTGATCGAGAAGGAGCAGGACGGGCCCGGCTACATCGCCTACAGCCCGACGCTGCCCGGTTGCTTCAGCAACGGCCTCACGGTGGAGGAGGCCAAGCGCAATATCCGGCTCGCCATTCAGCAGCACCTGGAAGTGCTCCAGGAAAGAGGCGAGACCATCCCGCAGTCCGAGCGCCTGGTGCACGTGTAGTAGCGACCGACCTTCACCCCGGGCGTCGTTTGACAATATTAACAATATTGCTAATATAGACAAACGAGGTGAGGGCTGCGAACCTGGTCCGAAATCTCCGAGCTGGCAAGAGAAATCGGTGCCCCGATCGAGCGGGTGGCGCGCGAGGAGCTGCAGCGGCTGTGCCTGCGCTACCTTGCCGAGACGAAGTTCTTCTCCCGGGGGGTCTTCCAGGGCGGGACCGCGATCCGGCTGCTGTACGGCGGCGCGCGCTTCTCCGAGGACCTGGACTTCGTCTTCCGCGAGAAGAACGACCCGGGCCTGGCTTCCCTCGCGACGGCCCTGCGCGGGCTGCCGGCCTTCGTGCTCCGCCAGGCCCCCTACTGCGAGAACGCCGCCCTCGAGCAGCAGAAGGATGCGAAGGAGCTCTCGCGCTTTCGGCTCTCGGTTCGAACCCCAGCAAAGCCGAAAGGCCTCGCCGTCCACCTCGAGTTCGCCGACGTGCCGGGCCGTCGTCCCCGGGCGCGCCTGCTGCGGGTCGGCCCGGTCGACGTGCCGATCATCGTCGAGGACGAGGTCGAGATCCTGGCCGACAAGCTGGTGGCGCTGGCCCTGAGGGACTACATCAAGGGCCGCGACCTGTGGGACATCGCCTTCCTCGTGCGGGAGCGCGGCGCGGCCCTGCCGCCTTCGAGCCTGCTTTCCGACAAGGCCCGAGACTACGGCTACCCGAAAGCGCAGCTGATCTCGAAGCTCGCGGCCCGGCTACCCGAGCTCGAGGTCGAGGGGCTCCAGGCGCTTCGAGCCGAGATGAAGCGCTTCTTGCCGCAGCCGCTCCTCGAAGGCCTGACCGGATCGTACGAGGCGACCCTGGACGCGGTCTCGAACGCGGTGCGCGAGGCGCTCGCCTCGCTGGGGACTCGATCGTGAGCGCGGATCGCACCCTGCGGATGCTCCGGCAGTACCGCACAAAGCAGCTCTTTCGCCTTGCCGACTTCGCGACGCTGCTAGGCACCGAGGAGCGTACGCTCCGGGTGGAGCTGAGCCGGCTCGTGGCGCGTGGGCTCGTCGAGCGCGTAAGCCACGGCCTGTACGCCAACCCCTTCAACCCGCCCGGCCCGGACGAGCTGGCCATGGCGCTGAAGACGCCGGCCTACCTGTCGCTCGAGTCGGCGCTCTCGCGCCGCGGTGTGCTGAGCCAGGACCCGGCCGCCTACACCCTGGTGACCACGGCCGGGACCTACACCTTCGAGTCGCGAGGTCGGGTCTTCGAGTACCACCACATCCAGCGCGCGTACTTCACGGGCTACACGCGCGAGGGGACCCTGCTGCTCGCCGAGCCCGAGAAGGCGCTCGCGGACCTGGTCTACCTGCGGCACGCCCGGACGCGGGAGCTCGGCGCGGAGCGGCTCGCGAGCCTGGTAGAGGACATGGATCTGAATCGGCTGCGCCCGGGAGGGGTCCGGCGCTACGCGCGGATGATGGGCGTGGAGGAGCGCATCGGGGCTTTCCTGGGCTGAAGGCGGCCCGTTGGTGGGACACGGCTGGGCCTCCTCGAAACCCCGCAGCAATCCAAGGCCCTGGAGATAGGCCAGTACGTTCACGTCCAGGACGATCACTCTCGGTCCAGCTCGGCGACAAGAGACACCAGCTGATCGAGCGCGTCGTCCGGCGACGCCTCGAGCAGGCTGACCAGCCGGTTCCGGGAAACGGCCCCGGCGGCATAAGCGCGCACGACCCGCCGTGCGAAGGCGCCGCGCCGCTCCTCCGGAACAGAAGGGCAGGGGAAGAACGTATCCAGCAGATCGGCCTCCGCGGTGAGCCACTCCTCGGACTCCATGGTCTCGACGCCGCTCAGCTCCTCGAGCTCCTGCACGGATGCCCAGCCCATGTGCAGCATGCGAAGGCGGGCCGCCTTGAAGTTGATGCCCCACATCTCCATCAAGGCCCGCACCTGCCCGGAGAGCCCCATGGACTGCATGCCGGACAGCTGCGCGCGCAGGGCTTCCTTCGGGGCCAGCAGGGAAATGGCGAAGCTGTTGGCTCGCTTCTCTACCGCATCCGCCGCAGCGTCCTCCTCCTGGTCCTGGTAGCCGGTGATGGATCCCAGCTCCGTCTGGGAAAGCTCGTCGAAGAGCAGGTGGCAGATCTCGTGGGCGACGGTGAACCGCCATCGCCAGGGACGCGAGTTCTCGCCGGCCGTGTTGAGAACCACGACCGGCCCAGTCCGCTCGTTCGAGAAGGAGCAGGCGGCCACGTCGGAGGAGCGGATGTTCGCACTGATGATCAGCACGCCGAGCTGGCCTTCGGCGAGCTGCCTGATGCTGCGAACCGGCTCTCGGCCGAGCTCGAGATCGCCGCGAAGCCGGAGACCGAGCTCCTCTCCGATCTCCCAGGGCTGGCCGAGACCCTGATACTCCCCCTCGTGGCGATAGCTCTCTCGCAGGCGAGCGTAGCTGGACGGCGCTCCCAGCAGCCCTCCCAGCTCCACGAACTGCCTGGCTATGAGCGATGCCCTGGCGATGGCAGCGCGCGTTCGCCCGGCCAGGGCGGGCCCCTGCTTGCGAAGGAACAGCAGCCGGAGAGTCTCCGAGTCGCTCTGCTCCACGTCCTGGGTCCAGAGGCGCTCGAGCTCGATGCCGTAGAGATCGGAGAAGACAGACAGGGCCCTGGAGTCAGGATCCGTCCGTCCGGTCTCGATGGCGCGGAGATCCTCGACGCCGACGTCCAGCCTGTGGGCGACGTACGCCTCGGTGTACCCCAGATCCTCCCTGAATCTACTCAACTTCCGGCCGAGATCCACTTCGAGTCCTCCCGGGCTTCCTGCGCGGACCAGACTACCCCATCTGCGAGCTGCAATTCAACTCCCATGCAATAGCCCGACCGAGTAGTCCATCGGTCCGTAGCCCCGGCCGACAACAGGCGTGATGCCGGGCTCGTCCTTGCGGTAGACGCGGAGCCCTGGAGCACGACGATGGTGGCCTCGGCTGGATTGCGGTGCGTGTTCCCGATGGCGAGGTAACGGTTCTCGAGATCGACCAGCAGTGATCCAAGTGCATGGGTGTTGTCGCCGCTGTTAACCGATTCGCCTGGTGTCTAGGGACACCAACTTTCTGGACATGATCTCTCGCGATATCTCCGTCAGGCGGCACAACGATCGTTCCATCTCTCTTCCCAGGTCCCAATTCGATATGATAGGGTCGCTCTATGAGTACGACGTGGAGCAAGATACTCGAGCTGCTCCAGCAGGGAGAGATCCGGATCTCTGATCACGGGTACGATGAGCTGGCAATCGATGGTATCACTGCTCGGGAGATAGTAGCCGGGGCTCTGAATGCGGTAGTCTTGGAGGATTACTCATCTTACCCGAAAGGGCCATGTGTCCTGACTCTCCAGGAGGACAGAGAGGGGCGTCCTGTTCATGCAGTCTGGGGAATTGCGCATGGCTCGACGTCACCCGCCGTTTTGGTCACGGCGTATCGGCCAGATCCGGAGCGTTGGGAAGATGGTTTTCGAAGGAGACGGGAATGAGAACAAGAAAGCGCACGAAACTCGTGCACGAGGGAAAGTACATTGCAGAAGTGGACGTGGACCTGATTGAATCCGGCGAGGGCTGGTCGCCATACCTGTCTCTCGAGGATGCGTACAAGCTCGATGATGTTCGTGATGCTCTTCGCCGAGGTGAGATTGAAGCGGCAGCAAGGCTCGCCCGGGTCTTCGAGTTGACTCCCGTCTCGACTTCACAAGATGACAAGTCGCTGCAATCGGATCCTGGTTGAGGCCAATCTACGGTGACGACCACGATCGAATAGATAGACCAATTGGCTCCCCCGCTGATGATCGAAGTAGAATCCCCGGCGTCTCAGTGCCTTGACCACCTGCCGGCCAGAAAAAGTCCTGCTCAAAGATTGATGGACTCGTAAAAAGTCCATCAACGGCCGGCGCTGCCAGGCGCCGGCCGCCAAGAGGGGGTGGAACCACTTGAATTCACTTCAA
>JAFGRB010000271.1 GCA_016935365.1 Deltaproteobacteria bacterium
AAGCTCGTCTTTTCCCTCATGAAAGACCCCTCTTTGCAGCGGCCCTCGGGTCGCGTCTATGAGGAAAGCGTACAAAAAAAAAAGGGAATCCTGTCAATCCCCTCGGTTCAAGCCTGGACCGATTGCCATGGGCCAGCGACGAGCGTCATGCGCCTTCTGGAATCAAGGCCGGCGAGAGCTCGCCGAGGCCTGCGGCCTGGACTTCGCCTGAACGAGCCCGCCGTTGCCCCACGGCAAGCTGCGGCTCAGGCTGTACTACACGGCTACCAGGCCTTCTCCGCTGAGATCTCCGGCATCAGGAAGCGCTTGATGTTCTAGGTGGCGATCTTGCCCCCCCGCCCTCGCGGCGCTCGCAGCCAGGATCACGGTCAATCCCGCCCATCCGGGCCGAAGCGCCCGGCCGCGATCTCCAGGGCCCGGCCCGCATCGGCCCTGTCGATCCAGTGGATGGCCCAGCCGCGGCGCTCCATGCGGCGGAACCAGGAGAGCTGCCGGCGGGCGAAGCGCCGGATGGCGCGGCCGAGCTGCTCGACGAGCGCCTCGCGGTCCAGCTCGCCGGCGAGCAGCCTGGCCAGGTAGCGGTACTCCAGCCCCAGCTCGTCCATGCGCGCGAGCGACAGGCCGGCCGCGTGCAGGCGCTCGGCCTCCTCGATCATCCCGGCCTCGATCCGCGCGACGAGCCGGGCCCGGATGCGAGAATCGAGCTCGGCGCGATCCCAGCGCGCCCCCAGCACGAGCGGCTGCAGCGCGGGCCACTTCGGCGCGGGCGCGCCGGCCGAGCGCTCGGCGATCTCGACGGCCCTTATGAGCGTCTGGCGGCTCTTGAGGTCGGTCACGTTGTGCAGCCGCCTGGACCTGGCCAGGCGGGCGGCGAGCGCGTCGAGGCTCAGTGCCGCGAGCTCGGCGCGCAGCTTCTCGTCCGGCGCGACCTCGCTCATCTCGTAGCGCTCGAGCACCGCCTCGAGGTAGAGGCCGGTGCCGCCGCAGAGCACGGGCAGCGCCCCCCTGCCCGCTACGGCTCGAAGCGCCCCGAAGCAGTCGCGCTGGAACCGGTACACGCTGTAGCGCTCGGCCGGCTCCAGGAGATCGACCAGGTGGACCGGCACCTGGCCGTACTCGGCCAGATCCTTGCCCGTGCCGATGGTAAGGCCGCGGTAGACCTGACGGGAGTCCGCGCTCAGCACCTCGCCGCCGAGCGCGCGGGCGAGCGCGACCGCCATGCGGGTCTTGCCCGACGCGGTCGGCCCGAGCACCACCAGCAGCCTGATGCCCTCCTCTCCCACCGGGCGATCCATATCAGCTGGACGGGCGCTTGTCATTCCACCCCACCCGTGCTATGCCAGTCGGAGCGCGGGTACGCCTGCGCGGGCCCGGCGTGGCCACTGGGAGGAATCATGGGGATCATCAACAAGATCGAAGACCTGCTCGGGAAGGACTCCGAGACCCTGCTGCACTACAAGGCGCGCGGCTTTTCGCGCGATGCGCTGCACCTGCCCGGACCCGACTTCGTCGACCGCGTGATGGCGCAGACCGATCGGCCGGCGGCGGTGCTGCGCAACTTCCAGGCCCTTCTGGACCACGGGCGTCTGGCCGGAACCGGCTTCGCCTCGATCCTGCCCGTGGACCAGGGGATCGAGCACTCGGCAGGCGCGAGCTTTGCGCCCAACCCGATCTACTTCGACCCCGCCCGGATCGTCGAGCTGGCCATCGAGGGCGGCTGCAACGCGGTGGCGTCCACCCTGGGCGTCCTCGGCGCCGTCTCGCGCACCTACGCGCACAGGATTCCCTTTTTGGTCAAGCTCAACCACAACGAGCTCCTGAGCTACCCCGCGAAGTTCGATCAGATCCTCTTCGCCTCGGTCGAGCAGGCCTTCGACATGGGCGCCGTGGCCGTCGGGGCGACGATCTACTACGGCTCGGAGAACGCCGACCGCCAGATCCAGGAGGTCTCGGCCGCCTTTGCCCGGGCGCACGAGCTTGGCATGGTGACCGTGCTCTGGTGCTACCTGCGCAACCCGGCCTTCAAGAAAGACGGCACCGACTACCACGTGGCCGCGGACCTGACCGGCCAGGCCAACCACCTGGGCGCCACGATCCAGGCGGACATCATCAAGCAGAAGCTGCCGGTGACCAACGACGGCTACAACGCGATCCAGTTCGGCAAGACCCACGCAAAGGTCTACTCCGATCTCACGCCCGGCGATCACCCGATCGAGCTGGCCCGCTATCAGGTGGCCAACAACTACATGGGCCGGGTGCCGCTGATCAACTCCGGAGGCGCATCCGGAGACAACGACTTCGCCGAGGCCGCCCGCACGGCAGTCATCAACAAGCGCGCGGGCGGCATGGGCCTGATCTCGGGGCGCAAGGCATTTCAGCGGCCCATGGATGAAGGCGTCAAGCTGCTCAACCTCATCCAGGACGTGTACCTGGACGGCAGCATCACCGTGGCATGAGTCAACATGAATAGACGAGCACGAAAGGAGGAAAGCATGCGATGTAGCCCGAGCCTGGCAGCGCTGGCCCTGGCCGCGGCCCTCGTTTCGCCCGGATGCGTGACGAGCGGCACGCATGAAAAGGTCCTGGCCGAGCTGGATCAGACCAAGAAAGAGCTGGAGACCACCCGCAACGAGCTGACCGCCGAGCTCGAAAAGGAGCGCAAGGAGCGCGCCGACGAGAAGAAGACCCTCGACGGCAAGCTGGCCGCTTCTCTCGAAGCCGGCCGGCAGCTCGAGACGAACCTGGCCTCCATGAGCATGAAAGTCGACGAGCTCATGGGCGAGAAGGGCAAGCTGACCGCCACCAAGGCCAAGCTGAGCGAGAAGCAGAAGGAGCTGCTGGCCCAGGTGGAGGAGCTCAAGCGGATGCGGGCTGCGGCCGAGTCGCGCAACGCCGAGTATCGCTCCCTGCTCGAGAAGCTCAAGAAGATGATGGACGCCGGCACGCTGCAGGTCAAGGTGCGCAACGGCAACATGGTGGTCCAGATGGCCTCGGACGTCGTGTTCGCGCCCGCCTCGACGCGCATCAAGGACGAAGCCCGCGAGGCGATCCTGGAAATGGCCACCAGCCTGGCCACCTTCGAGAACCGCCGCTTCCTGGTCGTCGGCCACTCCGACGCCACGCCCATCCGCTCGGCTCGTTTCCCATCCAACTGGGAGCTGTCTTCCCAGCGGGCCGTGGAGGTGGTCAAGGTGATGATCGAGGCCGGCGTGCGGGCGGAGATGCTCACCGCCGCGGGCGCAGCCGAGTTCGATCCCCTCGTGGACAACGAGTCGCCCGAAAACCGCTCCACCAACCGGCGGGTGGAGATCATCTTCCTGCCCAAGATCGACGAGCTGCCCGGCTTCGATCAGGTCCTGCAGAAATAGGGCCGCGGCGGATCAGAGCGATCCGCGTTGTCCGCAAGTTCGCTTGCAGTGCGGGTTTGCGCAAGTCAGGGGAAGAAAATACCCCATGATTTGGCCGGGAAATCACGATGATTGACCAA
>JAFGRB010000272.1 GCA_016935365.1 Deltaproteobacteria bacterium
CTTGTTCCCACCCACTGTCTTCACCACGGATCGGTCGAACCTCTTTGGGTCACACGGCCAAAGGCCGTGGTATTCGCTCGCAATAACCGCGCCGCCCGTGACCGCTCGCGGCGCTCAGTCGATCAACCGGGCGAGCAGCACGGTCAGGTAGTCGCCTTCGGGGAAGGCGGCCAGGCGGGGGTGATCGGCGGGCGCGCCCCAGCGATCGAGGACCTGGAGGGCGCGGCCGTCCTGGCCGGCGGCCTGGAGCACGGTCCGCTCGAAGGCCTTGCGCCGCACGTGGCTCGAGCAGGACGCGGCCAGGTAGAGCCCGCCCGGCCGAAGCCTGGAGAGCGCCGCGCGGTGCAGGGCGCGGTAGGCATCCAGGGCGGCTTTGACCTTCTTCTCGCTGGGGGCGAAGCTCGGCGGGTCGACGACCAGCAGGTCGTACTCGCCTTTCGGATCTGCATCCAGGAAGTCCCGCACGTCCACGGCCTCGCAGCGGTGCACGCCCGGGCCGAGCCCGTTCTCCGCCCAGCCCTGCTCGGCGAGCGCGCAGGCCCACTTCGAGCGGTCCACGGTCACGACCTCGACCGCGCCGCCCAGCCCGGCCGAGATCGAGAACCCGCCCGTGTAGCCGTAGAGGTCGAGCACCCTCGCGCCGCGGGCCAGGGCCCGCACCTTGCGGCGCGAGTCGCGGTGATCGAGAAACAGGCCGGTCTTCTGGCCCTGGCGCAGGTCCGCGCGCATGCGCAGGCCGCACTCGAGCACCGGGACCGGCTCCGGCGGCAGCTCGCCGCAGAGGACCTCCACCCGGCGCTCGCCGCGGCGCCCCGAGCGATCGATCAGGTGCTCCGCGCCGCGCGCCCGCAGCACCGGCGCGAGCGTCTCGACGATCACATCCCGCCAACGCGCCGCGGCCTGGCCATCGAGCTGGAGCACGGCCCAGCCGGCGTAGACGTCGCAGACCACGCCGGGCAGGCGGTCGCCCTCGCCGTGCAGCAGCCGGTAGGCGGTCGTCTCCGGCGGCAGCACGCGCTCGCGCAGGGCCGAGGCGGCTGCGATCCGGCGCGCGAAGAGCCCGGCCGAGACCGGCTCGTCGCGCGTGCACAGCACCCGCACCCCGATCGGGCCCGCCTCGGCCAGGCCCCGGGCCACGAAGCGCGAGCGCGAGTCCACCACCGTCACGATCTTTCCGGGCTCCGGCAGCTCGCCGGAGAGCGCATCCCGGAAGATCCACGGATGCCCTTCCGCGATCACGCGGTCGAGCTTCTTTTGCAGCACGACGCGCGCCATGTGTCTTCCATGCGAGATGGAGGGGCGTGGTTCATCCACGCCCGCGCGTCTCTTCGCGTCAGCGGGCGGGCGTGAAGCCCGCCCCTACATCACAACGCATGTTGCATCCCTTCGGGGCTTGTGCAACATGCGGTGGTCTAGAAGCTCGAGTCGTAAAACTCGACCTCTCTCCGGGTATAGACCGTGCCGTCGCCCCAGCTGCACTCCAGCCGGGCCCGGCGGGGCAGTCCCTGCGTGCTCGTGATCTCGACCTGGCCTTCGCCCACGGGGCCGACCTCGAGCACCCCGGTCGCATCGCAGGCCTGGCTGGCGCTGAGCCGCACGTCGGAGATCAGCAGGTAGCCGCCCGTGGTCGCATCGCCGGTAAACGACACGCTGAAGCCGGTCTGCCCGATGACGCCGTAGTAGGCGCCCTTGAGGTCGACGCAGATCTCGCGGCACTCGTCTGCCGGCACGAACTGCTGGAACTGGCTGTCGTAGACCGGCACGTACCAGGCCGCGCCCTGGTTGGAGTAGAAGGCGACCCGGTAGCTGCCGTTGAAGTTGACGCTCCGGTAGTGGTTCCAGCACAGCTGGCCCGGGCCCACCAGGCCGCGCAGATCCAGATCGAGCGAGGCGCCGAGCTCCGTGATCGAGTGACCGTCCACGTTGCCGAGCAGCAGCCCGCCCTGGCGGCCGCAGTGCTGCTGCAGCTCGGCGCAGGTGGCCGGCGGTGAGAACTCCCAGCCGTTGTGCGTGTCGATGTCGTGCCCGCAGGCGTCGAAGAGCTCCTCGACCGGGCTGGCCTCCTGGTGGCACTCGGGCGGGAAGGCGTAGACCGCGATGCTGCCCAGGCCCAGGAGGTTCGCCGGGTCGAAGTCGTCGCCCACCTCGGCCCAGTACGTCAGGCGGGTCTGGGGCATGTCGGTCACCGCGCCCGGGAGATCTACGCAGGCGTGGGTGTGGTAGTCCTCCGCCCAGAAGCCGGGCTCGTCGCAGCTGACCAGGGTGCCGTCTAGCTCATTGCCCGGATCGTAGAGGATCTCCAGCGCCCCCCCCAGCCCGCCCGGCCTCTGGAGCACCCCGTAGCAGGTCCGGACCGCCTCGAAGGTGCCGAAGTGGAAGAACTGCGACAGGCGCCAGCCGCCGAGCTGGCACTGGTCGAAGCGAAGCTCGATGCCCCGGTCGGAGGCATTGCAGGCGATGGTGGGCGGCTCGCAGCAGGCCTGCGTCTCGCCGCCCGACGTAAAGGGGCACCAGCGGTTGGGATCCGCGCCGCAGCCGTGGGGCTCCACGCTCCAGTTGCCCAGCACCTCGAAGCACTCGCCCGGCCCGTAGAACTCGTCATCCACGAGCACGCTGGGGATGAGCTGGACTCGGCAGTGGATGCAGCCCTCGGTCCCCTCCCCGCCGTTCAAGGTCACGCTGCAGCTGGCAGCCTGGTCCGCGGGCACGCCCTCGGGGCAGTCCAGCAAGATGTAGTTCGGCCGCTCCACGCAGCCCAGCGCGTCCGAGGCGCACTCGGGCTGGCACTCCTGGTCCACGCCGCAGTAGCCGTCGATCGCCGTGCCCAGGCAGGCACCGGCGCCATCGCAGGCGTCGTCCTCGGTGCACGAGAAGCCGTCATCGCACTCCGTGCCATCCGGATCAAAGCCGCAGCCGTGCGTCTGCTCGTCACAGGCGCCCATGCAGACCGCGGTGCACGGCGGGTCGTTGTGGATGCAGTTGCCAGCCGCGTCGCAGGACTCGTCCTCGCCGGTGCACCACAGCCCGTCATCGCAGGACGTGCCCGCAGGCTCGGTCTGCCAGGCGTCGGCGGCCACCGACACGTCGCAGCGGCGGCAGGAGTTGCCCAGCTCGGTCCCCCCGTCCGCAGCGCACACCCCGTCGACGAGGCAGTAGCCCGGCATGAGCTCGTGGCTGCACGTCCCGTCCGCGGGCGAGCAGGCGTCCTGGGTGCAGTCCAGCTCGTCGGCGCAGTCGTTCGGCCTGCCCGCGCAGATCCCGTCCTGGCACTGGTCGTCCAGGCTGCAGGCATCGCCGTCGTCGCAGGTCGAGCCGTCGGCCAGGGTCTCGGGGCTGCAGATCCCGCCCTGGCAGGTGCCGGTGAGGCAGGAGTTCGCGTCCTCACAGTCGGCGTTTCCGCTGCACTGGATGCAGCCCGCGCCGTCGACCTGGCCGTCGCAGTCGTTGTCCAGCCCGTCGCACCACTCCTCGCCGCCCCGGGTCGGCCGGCACTCGCAGCCGTCTGCCGTATCGCTGTTGGCGTCGAACCAGCCCGGATCGCAGTCGTAGGTGCACTGACCCTGGTCGCAGTCGGTGGCGGTCGCGTGTGCGCGCGGCTCGCAGATCGCGTCCGGATCGCCCTCGTCGGTCAGCTCGTCGCAGTCGTTGTCCAGACCGTCGCAGATCTCCACCCCGTTGTTCGTCGGCTCGCAGCTCAGGTAGTCGAGCTGGATATCGACCGCGCCGGCGGCCTCGAGGTACACGCAGCCGTTGACGAAGACCCGCTGGTCCTCGTCCTCGGCCTCGGCATAGAACAGGCGCGGGCCCGAGTCCAGGTCGGAAAGCTCGGGGATCTCGCCTGCGGGCGGGTAGTCGAAGACGATCTCGTCGTCGATCGCGTAGCCCGGATCGCCCGGCCGGGCCTCGAGGGCGAGCAGCGCCGAGCAGCTCGCCTCGGCGTCCGCCTCCACGACCACCACCCTGACCCGGACGGCCCGCTGCCGGGCCGCGTCGTCGGGGAAGTGGATCTGCAGGGAGTACGGCCCCTGGCCGCAGCCGGACCCACAGGCCAGCGCGAGAAGAACGGATAGCGAGAATGCCCTTCGCATGGCTTGCACTCCTCTCAGTCCACGCTGACCTGGTAGCTGGGGCTGCCGGAGCCGGACGTGCCCACGCCCACGCCCACGCCCACGGCCGCGCCCACGACCACCACGCCCACCGCGGTCCAGAACCACCACTGCTCGTACCAGACCGCGGCCGGCTCTCTGCCGACCGGCTCCTGCTCTATCGGTCCGGTCGCGCCCAGCTCAGGTCGATCGCCTGCCTGGACGGCGATCGGGCTCCCGCCCGCGCCGAAGGGCTTGTCGCGGCTGCCGGCCCTGGCCAGCACGCCGCCGTGGGTGCTGGTGGCCTCGAAGCAGTACCGCACGGGTGCATCCCCGGCCGCGGGCGGCAAGCGCAGGCCGAACTCGCCCGGCTCGGAGACCTCGACGGCCGCGTCGCAGCGCCAGTCCGTCCCGCTCGCGTGGCACAGCCGGATCCCCTTGACCAGGCGCATGGGGTCGCCCTCGAGGCGGACCCGCCGCTCCCGGTCGTCCCCGCCGGCCCGGGGGCCCGCCTCGTCGTGATGCAACGAGATCGGCCTGAGCTCCCTGGCGATCGCCTGGGCCTGGTAGAACGGCGCCGCCAGCTTGGGCGAGGTATCGGTCGAGAGTGACAGGGACGGATCGATCGACAGCGCCTTCCGGAAGGCGGCCAGCGAGGCGTCGGTCTGCTGCATGGCCGACAGGCACAGACCCTGGATGCGGTAGGCGTCGACCAGCTCGCCGGGCCCGACCTCGCTGGAGCCGAGCACCTGCTCGGCGAGCTCGAGCGCGCCCGGAAAGTCCATCGCGTCGAGCTTGGACTGGGCAGCGGTCAGGTCGCCGGCTTGCAGCAAGGCCGGCCAGCAGAGAATCGCAATCGAGACGAGGGCGAGCTTTTTCACAGCCTGAGGACCTCCTTCTGCCCGCATTCTTTCACCATAAGGACGAGGAAAACAACTTGTTCTTTGGCGGCAAGAGCGGGTACGATGCCTGCGATGGGCGAGACCGAACAGATCGGCAGATACGAGCTGCTGGCTCGCCTGGCCACGGGCGGCATGGCCGAGATCTACCTGGCCCGCCAGACCGGCATCGGCGGCTTCGAGAAGCTGGTGGTGGTCAAGCGCATCCTTCCGCACCTGGCCAAGGAGAAGGCCTTCGTCGAGATGTTCCTGGACGAGGCGGTCATCGCGGCCCAGCTCAACCACCCCAACGTGGTCCAGATCTACGACCTGGGCGAGGCCGAGCAGGGCTACTTCATCGCCATGGAGTACCTGGAAGGAGAGAGCCTGGGCCACCTGGTGACGGAGGGAACCCAGGCGAACAAGCCGCTGAGCGCCGGGCTGAGCGCGGGCATCATCGCCCAGGTCTGCGACGGGCTGCACTACGCGCACGCCTTCGAGGACGACTCCGGCGATCCCATGAACATCGTTCACCGGGATATCAGCCCGCACAACATCATCGTGCTGTTCTCCGGCATGGTGAAGCTGGTCGACTTCGGCATCGCCAAGGCGGCCTCGAAGATGCACCAGACCCAGGTGGGCACGCTCAAGGGCAAGCTGGCCTACATGTCGCCCGAGCAGTGCATGGGCCGGCAGGTCGACGCCCGCTCGGACATCTTCGCCCTGGGGATCGTGCTATGGGAGATGCTCACCCGCCGGCGCCTGTTCAAGCGGGAGGCCGAGCCGCTCATCATCCGGGCCATCGTGGACGAGCCCATCCCCAAGGTGCGCGAGGCGCGCGAGGAGGTGCCCGAGTCGATCGCCGCGGTGGCCGACCGCGCCCTGGCCCGCGATCTGGACGAGCGCTTCGCCAACGCGGGTGAGATGGCCGAGGCGCTGCGCGAATACCTGCGCCAGACGGCCATCCCGGCCAGCCCCCAGCAGATCTCGGATTACTGCTGGGACGTCTTCGGCGAGCAGGCCCGGACCAAGAAGAAGCTGCTCGAGCAGATCCGCCAGGGCGGCGCCGGCGCGGTGCCGGTCCGCAAGCTCAAGCCCAAGAGCGATTCGCTGCCATCGAAGTCCTTGCCGGGTGTGGCGATGCCCCGCGACCTGGACGCGCTGGCCCAGGCGGCGACCCGGATCCGCGCCCCCGAGGACGACAGCGCGGTCCTGGCCGCGGGGCTCGGCAAGCGCGGCACGGGGCTCAAGGTCGGCCTGATCGCCGCGCTGGCGGTCCTGATCGTCGCCGGGGCCGGGCTGCTGTGGTGGTCGATGCAGGCGCCGGAGCCAGGGACCGATCCGGGTGTCGCGCAGCCCCTGCACCGCCCCGAGCCCGCACCGGTGCGCGAGGAGGCCTCCCTGTCGATCCGCTCGACCCCGGAAGGCTGCCAGGCCCTGCTGGACGGCAAGGCGCTCGACGGCCGGACCCCGCTCGCGGGGCTGGCCGTGCCGGCCGGCGACGGCCACGCGGTGGAGGTCCGCTGCGAGGGCCATCAGAGCTCGGTGCAGACCTTCAAGGCCAACCCGGGCGAGCGGGTGGCGCTGGCCTTCGCACCGGCCCCGCTGCTCGAGCCGAAGCCCGAGCCCAAGCCGGAGCCCAGGCCGAGGCCGAAGCCCAAGCCCAAGCCGAAGCCCAAGCCCAAGCCCGAGGTCGCCAAGGCAGCCAGCGGCACTCTCAACCTCAACACCAAGCCCTGGAGCGAGATCTACCTGGGCAAGAAGAAGCTCGGCATCACGCCCATCCTGGGCGTTTCCTTGCCCGCCGGCCGGCATGAGCTGACCGCGGTCAACCCGGGCCGCGGCATCCGCAAGACCATCGTGGTGGAGATCCAGGCCGGCAAGCTGACCAACAAGAGCCTCAGCCTGCAGTAGCCCTCGGGTCTGCATGCACAACCACGACAGCACGCCCGTCCTGCCGACCGATACGTTCTTCGCCCCGGCGCCGCCGGAGATCGGCGCGCTGCGAAGCGGCACCAGCTCCGCGCGTGAGCACGACCCGCCGCCCGGCTGGTCCGGCACCCGGATCACCTTGGTGGTCTGCCTGGGCATCCTGACGCTGATCTTCGGCGGCCTGCTCACGGCCCTGGTGGGCCTGGCGCCGGATCTCGAGTCCTGGCTGCTGTCCACGGGCGCCGTGATCGTCGCGGTCGAGGCGCTCGTGATCTGGCACACCCGCCCCTGGGAGAGCTGCACTTACGCAGGCGAGGACGGCCTGGCGCGCATCGAGCGCCGGGGCGGCAGGCGGCGCCAGTCGATCCTGCGCTTCGCGGACGCGGCCTGGCTGCGGATCTCGGCCACCCACGTCCACCTGGCCCACAACTACTTGTTCACCAACCGGGTCTATGACTGGGGCGACGACGAGGGTCGGATCGCCTTTCGCATCTGGGTGCGCTCGAACGAGCGCCGACCGAAGCGGCTGCCCACCTGGCACCCGGCCCACTTCGCCGCCGCGGCCCTGCACGCCTGGGAGCCCCACGCGGCGAGGCTCGACCCCCAGCGCGTCTGCGCGGCGGAGGAGAGGATCGCCGCGCGCGTCCGGCACGCGAGGCGGCGTCTGCTCTGGGGCCTGGTCCTGCTTCCGGTCTGCTACCTGCTGGTCTCGCTTCCGGCCGCCTGGTACGACGCGGAGGACTTCAACGCGCACAACGCGCGGGCACAGGCGCTCATGCAGCGCGCCGAGGCCGAGGCCCAGCGGATCCAGGCCGTCGACCCGTCCGGGCTGCCGGCTCTGGCCGAGGCGTGCGCAGAGGCCCTCGAGCCCGGCCACCCCGGCTCGCTGCTCGTGCTCTCCTGGCCGCCGGCCCGCTCGCGCGACTTCCAGTCCCCGCCGACGCTCTTCGGCCGGCCGGCCGATCCGACGAGCGAGTACTCGGACACGCTGCGCTACGACACGCTCCAGGCCCACGCGGTGACGCTCGGTCTGGCCGATCGCTGGAGCGACGTGATCTGCCGGGCGCCCTGGAGCTGGTTCCGGTCCCACTTCGCCGACTACCGGCCCGAGGTCGACCGGGCGCGCTACCTGGCCGTGGCCGCGGCCTGGCGAGACGCGCGGGCAGAGATCTTGAGCGTATCGGTCATCGACGCGGGCAGCGGCGAGCCCATCTGCGCAGGCAGTAGCCGCATCATCCCGCGCCATGGCCAGCCGCCCCCGGACCAGGCCGTCGAGGGCGCCTGCGCGCAAATCGCGCCCGACTTCGGGCTGGACATGCGGATCAACCGGACCGTGATCCGCGTCCTGTGCCGGGCCGGCGGCGAGGCGCTCTGCGACGAGGCGGGCCGGATCCACTGACAGCGCGTGGCGCGGGTCCCCCTATCGCGCGGGCGCTCTCGAATCAGGAGTTGACCAAAGCGCGCCAGCGAGGGCAGGATGCAAGGTACGCATGAACCCGGACGACCGAGGATGCCGATGAAAAAGCACTGGCAGCCGATCATCCCCGCGAGCCTTTGGAGCGCCCTGTTCCTGGCCGCCCTGGTGCCCGCAGCGGCTCAGGCCGAGGACGTCCCCGTGGTGGCGGTCTTCTTGATGGAGAGCAGGGGCTCGCCCCTGACAGCCGACGAGGTGGTCAGCCTGACAGATTACATGTCGACGCTCCTGGGCGAAAGGGGCCAGCTGCACATCATCCCTCGGGACGAGCTCCGCAAGCGCATCCAAGCCGCCAAGGGCAAGTCCCACAAGGAGTGCTTCGACTCATCCTGCCAGATCGAGCTGGGGCGGGAGCTGGCCGCCCAGTACTCCATCTCCTCGCGCATCGGCCGGGTGGGCACGAAGTGCCTGATCACGGCCTCGGTCTGGGATCTGCGCAGGGCCACCCAGATCAAAGGCGCGAGCGCAGTGGCCCCCTGCGATGCCGACGCCCTGGTCGCGTCGGTGGAGACCATCTCGAGCAAGCTGAAGCGGTCCATGAGCGGCGATAGCGACCAGGAGCCGGAAGGGCACGGGGAAAGCGAGCCGAAGGCGCCCGCCGAGATCGGTCCGCCCGTCCAGACCCACCCGCTTCGCTCCAAGCATCTGGCTTTGGCCAAGAACGTCTTCGGCAAAAACGAGACCATCCGCGTGGAGTACTTCGGCACCACAGGCCGAGATGACGACTGGATCTGCGTGGTGCCCAAGGACAGCCGGGACGACAACGCCGGCGATCGCTACGACTACCTCAGCGGCAAGGACGGCAAGTACTCCCTGAGCGGTCTGCCCAAGGGGGCGTGGGAGGCCAGGTTATACCTGGACTACAGCGACAAGGGCTACGTGGTCGCCGACCGCCTGGCTTTCCACGTCGGGGCCGCCGCGCCAGAGCCCGCACCGGAAAAGGGCCTGCCCACCGGAGGCGGCGAGGCGGTGCGCTCCAAGCATCTCTCGCTGCCCAAGCGGGTCTACCAGCGCAAGGAGACAGTGAAGGTGCAGTACTTCGACACCACCGGCGACGATTCCGACTGGATCTGCGTGGTGCCCAAGGACAGCCGGGACGACAACGCCGGCGATCGCTACGACTACCTCTCGGGCAAGAACGGCAGCTACTCGGTCAGCGGTCTGCCCAAAGGGGAGTGGGAAGCCAGGTTGTACCTGAACTACAGCGACAAGGGCTACGTGGTCACCGACCGCATCCGCTTCACCGTCCGCTGATGGGGGACGGAGGTAGCCTGATGGGGGACGGAGGTAGCCGCGTCCGGAATCCGGACACCTCGCCCGAGCTCGA
>JAFGRB010000273.1 GCA_016935365.1 Deltaproteobacteria bacterium
GACTTCCAGCAGCGAGGGGGCTTTGCGAAAGCCCCCTGAGATGGTATTGGTCCTGAAGCAAGCGCAACGCGCTTGTTTCAGGACTAGAGTTGAACGATGGGGAGGTTTCCGATGCATCTGCGATGGGTGATCTGGTCTTCGATTCTGGCGCTCGCCGCGCTCGGCTGCCAGGACTACGGCAGTGAGCGGAACCCCGAGTGCCTGCAGGACGCCGACTGCAACCCGGGCAAGACCTGCGGGCAGATGATCCGCTGCGTCGACGGTCGCTGCGACGCGGAGCAGACCTTCGAGCTGCCCTGCTCCCAGGCCTGCGGCGAGCACGAGGACTGCCCGGCCGGCATGCACTGCCGCTGGGAGGGGCCGGGCTTCGAGGGCGTCTGCGTGGCGGACGGCACCTGCCTGGACGTGGACGAGTGCATCGCCTGGGCGCAGGCCGGGACCTGCCCGGGGCGCTTCGCCTGCCAGCAGGGAAGCTGCGCCTGGATCTGCGAGGACTTGTACTCGTGCAGCCAGGACAGCGAATGCGCCCTGGTCGACGCGGGCTGCTGCTGCGGCTCCCGGCCCGAGGACTACACGGCCGTGCGGACCGACCAGCAGTCCACCTGGCAGCAGCGGCCCGAGTGCCGGGAGGTCGCCTGCCCCGGAATCGCCTGCACGGTGCCGGACAGCATCCGGGCGGCCTGCGTCCAGGGCGCGTGCGCGGTGGCACCGGCTGCGACCGACGAGTGGCGCCGCTGCAACGCGGACGCCGACTGCGTGCTGGTCAGCCAGGAGTGCTGCGGCAGCGAGTCGATGGACGGCTACACGGCCATCCGCATGGCAAGGCTCGCGGACTGGTTCGCCCGGGCCGAGTGTGCCGGCATCCAGTGCGAGGAGTGCCTCCACTGCCCCCAGGGCGTGCCGCGTGTGTGCATCGAGGATCGCTGCGGCCGGGCCGCCTGCCAGCAGGGGCGCTGCAGCCCGGCCCTGGAGCACCCGCAGTCCTGCGCGCGGGATGCGGACTGCGCCCGGGCCTCCGGGCACTGCGGGAGCTGCGACTGCGAGAACGGCTACCCGGACTTCGCCATGAACGCAGGCTACCTCGAGGCCTGGCAGTCCTGGCTCGAGGCCCTGTGCTCGCTGGTGGGCATGTGTCAGCCAGGCCCCTTCGGGGAGCGGGACGCGTGCACCGACCGGCCGGCGATCTGCTCCCAGGGGCGCTGCATGGCCGCGGGCCAGCAGTGCGAGTGCGATGCGTACTGGGATCCGGTCTGCGCCGTCTCGGCGGGCCAGGTGGCCAGCTTCCCGAGCCCCTGCGAGGCCGAGTGCGCCGGCTGGGAGCTTGTGGACTACAGCCGCTGCGAGTGCATGGTGCTGTGCGACTGCGACGATCCGTTCTCCTGCGACGCCTGTGCTTCGAACGGCCGCACCTACCACTGCGGCTACTGGGCGATCGAGTGCAACGACCTCGAGCCGCTCTACCCGGGAGCGTGCGATCCGGACTGCGGACACTGCGCCTACTTGAACCGCTTGCCCATTCAGGCCTGCGGCGAGTACTTTCACACCTACGCCGAGATCTGCTACGCCGACTGCCTGGGCCACGCCTACTGGCACCAGGGCCCCTGCCTGCCGGGCGAGGGCGAGATCTGCGGAGGGCTGGCCGGGGTGGAGTGCCCGGACGGGCTCGCCTGCGCCTACGAGCAGCTCGTGCCCGACGCCCAGGGCGTGTGCGTCGAGCGCGGGAGCTGCATCGAGGCCAGCGACTGCGAGGGGCAGGGCCTCGACACGCCCGCCTGCGTGGGCAGCTTCTTCTGCGAGAACCACGTCTGCGAGTACATCTGCGTGCCCTGAGCGATCCGAGCTTGTCTGGAGGCAGCGCGGGATCTATCATGGCGCCATGATCGTCCGCTGCCCCCGCTGCGCCCGGCACATCGACACGGCCGATTCCCCGGCCGGCGCGCGGGTGCGCTGCCCCTGCGGCCAGATGCTTCGCCTGCCCGAAGGCCCCCTGGCGGCCGGCAAGCTCGCCTGCCCGGGCTGCGGGGCGGGCCTGGATCCGGATACGCTCGAGCGCTGCGCGCACTGCGGCCGCGAGATCCGCCTGACCCTCTGCCCGGACTGCTTCGGCATCGCATTGACAGAAGATGTCCACTGCCCGCACTGCGGTGCGGATCTCGCCGGCGCACAGCGCGAGCGGCTGGGCGCGAGCGCGAGCGAGTGTCCATACTGCGCCGTGGCGCTCGAGGTCGAGCGGGTCTCGGGATGCGAGATCGAGCGCTGCCCTCGCTGCCAGGGCCTGTGGATCGAGCGCCAGGCGGTCGAGGCCATCGTGAGGCAGAAGGTGGAGCGCGGCCTGGCCCGGGCCCAGATCGACCGGGAGGTCCTGCCCGTGATCCAGGTCGAGCCGGACAACCGGCCCTACAAACCCTGCCCCGAATGCGGCCGGCTCATGCTGCGCAGGCAGTTCGGGAGATACTCCGGCGTCATCGTCGACGTCTGCCAGGCCTGCGGAACCTGGTTCGACCGCGACGAGCTCAGCCGGATCATCGCCTTTCTCGAGGCCGGCTGCCTGGACAGGGCTGCGCGCAAGGAGCAGGCCGAGATGCGCCGCCAGCTGCTGCGGGGCAAGACCGGCGAGTTCGTGGAGACGAAGACCCGCGACGCGGAGCGCGCCCTGCTCGATCGGGCGCTCGGGGCAGCCGCGCGGCTGCTTCTGGGTTGAGCGCGAGTGTGCTATGCTGGCACGGGAGGCTGATGCATGCTGGTACTGTGCACCCACTGCAACCGGCACGTCGACACGGGCGACGCGGCGCCCGGGGACGTCGTCCGCTGTACCTGCGGCGTGGCCATCATGGTGCCCGAGGGGCCGGCCGCCGCCGGCAAGATGAACTGCCCGGCCTGCGGCGCGCCCGTGGATCCGGCCCTGAAGAAGTGCTCGTTCTGCGATACCCGGCTGGCCACGGTCATCTGCCCGGCCTGCTTCGGGGTCATCTTCGATGGCGCCAAGCACTGCCCGCACTGCGGTGCAGCCCTGGAGGCGCGCCGGGTCATCGTCCACGGCGAGGAGACCGAGCACCTCTGTCCGCGCTGCGACGATCACCCCAAGCTGCGCGTGGAGGTCGTGGCCGGCTGCCCGCTGGAGCGCTGCGAGAAGTGCGAGGGCATGTGGGTGGACGCCGGGAGCGTGGATCGCATCTACGAGCAGCGCGAGAAGGAGCCCGCCATCCAGGCCCTGACCAAGCTCTCGGCAACCAGCGTACCGTTCGAGCCCGTCGATCCGGCCGCCTTGAAGACCGAGGGCTACATCAAGTGCCCCGAGTGCGGCAAGATGATGAACCGCAAGAACTTCGGCCGTTTCTCGGGCGTCATCATCGACATCTGCAAGGAGCACGGCACCTGGTTCGACGCGGACGAGCTGCGGCGCATCCTGGAGTTCATCGCCTCCGGCGGGCTCGACCGGCAGGCCGAGCGCGAGCGCATGGAGCTCCGGGAGGAGATCCGCTACATGCGCCAGGTCAAGTCCCTGCAGGGCATCATCGACCGCGCCGGCACCGGATCGCACGCGGGCTACATCGGCCAGGGATCCTCGATGAGCGGCGCCGATCGCCTGCTGGGCGGATCGGCGGCCATCTCGATCGGCTCGCTGCTGCGCAAGCTGTTCTGAGCTTCTGAGCCCGTGGCCCTTGACAGCGACGCCTTCTGGGCATAAGGTCCGGCGCTGCTCGCTCTTTGCAAGATGGCGGAGTAGCTCAGGCGGCTAGAGCAGGGGTCTCATAAGCCCCGTGTCGGCGGTTCGAGTCCGCCCTCCGCCACTTTGGGAAGGCTTCGCAATCTCTTGCGAAGCCTTCTTTGTCAGTCGCTTTTTCGAAGTGCCCGCCATAGCCAACATCACCCCTGAAGCGGCCATGGGTTCGCGCACGACCGTTATTAGCGGCGCAGAAGAGTGAACCCGAATCCCTCGAAGTCCTGGGCGGCGATGAGCTCCGCCGCTCGCTCGCGCACGACCAGCGGCCCGCTGTAGTGCAAGGCGCGGAAGATCTGGATGCCCTCGGGCACCCGCTCCGCATCGACCACCATGCGTCGGACCTCATTGAAGTCCGCCCTGTCCGGCGGGCTCGCGTCCGTCACCCAGCTCTCGCGGTAGCTCGGCTGGCACCGCTCCTCGTCGAGGCAATCGAGCACTTGGGGGTGCATCACCACGTGCCCGGTGTCGACCCGCTTGCCGGCGTGATTCTTGATCGTGATCGGCAGGAAGGTCACCCCCTCGGCGAGCCGGTTGGACTGGAGGAAGTCCCGCAATCTTGGGCTTATCACGACGACGCCAAGCCGGTCATAGTTCGGGATCTCGTGGAAGTCGACCAAGCGCTTGTCCTTCTTCGCTCCCGGGTAGTCCTTCTCCATCGCAACCGTCAGGTGCCCGGTCGCGAGCGCCTGGCGCACATCTTCCTTGCCCTCTAGCCGGCCGAGGAGGCAGACGCCCTCGCCGAGGCGATGCTCGGCCGGCGCCCAGACCCGAAACGGAAGGGAAAGGGATTGGCGACCCGTCGCCTGGTAGGTCTTCTCGAGCACCTTGGCCACCTTGGGCGTCACGTAGGCAAGGGGCGTCTTGTCGTGCATGTCGTCGACATACGGGTCCGCCCCGCGCTCGATGAGCAGCTTCGCGAGCTCGGTCCGTTTGGGCCACGAGAGCTTGAAGCAGAGCATGAGCTTGTGCAGGCCGCTCTGGGCCTGGGGCGTCTTGGCGTTCGGATCGGCGCCGGCGTCGAGGGCGGCCGCGATCGCCGCGGCGTCGCCGCGCTCGCACGCCCTGAGCAGCGCGACGTCCGCGCGTGCCGGCATGCGCAGGCCGCGGATCACCTCATCGTTGACCCACACGCTGAGGTCCTCGCGGAGCGCCTGCAGCGGCTCGAGGGAGAGGACGTCGCCTTTGAACGAAACATGCTCGAGCTTGGTCAGGCGCGCGAGCGGGGTCACGTCGATCGTCTGTTCGCCGGACCCATCTGGCTCTACTCGGAGGTGCTCGATCTCCATCATCCGCGCGAGCTGGTCGTCGGTCGGCTTCTTCTTGGCCTTGACCTGCTCGAGGAACAGCGGCTGCCAGAAAGCGCCGTACCGCGGAAGGTCGTCCCACCATTGCCGCAAATCGCCCCGCGTCTCGGCGGTCGCCTGGAGCTTGCCGAGGATCGGCAGGAGCTTCTTGGCGTCGGTCGCCACCGTACCGGTCGCGTCGCGCGCAAAGCCCTCGAGCCAGGTCTTCGCCTCCGTCACCTTGGCCTCGTCCTCGACCGCGAACTTCTTCTGGAGGGCGGTCAGCTCGGCCTCGGCCTCGGCCAACCGACCCTCGCGCAGGTACGCCTCGACCAAGTACCGCATCACCCAGAAGACCTGTTCGTCATCGAAGAAGACCGCGTCCTTGCCCAGGGCGATGGCCTCAGCCGGCTCGCCGTCCTCCAGGTGCATGGACATGAGGTTCAGGATCGCGGCCGAGCAGTCGAGCTCGACCGCGCGGGTAAAGGCCTCCTTGGCCGACGCCCGGCGGCCGAGGCCTTGGTGCGCAAGGCCCTGGTAGTTGAAATACTCGCCGACCTTGTCGCGGCCATCATCGGGGACCTCGCCAGTGGCCCATGCCTCGGGCAAGTCCCCGAGCGCGCGCTGGATCTCCCGGTACTGATGCTTCTCCAGGGCCGCCCGCGCCCGCTTGAGCGAGTCCACGAGGAGCCGGTATGGCGTCTTATCACCGCGCTTGAGGAGTCCAGCCAAGAAGGCGTCGAGGGACGGCGCGAGCTCGGTGAACATGCCGTCCTCGTGGTTCCAGTAGAATACCGCTGCCTCGGGCGAAGCGGCGTCCACGGTCAAGAAATCGGCTGCGCCGGAGAGGCGTGCCAGCGCCACGAAGTACGGGTAGTCGTCGCGCTGGACGTCGTTGTCCTCGAAGGGCTTGAGGGTCGGGGGCAGGAAGCGCACGCCGATCTTGGAGTCCAGGCTCCAGTAGGGCAAGCCCCAGACCGCGCAGCCGGCGTATTTCTCCGCCTCGTTGGTCTCGATGAAGCGTCGGTAGCGCGCCCCGATCTTGATCGCGTATTTTTTGGCAAAGGCCTCTAGGTCAATCTGCTTGGTTGCCATCTTCACTCTCCTGGAATACAACCTATACACGGAACTTCGTGAGAAAACCATCCCGCCTTTCCACCTGCCAGATTCGTCCAAACCAAAACCACTTTGGCCGTGTGACCCGCAGACCCCTGCGGGGCTTTGTTCTGCACGCGGATCACGGGCCAGGGATGCGGTTGAGCAGGGCGACGGTCTCATCGATGAAGGCCGCGATCTGCCGTTCGGACAGCGTATCGCTGGCGAGCCCCATGAAGCGGCGGTCGGTGGCTGTCCACCTGGCGTAGTCGTCCAGGCTGCGGGCGCGCGCCTCGACCCGGAAGGCGCGCGGATCGTCGAACACGGCCGAGCAGGGATCGCAGTCGATGGGCAAGACGGAGATGTGGAAGCCCATCTTGCGAATCATAAGCGCCAGACGGCGGGTTGCGGCCAGGTCGGACGCGTCCTCGAAGGGAAGCCCGGCGCCGAAGAAGACATGTCCGCCCATCCCGGCGTCGCGCACGCTCTCCAGGCTGTCGAGCAGGTCCTGATCGGAAAACGCGTGGGCGGGATGGCGCTTGTTGCGCGCGCGGATCTGCGCGCTGCCCGCGTCCGGCGACAGGACCAGGAGGGAGTCCCGGGTGAAGCAGCTCTGCACGCTGCGGACGAAGTCCTGCCGGGGCAGGGTCCAGCAGTCGAAGACCAGGCGAAAGCGCAGCTTCTCCTTTGCGAGGGCGGCGAATATCTCCCGATAGCGCCTGCGCTCGGGATCGGGATCGAAGGACAGGCGCAGCGTCTTCACCCCGTGGCGGGCGGCCCGTTGCAGGTCGGTCACGATGGTCTGGGTGTCGAAGAAGAAGGGCTTCCGGCGAGCGAAGAGCCGCTGCTGGACCCTCCGGCTGCCGCCGCAAAAAGAGCAGTCGAACGGACAGCCGCGCCCTGGGGTGTAGAAGAGCACGTTCGAGTAGAGATCCCTGCGGTTCGAGACGATCCGGTCGTCGAAGTCCTTGTAGAGAATGGAGGTCGAGAAGTAGCCCGACGCCGCTTCGAGCAGGTCGGGCCGAAAGAGAGACAACTGCCCGTCCGGGAGATCCGCGTCGAAGCAGCGCAGGCTGTTCTTCCGGATCCGCTTCGGCCCGCTTGCATAGACGAGGTTGGGGACCTCCGCCAGGCGCTCGGAGAGACGGGCCGGGGGATGCGGATCGGCGTCCATCAGGATGCTGCAGAGATCCGCCAGGGCAGGTTCCCCGTCTCCTCGGATGACGTAGTCCACAGCCGGCTGCGCACACAGCGTCTCGGCGAAGCACGAGGCCGTGTACCCGCCCACGACCACGCGGGCGTGCGGCGACGAGCGCTTGATCTCTTCGGCCAGCGCTAGCACCTCCGAGGTCGAGTAGAACCAGTGCAGGGAGAGGCCCACCAGGGCGGGGCGATGGCGTTTCAGGTAGGCGGGCAGGTCGAAAGGGCGCTCCGGGCTGGAGATGAGCCCGAGGTGCAAGATGCGCACGCTGAGGCCTCTTCGATCCAGCCCGTGAGCCAGGCTGAACAGGCCGGCGGGCATGACCATGATCTGATTGAAGCGCGGGCGCTGCCGTGGGGCATGGATGAGCAAACAGTCCAATCGACCCTCTCGAAAGGTACGGAATGGCACCAGATTGATGGTCGTCCGGCTCTCCCACCCGTGTCAACTCCGGGTGCCACCCGAATCGGGTGGCACCTGGCTGCCTACTGGTGGGCTGCGGAGAAATCGATGGTGAAGGTGCAGGGGAAGGTCGTCTGCAGGTAGGCCTCCGCCAGGGCGCAGGCGGTGCCGGTGCAGTCGGCCGTGGCCGCTTGCTGGCCCGAGGCGTGGGTGTCGTCGCTGAAGGTCCCGGTGACGACGGCGACCGCGGTGATCAATGCGTCGTAGCCGTCATCGTGCAGATCGTACTCCACCATGGCGCGCTCGGGGCAGGTGAACGACGAGCCGTCGATCGTGCAGTCGAAGGGATCGGTCCCGTCCGAGGGCGTGATCGTGAAGGTGCCGTCGCCGTGGTTGTCGAGCTGGAAGGTGCCATCCCCGTTGGAGATCAGATCGTCGGAGTTGCAGTTGTTGGTCGAGGCCGCGTACTCGTCATACTCCCAGAGCCCGGAGGCGGGGTCGGCGTCTGCACCACCCACGCACTGCCCGTTGTCGCAGGTCTGGTCCGTCTGCGAGCAGTCGGTCGTATCGACCCAGGCGTCGTTCTGGCAGGTCTGGACCACATCGCCGTTGCAGCGGGTCTCGCCGTCGGTGCAGGTGGGTCCGCTCTCGCACAGGCAGGTGGTCGGGTTGCAGGTCTCGCCGCCGGAGCACGTATCCGGGCAGGTGCTCCCGCAGCCGTCGTCACCGCAGCACTTGCCCGCGCAGTCGGGCTCGCAGGCCTCGCACTGGCCCTGCGCATTGCAGGTCTCACCAGTGTCGCAACCCGGCTGGCACTGTCCGCCACAGCCGTCGTCGCCGCAGACCTTGCCGGTGCAGTCCGGGGTGCATTCGCCGTTGTCGCCGCCGCAGCCGGCCAGCAGCAGCAGGGGCAGGCAGAACGTGAACAGGATCTTCATGGCGCTCATGGGGTTCCTTTCCGTCCGCTCGGACTCGTGGTTTGCCTCGTCGGACTGACGCGCGGCGCGGGCGTATATTTACTTTTTCTGTCCGAGCCGGCTAGTATTCACGGACCTGGACATTCGAGGAGGCTCTCATGAGACGATCCGTACTCCAGATGCTGCTATGCCTTGTCTTTCTCGTGCTTTCTGCCTGCGACGGCGATACCTCTCCCGCTTCTTGCACCGACGGGGACGGAGACGGCTACGGCGTGGGTGCGGACTGCGCCGGGCCCGACTGCGATGATGACGACGCCGGGTGCTGGGAAGGCGCGTGCTGCGAGGCGGTCGATTGCACGGACGCCGACGGGGACGGCTACGGCGAAGGCGAGGACTGCGACGGGCCCGACTGCGATGATGACGACGCCGGGTGCTGGGCCGGAGCGTGCTGCGAGGCGGTCGATTGCATCGACGCCGACGGGGACGGCCACGGCGAGGGCGAGGACTGCGACGGGCCCGACTGCGACGACGACGACGCCGGGTGCTGGGAGGGCGCGTGCTGCGAGGCCGTCGACTGCATCGACGCCGACGGGGACGGCTACGGCGAAGGCGAGGACTGCGACGGGCCCGACTGCGACGACGACGACGCCGGGTGC
>JAFGRB010000274.1 GCA_016935365.1 Deltaproteobacteria bacterium
ATAGCAGGTACCTGCTCCGGGTTTCGTTCAACAAGCGCCTTACGGGCATGCTCGCTTCGCTCGACGCCCGTAAACCGCTATACGTTATCCGTCCCTCCCCTGGCGGGACCGGCCGAAGGCCGAGGGAGGGGGACGCGTAGCTTGGTCAATCATCGTGATTGCGTGCCATATTTACGGCCTAATCATGATGGACTCGTAAAAAGTCCATCAATCAACGGCCGGTGCTGGAAAGCGCCGGCCGCCAAGAGGGGGGGTGGAACCACTTGAATTCATTTCAAGTGGCGGGGGAGGGAAGGTCCCTCCCCCGCCGAGCAGAGCAAGCGTATTTGCGAACAACGCGGATTGCTCTTACTCGCGGTACGGGCTGGGGCCGAGCTCCCGGAGCGTGTCGGCCATCTCGGTGGCCACCTCGGCGAAGCGACTGCCCTCCGAGGCGGAGATCCATTCCAGCCGAAAGCGCTCGGGCTCCAGGCCGAAGTCCTCCAGCATGAGATCGAGCGCCTCGGCGCGTTTCTCGGCCCGGATGTTGCCCTCCTGGTAATGGCAGTCGCCGGGATGGCAGCCGCACATCAGCACGCCGTCCGCTCCGCGGCTGAGCGCGTCCATGACCCAGTTGGGGTGGACCATACCGCTGCACATCACCCTGATGATGTGCACGTTGGCCGGGTACTGGACCTTGGCCGTGCCGGCGGCATCCGCCCCGGCGTAAGAGCACCAGTTGCAGCAGAAGCTGACGATCCGCGGTTCGAATTGGCTGGCCATCTTATGCGAC
Source organism: Deltaproteobacteria bacterium (assembly GCA_016935365.1). Lineage (GTDB taxonomy): Bacteria > Myxococcota > B64-G9 > B64-G9 > B64-G9 > JAFGRB01. The sequence continues at coordinate 773 of JAFGRB010000274.1, forward strand.
CTCCAGGACGACGTTGACCATGGCGGTGAGCTGCTCGGGCCTGAAGTGGGCCACGTAGGCGCCCTGCTTGGGGCAGGTCGCCATGCACGATCCGCATCCCTTGCAGAGCGCCTCGTTGACCTGCACGGTCTTCTTGAGATCCCCCTTGCGCATGTACTCCAGCAGGATGATCGCGTGCGCCGGGCACGGATCGATGCAGTACGCGCAGCCATCGCAGTTCGCGTCGACGATCTTGGAGACGATCGGCGACTTCTCCAGCTCGTCGTGAGAGATGAGCGTGGCCACGCGGGATGCAGCCGCCTCGCCGCTCACCATGGACTGTGCAGCATCGGCATCCTCGCGCGCGCTGCCGCACAAGAAGATGCCGTCGGTGTTGAAGTCGAGCGGGTTGAGGTTGCCGAGCGCGCCCACGAAGTGCGCATCGTCGTCGCGCGACAGGTAGAGGGCCTTTTCGAAGTCGCGCTCCGCGTCCTTCTGACCCATTGCATCTCGGGTCGCGATGATCACGGCCCCGACATCGACCCGCGCGCTTTGCCCGGCGGTGTGAATCTCGGCCGAGTAGCGGCCGACGTAGCCGGACAGCTCGCCGAGGGTGCCCCCGGGGTAGACGTGGATCCGGCCATTCGCCTCGATGGTCTCGAGCGCGCGGGCGAGCAGGGCGCGTTGCGCGGCATCCAGGCCGGCGCCCGGCTTTTCCTCGGCGATGACCAGATGTGCGACGAAGCCCATCTCGGTAAGCATCGCGGCGCTCGCGAGGCCGGCTGGTGTCCCGCCGACCACCAGGCAGGCCTGGGTGATCGGGATCCGGATGGAATCGAGCGGCTCGAGCAGGGCGGCCCTGGCGATGCCCATCCGCATCAGGGTCCTGGCCTTCTCGGCCAGGGCATCCCGCTCCCCGGCCGTGTGCACCCAGGTGCAGTGGTTGCGCAGGTTGACGATCTCGAGCAGGTGGCGATTGAGCCCGCCGGCCTCGGTGTGCATCTGGAAGAGGGGCTCGTGGGTCCTGGGCGAGCAGGCGCCCAGCACGATGCGGTTGTACTCGCCGCTGCCGAGCAGCTCCTTGACCTTCACGCCGTCGCAGCCGAAGGGCGTGACCTCCACCCGCGCCACCGAGGGCAGGTCCGCGACGTAGTCGGCCAGCGCCTGGATGTCCAGGACGCCGGCGATATTCGCGCCGCAGCGGCAGATGACGACCGCGATGCGCGGCTCGTCGCCGACGGCCACGGATCGCAGCTCGGGCTCAGGCCTGGGCTTGACTTCGGTTCCGCGCGCATCGGCCAGCCGGGCCGAGGCATGGGCCGCCGCGCCGCAGGCCTGGATCACCGCCTCGCGGATCCCCAGAGGCTCTGTGGCCGAGCCGCAGGCGAAGATACCCGCTCGGGTCGTGCGGAGCGGGTGACCGTCCGGTCGTTTCGGCAGTCCGCGCGCATCGAGCTCGATGACCAGCTTGTCGGCCGTCGCCCCCGCGCCGGGATGCGGCGCCAGGGGGCAGGCCAGGACGAGCATGTCGGCCTCCAGCTCTGTGCTGGCACCGCCGTCGTGACCGCAGCTGACGAGCACGCCGCCCGAGTCCGCCTGGCGAGTATCGACCGCGCTGGCGTGGACGAAGCGGACGCCGCGCTGCTCGGCCTCCGCCCGGAAGGCCGCATAGCCCTTGCCGTCGGTCCTCTCCGTCTTCGAGATGACGGTGGCCTCGATGTCGCCTCTTTCCAGGGTGCCGAGGGCCTCGGACACCGCGGTCATGAAGGCCACCGGAGAGCCGAGCAGCTCGCCGGTCTCGAAGTCCTCGCAGACCACCCAGGCCACTCGCTTCGGGCTGCTGCCGTCGTCGCGTTTGATCACGCCGCCGGTGGGCCCGAGGCCCGAGAGCAGCCGTTCGAACTCGAGCGACGTGAGCACATGAGCCAGACGGCGGTGACCCAGCCGCGCCGCGACCTCCCCGACGTGCTCGACCGCACCGGTCGCCAGCAGGATCGCGCCGACCTCCAGCTCGATCTCCGCGTCCTGCTGGGAGAAGTCGATCGCGTCCGGCTGGCAGGCCTCGACGCACAGGGGCTCGGTGCCGTCCCCGCACTTGCCGTCCTCGAGGTAGGTGCAGGCCTCGGGATCGATGATCGCGATCCGGGGCGGAAAAGGGGACCAGAAGCGGATCGCCTTGCTCTTGCCCCGGCCGAGGTTGAAGTCCATCGGCACGCCGCCGACCGGGCAGACCGGGAAGCACTCGGTGCAGGCATTGCACTTGAGGGGGTCGACGTAGCGCGCCTTCTTGCGGATGCGGACCGCGAAGCCTCCGTCGAGATCGCGGACCTGCTCGAGCTCGGCGAAGGCGATGATCCCGACGTTGGGATTGCTGGTCAGCTCCAGCATCTTCGGCAGCTGGGTGCATGTCGCACACTCGTTGCTGGGGTACATCTTGTCGAGCTGGGCCATGGTGCCCCCGATCGTGGGGCGCTGCTCGAGCAGATGGACCGCGATCCCCTGCTGGGCCAGCTCCGCAGCGGCGCGCATCCCGGCGATGCCGCTCCCGATGACGAGCACGGATCCTCTCACGTCTCACCTCCCTCTGCGTTCATTTCAGTGAGCACGGAATCGTCGTCCAGCTCGGCGAGGACGAGGTCCCGGCTTCGCGGTTGAGCCGGGTGCAGCTCGGGCCTGCACGCCAGCAAGCGCTCGACCAGGGTCGGGCGCAGCACGTAGTAGCAACGGAGCGCGCCGCGCGCGTGGAAGTCCACCAGCCCCGCGTGGCGCAGTGCAGCCATGTGCTGGGAGAGGTTGGGCTGGCTGACCGGAATGATCTCGTTGAGCTCCTTGACGCACCTGACCCGATCCTGCAGGCGCTCGAGGATCATCAGCCGGACCGGATGGGCTGCCACGGCCAGCAGCGCGGCCAGCCCGGCCAGATCCGCACCGGGCTCTGTCTTGCAATCGGATTCCTGCTCCATTCTCAGGCTCCCTTCCAGACCGCCCGCATCATAGGCACAAGAGGAACATAAACCAAAGCGAATATTCGATGGGCTGAATATGAGCGGCGCCAGGCCGGCTTGACATGCTTCTGGCGCGCGGGGAAAATAGGATGATCGCTATCTGCTGGGGGACGAGGAGCAGCGACTTGAGCGCGATAGTACGTTACTGGATCTCGGGCTGTCTGTTCGCCGCCCTGAGCTTGCTGATCACCGATCGGGCTGCAGCCCATTTCTGCAACAACATCTATGACTCGCCCGGCAGGCTGGTGGTCAAGCCGGAGCGGGGCACCATCGACGTGCCCCAGGGCCAGACGGACTCGCTGCGGGTCTTCGTGCGAAACAACTTCCCCTACGTGGTGAGCGACATGCGCATGCAGGCCACCAACACGGGCGACTTCTCGATCACGGTCCAGCCGTCCGTCTACTCCAAGGTCCATCCCGGAGAGGAGGTCGTCTTCGTCTTCGAGATCACCCGCGACGCGGGTGCGGGCAACGACATCCGCGACCTGGGCCTGCAGATCCAGGTCCTGGGGGGCAACACCGAGCACAGCGCGAGCAACCGCGACTGGCGTGACTACAACCACGACGGGACCAGCGACTCCTGGCTGGACGACCCGGCGGTGCCCGCAGACGACCCGGCCCAGAACCGGCTCCAGAGCGGCATGTCGAGCGGCCAGGCCCAGCAGATGAGCGCCGGCACCCTGGCCAGGCTCTACGACGAGCATTCGGGGGTGAGCCGCCTGCTCGAGCTCTACGGGCGGCCCCGGCTGATGTACAACTCCAACGGAGGCTGGGGCGGCGGCGACTGGTGGGCCCCCTACCGCGACATGGAGGACAACAAGTACGATTACCAGCTCTTCCGCGCCGGCGCGGAGCTGGCCCTGCGCCGCTACGCCGGCTTCAACGACCCGGATCTGGCCACCGTGCGCCAGGCCATGATCGATGCCATGGACGATCCGGACGACGACTACCGCGGCATCGCCGCGCTGTTCGGCGCCTACCTGGGAGAGGATGCATCGGTCCGGGCCCGGATCGAGCTCATGGCGAGCGCCGACACCTGCGTCGACCAGGCCGACAAGTGCACCCACTACAGCTGGACGACGTCTGCCAGCGCCCAGCTCATGGCCAAGGCCGCCCTGCTCGTGCTGGGCGACGGGCAGTACCATGCCGAGGTGACCACCGGGCTCGCCCACAGCAACCAGATGGTCCGCGTGATCTGCGCGGCCGCGCTGGGGCTCACGGGCGAGGACGATCCGGTCACCGACGTGCTCATGCCGGGCTGCCAGGACGCCTGGGGCTACATCTCGCTCTGCGGACCGGTCATTCTGCAGCTGGTGGCCTGCGATCGGCGCGGGCCGTCGGGCGACGGGCTGGTGACCTTCTACGGCGAGGTGTCCGACGACACGACCCCGCCCAGACGGCCCGAGAACCTCCAGGTCCGGCCCGCAGACTGAGCCGGAGTGATGCGCTTCGCGCACAGCGTTCAACCAGGATAGAACGAGGAGACGAACATGCACGCGACGATCCATGCCCTGCGAGCCGCGCTCGTGCTGAGCGTCGGGCTGTTGCTGGGCTGCGGCACGAGCTCGAACAACGGCAGCGACGGCGGCACGGACGCCGGCAACGGGAGCAAGGTCGAGGACTACGTCCCGGCCTCGGGAGAGATTGCGGGCTGGACCGAGGACACGAGCCGCGGCCAGGCGGGCGTGGAGGCGGCCTACACGGTCGACGACGGCGTGGCGCTCATCGACGGCGCCCTGGACCCCTTCGTGGACACCGGCAAGTGGGTCTCGATGGCCATCGAGTACTACATGAACGGCGACAACCGGATCCAGCTCAGCCTCTTCGAGATGCAGGACGCGGCCGGCGCCGCCCAGATCTACAACTACCTGGAGGGCCACCCGGAGGGCACGCCCTGGGAGACGAGCGACATCTCCGGCGCGGACGAGTCGCGCATCGCCAACCAGGGCGCCTACTGGCAGATCCACGCCATCAAGGGCAAGTACCTGGCCGAGACCCTGACCGAGCCGCGCTCGACCGAGACCGAGAGCGTGGCCAAGGACTTCGCTGCGGCGGTGCTGGACAAGCTGCCGTAGAAGCGCCCGGCGGCCCTTGCCTTCCCGCGCGCCCACAGCAGGTGCCATCCGGGCGGTCTGCGCCCTGATGCTCGCGGCCTGCGCCTGCACGGACAGCCGCACGCCCGTGCTCGTCTTCCATGCGGCCAGCCTGTCGCGGGTGCTCGGCGAGCTGGAGCCCGCCCTCGAGGCCCAGCTCGCGGACGTGGACCTGCGCTGCGAGCCGAGCGGCTCCCAGGCGGCCGCGCGCAAGGTGGCCGAGCTGCGCAGGCCGGCCGACCTGGTGCTGGTGGCCGACTGGCGGCTGATCCCGCGCATCATGCAGCCCGAGCACGCGGACTGGCTCGTCCAGTTCGCCTCCAACGAGATCGTGCTGGCCCACGCCGAGCACTCCCGCTACACCGATGAGGTCTCGGCCTCCAACTGGCCGCAGCTGCTGACCCGGCCCGACGTGCGTCTGGGCCGGGCAGACGAGCACACCGCGCCGATCGGCTTCCAGACCCTCCAGGTCTGGGCGCTCGCGGAGCGCGCCTATTCCTCGGATGTCCAGGCCGGGCCCGGTCTGGCAGAAAGGCTCGCCGCCCGCTGCGCCGCACGGCACGTCGTGCCCGACGTGGCCGAGCTCGTCAGCCTGCTCGAGTCTCGCGCGGTCGACTACATCTTCGTGTTCCGCTCCCTGGCCGAGGAGCACCGCCTCAAGGTCGTGCGCCTGCCGGACGCGATCAACCTGGCCGACCCGCAGCGCGAGGCGGACTATGCCCGGGCCAGGGTGCCGGTCCGGCTGCGCTCCAGGGCCGAGCCGGTCGAGCTCGCAGGCGCACCCGTGATCTACGCGCTGACCGTGCCCAGGCGCGCTCCGCACCGCGAGCACGCGCTGCGCAGCGCGCGATTCATGCTGGGGGAGAAGGGGCGCGAGGTTCTGAGCCGGTCCGGATTCCGCATCCTGGATGCGCGTCCCGTGCCCGCGGAGCGCGTTCCGGCAGCCGTGCTTCCGGAGAAGGCCGCGCCATGATCCTGCCCCGCGCGAAACATGCGCTGCCGGCCGTGCTGGTGCTGGCCCTGGCGCATGGGCTGCTCGCGATGTGGGCGGAGCTCTTTCCGCTCTCGACCAACCTGGTGCTCTTCGCGGCCAACTGCTACCTGCTCTACTGCGGCTGGCTGGTGCTGCGGGACGGCGGCCTGGTCGAGGTTGTGCTGTTCGCCGCCGGCTACGGGCTGCTGTTCGGCCTGGTGGCCGTGCTGCTAGGGCGGGAGTCGCTCTTCATCCTGATGGTGGTGCTCTACGGGAGCGTGTTCCGGGTGCGCTTTCTGCTCGGGCTGTTCGTGCTCTTCGTGCTCGGCTACGTGGTCTTCCAGCCGTATGCCTTCGAGACCTTCGTGCTGCTCGGCGCGGCCTTCGCCGCAGTCTGGGCGCTGAAGCGCCGGGGCGCCTCGCCGTTTCTCGTCGCCTGTCTGGCCTTCGGGCTCTTCGGCCTGGTGGCCGTGCTGCTGCCGGTCGTGCACCTGCTGGTCCAGGACTCGCCCCAGACCCTGGGCTACGTGCTCTCGCGCCGCGACGTGCAGGAGGCCATCGGCGTGAGCCTGCTGAGCTCGTGCCTGGCCACGCTGATCGTGGCCCTGTGGGGCGTGCCGCTCGCCTATGCGCTCGCGCGGTCGAGCTTCAAGGGCAAGAGCGTCATCGAGTCGCTCGTCGATCTGCCGATCCTGGTCCCCCAGTCCGTGGTCGGCATCGCCCTGCTCGTGCTGCTCGGGCCGGGCAGCCCGCTGGGCCAGGCGCTGGAGGGCTATGGGCTCTCCGTGTCGGGCCGCTTCGCGGGCATCGTGGCCGCCCAGGTCTTCGTGGCCTGCCCCTTCCTCATCAAGACAGCCGTGACCGCCTTCGAGGGGGTGCCCGCCCACCTGGAGGAGGTCTCGCGCACGCTCGGTGCATCGACCTTCCAGACCTTCATGCGGGTCAGCTTGCCGCTCGCCTCCCGGGGGCTGGCCGTGGGCCTGATCCTGGCCTGGGCCCGCGCGATCAGCGAGTTCGGCGCCATCGTGCTCTTCGCGCCCGACCCGCTCAGCGCCCCGGTGCTGGTGCACGCCGAGTTCCTCCGGGCGGGGGTGGCCGAGAGCCGGCCGATCGCGGTGCTGCTGCTGCTCGTCTGCCTGTGGGTCTTCGTCCTGCTGGGCTTCGGCAAGCGCTTCCTGCCGGCGCCCTTCGGTGCGGGGGCGGATGGGAGGCGCGCGCGATGAGCATCGTCCTGCGAGGCGTGCAGCACGACTTCGGCCGCTTCTCCCTGGGGCCTGTCGATCTCGAGGTGGAGGGAGGAGCCTACGCGGTCGTGCTCGGCCCGACCGGCAGCGGCAAGTCGCTGCTGCTCAAGACCGTGGCCGGGGTGCTCGAGCCGGCCCGGGGCCAGGTGCGGCTCGAGGGGCGGGACGTCACCGAGGTGCCGGCCGAACGGCGCGCATGCGGCTTCGTCTTCCAGGAGTCGTCGCTCTTTCCCCACCTGACGGTGCCGGGCAACATCGCCTACGGGCTGCGGGTCGCGGGCACGCCGCGGGCGGAGACCCGGGCGCGGGTCGACGAGCTCGTCGCCCGGCTCGATCTCGGGAGGCTGATCGACAGGCCCGTGCACGCGCTGTCCGGAGGCGAGGCCCAGAAGGTCGCCCTGGCCCGCGCCCTGGCCCGCCGCCCGAGGATCCTGCTGCTCGACGAGCCGCTCAGCCAGGTGGACAGCTTCGCCCGGGCCGAGCTCCAGGAGGTGCTGGCCCGCCTGCACGCCGAGCTCGCCCTGACCACCCTGCACGTGACCCACTCCTTCGAAGAGGCCCGCGCGCTCGGCGATGCCTGCGCGGTCATGCTGGGCGGGCGGATCGTGCAGCGGGGCTCTGTCGATGAGGTCTTCGCCAGGCCGGCCTGCGCCTTCGTGGCCCGCTTTTTGGGCTGCGAGGCCGCTGGCGGACGTTACCCGGACCCGCCCGGCTGCAGCCAGACCTGTCTGGCCGGCACGGGCCGCTGCGACAGGCCCGACCTGGCCGCGCCCGAGCGGTGCTCGGAGGAGTGAGGATTGGAGGCCAACTTCCTGCCCCTGTGGAAGACCCTGGACACGCCCCTGGTGTCCCTGGACGAGAGCTGCGTCGAGCTCTTCAGCGTGCTTGCGCTCTTCCTGCTCTCCATGGTGGTCATGCTGGCCAGGAGCCGCCACCGGCAGATCGTCCGGCACCTGGTCCAGCTGGTCGCCCTGATGGTCTTCTTCTACATCGTCTACTCCTGCCTGGGCGTCTTCGGCATGGTCCGAAACACCCTGCACGGGATCAGCCTGATCGGCTCGGTCTACACCGAGGCCTTCTTCTGGGTGAGCCTGCCCTTCTGCGTGCTCGCCTTCAGCATCACCGCCGGGCCTTTCTTCTGCGGTTGGATCTGCCCCACCGGCTTCTTCCAGGAGCTTCTCGCCATGCTGCGGGAGCAGGCGTTGCGGATTCCGCCGGTGGCCAGGCTGGCCCGCCGGCGACCGGGCCGGGCGTTGACCTTCGTCGGCCTGGGGCTGTTCTTCGCAGGCTTCATGGGTCTGGTCATCTGGCTGGGCACGACCAAGCGCTTCTACGTGGAGGACTCGAGCCTGTACTGGGCCGCCTCGCTCATCCTGGTGGTCTTCCTGGTCCTGACCCGCCGGGCCGACGACCGGGCGGTGCGGGCGCTCAAGGCGGTCAGCCTGGCCATCATCGTGGGCTCGGCCCTGCTCAAGACGGCCATCATCTCGCCGATGCACTTCGCCTTCGCGGACGTGCGCGATCCGGCCTCGGCGCTGACGACCCTGGTGCTGGTGGTGGCCTCGCTCTTTCTCAGCCAGGCCTGGTGCCGCTACGTCTGCCCCTGGGGCTACCTCATGGGCTGCCTGCACGGTGTGTCGCGGCTGCGGGTGGTGCGCGCCGCTGCCAAGGAGTGCACCGGCTGCAGGGCCTGCGAGCGGGCCTGCCGCGTCGACGCCATCGAGCGCGGCCAGGTGCGGCTCGAGGACTGCCACTTCTGCCTGGCCTGCGTGGACCGCTGCCCGGCCGGCGCGCTGGAGATCGCGGATGTCTGGAAGCAGGGCGCTGCAAAGAAGCAGAAGGCGCCGGGCGCCTAGGCCCGGCCTGCCCGCCCTGGCGCTCGCCTGCGCCTGGGTCGCGTGCGGTCTCGCCAGGGCCGAGACCGGCTTCTACCCGTACACGGAGCGCATCCGGCCGGGCGACTGGCCCATGGCGCGGCGCGATGCGGAGAACAGTGCATACACCCGCATCCGCACCGAGCCGCCCGCGCCCGCCCGGGCATGGTCGTACGAGCTCGACCGGCTCGCATGGGAGTATCAGCCCGGCATGGCGGTCTGGTCCAGCGCGGCCGTGGGCCAGGTCGGCGAGCGGGCCGTGCTGGCCGCGGGCTGTTACGACCGCGGCGTCTACCTGCTCGATGCGGCCTCGGGCGAGCGCCTGTGGCGCTACACCACCGGCGGGGGCGTGTTCGGGGCGCCTCTGATCTGGAGAGACGGCGGGCGGGCATGCGTCTTCGCCGCCTCGAGCGATCGGGCAGTCTATGCCCTGGACGCCGAGACAGGAGAGCGGATCTGGAGCCGGGCGGTCGAGCCCTACTCGGCCAGTCTGGGCGCTGCGCGCCTGAGCGCGCCCTGCCTGGGACTGGTCGCGGGCGAGCCGGCCGTCTTCGTCGGGCACTGGGTGGCGGACAGGTCTCTGGCCCACTCCCGGCAGCGGGGCGGGCTGAGCGCGCTTCGCGCCCGCAGCGGGGAGATGCTCTGGCGGGCGGACTTTCTGGATCACCGCGTGTCGGATCCGGTCTTCGCCCGGCTCGACGGGCGGGGCCTGGTCTTCGCGGCCTCCGAGGACGGCAACCTGCGCGCCCTGGACGCGGACACGGGCGCGATCGTGTGGGTCCACCGGGAGACCGAGCGCATCATGGGCTCGCCGGCCGTGACCCGGAGCCCCTCCGGGGCGCGGGTGCTCGTCGGCTCCCACTTCGGCAAGCTGCGCTGCCTCGACGCCCGCACCGGGCTCGAGGCGTGGAGCTACAAGACGGGCAACTGGCTGACCGGCGCGCCTGCGGTGCTGCACGGCGGGAAAGGGGACCTGATCGTCTTCGGCGGCTACGACCAGAAGATGGTCGGGCTGGATCTGGAGAGCGGCCAGCGCCGCTGGACCCACTCGGCGCTCGGGCCGGTCTACTCGGCGCCCAGCTTCGTGCCGCGAAACGCAGACCCGGTGGTCATCTTCAGCGCCTGGGACCACCAGATGTACGGCCTGTCGGGCGACGACGGCACCGGGCTGTGGACCTTCTACACCGGCCGGCCGATCTGGGACGGCCTGGTGCTGGGGGACAGCAACTGGGCCTCGCCCGTGGCGGCCGAGATCAACGGGCGCTGGATGATCTACTTCGGCTCCTACGACGGGACCTTCTACGCCATCCCGCTCAGCCAGGCCTCGCTGGGCGAGGGCTCGCCGCCCTGGTCGGGCCTGCGCTTCTGGATCACCATGGCCGGCGCGCTCGGCTTCGTGCTCGTCGTCAGCCTCCTGCTGACCCGCCGCCGGCGGGCCGGGTGAGAATGCGGGCTGATCTAGTCCAAAAACAAGCGCGGTTTCCAAACCGCGTTTGTTTCCAGGGCTGGCCGCCCGAAGGGCGGTCGTTTTAGGGTGAAGCTGCTGGAATTGACTTCCAGCAGCGAGGGGGCTTTGCGAAAGCCCCC
>JAFGRB010000275.1 GCA_016935365.1 Deltaproteobacteria bacterium
CGGCCTGGGACGGCGCCGCAGCCGGGGCTGGCGCTGCGGCCGGTGCCGCGGCCTGTGACGGCGCTGCAGCCGGCGCTGGCGCTGCGGCGGCCTGCTCGGGCGCCGTGGCCGGCACGGCCGCCGCCTGCCCGGTCGCCGAGGCCGCAGGCGAGACCGCGCTCGGCGAGACCTGCACCTTGTCCGAGGGCGCGGGCGCCGCCGAGGGGTGCAGCTCGGCGCCGCAGTCGAGGCAGAACTTGAAGGTATCGTCGTTTTCCCGTCCGCACTGGCTGCACTTGATCATCGCGCTTCCTCCCAGTGTCCTGGCCGCGAGGCCGGTTCATTGAACCATCGGCCCCGGGGGCTGTCAAGCGCTCCCCTTTCGGAAAAACGTGTGTTCCGGGGCCGATGTGCTAGGATGCGGCCAATCGCGAAACGGAGGTGCCGTCGTGAAGAGACTGGCGTGGACCGTGGTCCTGGCTTGCGGTTTTCTGGCTGCCTGCAGCCAGGGCGAGCAGGACGAGATCGTCATCCCGCCCGAGGAGCAGGACCTGGTGGCCTCGTACGACAAGGAGGACACCGGCTACCTGTCCGATCAGGCCAGCGAGATGGAGGGCGTGTTCGAGTCCGAGCTCCGGCTTTCCACCGCGGGCCTGAGCGAGACCGAGCGGCAGCAGCTCGTGATCGGCCTGCAGGCCGGCTCCTGGAAGCTGCGCTCGCTGGTGGGCGAGCACATCAAGTTCGCCAAGAACAAGCTCAACACCGAGAAGCTCCACATGAACCTCTCGGCCCAGGACATCGAGGAGTCGGAGCTCACCGAGGAGGCCGGTCTGGTCCGGGTCTCGTACCGGCTGCGGATCGAGACCATCGTCTCGTTCGAGGAGCTGCGCGATGCGGGCATCGATCCGGGCAGCTTGACCAACAAGCAGTTCGAGGTCGTGCTGCCGGCCGATCCGCGCGAGATCTTCAGCCGGGTGGGCGAGGCCTGCGCCGAGGGATACGACAGCGGCTCGCTGGCCGACTACAACTACTTCTACTACTTCAAGGCGGACAAGCCGGGCTGCGATCTGCCCAGCGTGCAGGCCACCTTCACCCTCCACTCCCTGCTGCCGCGCAAGACCACCTACCCCGAGTACGACCGGCTCATCGCCGACTCGAAGCTGACCACGGCCGTGTTCTTCGGCGCGGCAGGGCACGAGGAGGAGGTCTCGAGCTGGGACGAGGGCGTGCGCGAGCACCGGGAGTTCATCCGGGCGCTCGAGGAGCGCGGCTTTCGCAAGCTGCAGGACCTCGAGCCCAAGGGCGTGCGCTATACGCGCAGCCGCTCGGGCCTGGACGAGCAGGTCGACGTGATAAGCCCCACCGACCTGCACGCGCTCCAGCATGACACGGACGGGCTGTTCAAGCAGGCGCTGCTCGACCACGAGATCGTGATCTACAACGGGCACTCCTTCTACGGCTCGCTGGACGTGCTCATGGACAAGGACGCCTATCCGCCCGACACCTACCAGATCCTCTTCATGAACTCGTGCTGGAGCTACGAGTACTACACCAAGGAGGTCTTCTCCCACAAGGCGTCCGCCGACGACCCCGAGGGCTGGGCCCTGGCCGACGTGGTCAACAACACCGAGCCGGCCTGGTTCCTCAACATGGGCGAGGAGACCCGCATCCTGATGACCAACATCTGGGCGGGCGCCGAGAGCGGCGGCCAGGACGGCAGCCGGCAGTTCACCTGGGACGCCATCGTGGAGGCCATGAACCGCCACGCCCTCGACCGCTACGAGTCCTGGAACCTCGAGAGCCACGAGATCTACGGCGTGAGCGGCGTGCGCACCAACTGCTACGATCCGGATCACCCCGACGCCTGCATGGGCCAGCAGGACGAGGAGCCCCGGAGCGGCGAGTCGATCACCCGCGAGAACACGGACGCGGCCGAGATCCCGGATGAGGACCAGGCCGGAGTGCGGTCGACGATTTCGGTCGACGAGCAGGTGGACTTCAACCAAGTCGAGCTCCGCGTCCAGATCGAGCACAGCTGGGTGGGCGACCTGGTGATCGAGCTCGAGCACGCCGGCCGGACCGTCACCCTGCAGTCGCGCCAGGGCGGCTCGGATCAGAACCTGGATGCGGTCTTCCAGCCGATCGGCTTCGCCGGCACGGGCTCCGCTGGCGACTGGACGCTGGTGGTCCGCGACCTGGCCGCGCGCGACACGGGCCGGCTGGTCTCGTGGAGCCTCACCTTGCGCTACCAGCCCGAGGCTTCCGATCCGCAGAGCTACACGGACGAGGCCAACGCCGAGATACCGGACGCGGACCCGGAGGGGCTCAGCCGCAGCATCGAGGTCGACGCCGACCGGCTGATCGGATCGCTCGAGGTCGAGATCGACATCTCGCACTCCTACCTGGGCGACCTGCTGGTCGAGCTCGAGCACGACGGCAAGAAGGTCTGCCTGCACGATCACCAGGGCGGCTCCGGAGACGACCTGGTGCAGACCTACCCGATCGAGGACTTCGACGGCGACAACGCCCGCGGCACCTGGACCCTGCACGTCATCGACAGCGCCCAGATGGACTCGGGTCAGCTCAACCGCTGGGCGCTGACCTTCGGCAGCTGACGAAGAAGGGGTCAGACACCTTTACTTAGCACATAGATCCTGGCGTACCGCATGAGGAATAAGTGCTAAGTAAAGGTGTCTGACCCCCCAGGAGGTTGACATGCGCGCATACCGCTGTCTGCTCGAGCTGGGGCTCTGCCTGAGCGTGGCGATCTGGATCGCGCCGGCTTGCGAGAGGCCCGAGATCCTCGCGACAGGCGTCGCGGACGAGACCCTGATCGCCTCTCACAGCTCGGGCCTCATCTCGAGCTCGAGCTCGATCCGGGTTCGCTTCGTGCCGGCGGTGGTCGAGCCGGCGCGGGTGGGCGTGCCGCTCGAGAGATCGCCTTTCGAGTTCGAGCCGACCGTCGAGGGCCAGGCCGTGTGGAAGGACGTGCACGAGCTGGAGTTCCGTCCGACCGAGAGGCTGCGCCCCGGCCAGGAGTACAAGGTGGTGCTGCGCGTGGCGGAGGTCCTGGAGCGCGAGGACGCGCCCGAGAGGCTCGCGTTCGACTTCAAGACCTTGAAGCAGTCCTTCGAGGTGCGAGTCGAGGGCCTGCAGGCGGTCGATGCCGCCAAGATCGGTAAGCAGCGGCTCACGGGCCAGCTCGTCACGGCCGATGAGGCTCTGCCCTCGCAGGTGGAGCAGGTGCTGCGCGCCGCGCACGAAGGCAAGCCGCTCGCGCTCCGCTGGGAGCACAGCCCCGACAAGCGGATCCACCGCTTCTCCATCGAGGGCATTGTCCGGGCCGAGCAGACGACCTCGCTCGAGCTCGCCTGGGACGGCGGGCCCATCGGGGTGGACAGCCGGGCCGGGCGCGAGATCCCGGTGCCCGGGCTCAGCACCTTCGCGGCCCTGTCGGCCAGAGCCGTGCAGCAGGCCCAGACCTACATCGAGATCCGCTTCTCCGATCCGCTCGCCCCGAAGCAGGACCTCGCCGGCCTGATCCGGGTGCCGGGCGCGGAGGGGATCCGCGCGACCGTCGAGGGCAACATCGTGCGCCTGTTCTCGAGCAAGCCCTGGGGCCAGCAGGCGGAGGTCCGCGTGGAGCTCGGGCTGCGCAACGCCCTGGGTCGCAAGCTCATCAAGGCGGAGGTCTTCCAGGTCAGCTTCGAGGCGCTCAAGCCCCAGGTGCGCTTTGCGACCCGGGGCGTGATCGTGCCCGGCAGCCAGGGGCTGGTGCTGCCCATCGAGGCGGTCAACCTCCGGGCCGTCCAGGTGCGCGCCATGCGGGTGTATGCGGACAACCTGGTTCAGTTCCTGCAGGTCAACGAGCTCGACGGCGACAAGGAGCTGCGGCGGGTGGGCCGGACGGCCTGGACCCGGACAATCTCGCTGGACAGCACCCCGGACAAGCTGGGCCGCTGGGTCCGCTACGGGCTGGACCTGGGTCCGCTGGTCAAGTCCCAGCCCGCGGGGCTCTACCGGCTGGAGCTGCACTTCGATCGCCGGCACATCGTCTGGGAGTGCCCCGAGCCCGAGGAGGAAGGGGGCGATCTCGTCTTCCAGAAGCAGACCGAGCCGGCCTGGGACGAAAACAGCGAGCAGGAGTCGTCCAGCTGGGACAGCTGGGACACGCCCGGCGGGGATCCCTGGGAGCACTACGAGAGCCGCCACGACCCGTGCAGCCCGGGCTACTACCGCAAGTACGACGATCACGACATCACCGCCGCCCGCAACGTCCTGCTGTCGCAGATCGGGCTCGTGGCCAAGCGGGGCAACGACGGCTCGCTGCTGGTGGTGGCCACCGATCTGAGCACGGCCGCGCCGCTCGCCGGCGTGTCGCTGCGCGTGCTGGACTACCAGCAGCAGGTCCTGGCGACAGGTCGGACCGACGCGCGCGGCATGCACCGCTGTCAGCTCGCCTCCGATCCCAAGCCCTTCGTCGTGCTGGCCGAGCAGCGCGGCCAGAGGTCCATGCTGCGGCTGGACGACGGCTCGGCCCTGCCCCTGAGCCACTTCGACGTGAGCGGGGCCGAGGTCGACCGGGGCCTGAAGGGCTATCTGTACGCCGAGCGAGGCGTGTGGCGGCCCGGGGACACGCTGTATCTCACTTTCCTGCTCCACGATCCCGACAAGCGCCTGCCGCCGGATCACCCGCTGCGCCTCGAGCTGCGCAACCCGCGCGGCCAGATCGTCAAGCGCGTCACCCGGACGAGCTCGTTCCACGGCTTCTACGCCTTGCCGGTCGAGACCTCGCCCGACGCCCCGACCGGCAACTACCTGGCCCGGGTACACGTCGGCGGGGCGGTCTTCGAGAAGACCCTCAAGATCGAGACGGTCATGCCCAACCGGCTCAAGATCGAGATGGGCTTCGACCAGCCCATCCTGCGGCCGGGCGAGAAGACCCGCGCCAAGCTCGCCTCCATGTGGCTCCACGGCGCGGTGGCCAAGGGCCTGCGGGCCGAGGTCGATGTCGGGCTCCGCTCCGTTCCGACCCGCTTCGAGCGCTTTGCCGACTATGTCTTCGACGATCCCACCCGGCGCTTCCATCCCGAGGGCGATCGGATCTTCGAGGGCCAGCTGGACGCGGAGGGAAAGGCCGAGTTCGACGCCGACATCCACGCCGAGGACGTGGCGCCGGGCATGCTCCAGGCCGACTTCGTCACCCGGGTCTTCGAGCCGGGCGGGGCCGCGAGCTCCGATCGCTTCAGCCGGCCGTACTCGCCTTACGCGCGCTACATCGGCATCCGCCTGCCGAAGGGAGACAGGACCCGCGGCATGCTGCTGACGGACAAGCAGCACCCGGTCCGGATCGTGGCCGTCGATCCCGAGGGCAAGAAAGGCGGCCGCGGCCAGGTCGAGCTGAAGCTCTACAAGCTCAAGTGGCGCTGGTGGTGGGAGAAGGGCGCCGACGACGAGCTGGCCGACTACGTGGGCAGCACGAGCTACCAGCCCATCCAGCAGGGCAGCGTGACGCTCGCGGACGGCCAGGCCGAGTGGAAGCTCATGGTGAAGTACCCGGACTGGGGGCGCTACCTGGTTCACGCCAGGGACCTCGAGAGCGGTCACAGCTCGGGCCGCATCGTCTACATCGACTGGCCCGGCTGGGCGGGCCGGGCCCAGAAGGACATGCCCGGCGGGGCGAGCGTGCTCAGCCTGAGCGTGGAAAAGCCCGAGGTCACGGTCGGCGAGGAGGTTGCGCTGACCATCCCGGCCTCGGTCCGCGGCCGGGCCCTGGTCAGCCTGGAGTCGGGCTCGCGGGTGCTGTCCGCGACCTGGGTGCAGAGCGGCGGCGGGCAGCCGATCCAGCACCGCTTCCGGGCCACGGCCGACATGGCGCCCAACATCTACGTCCACGTCTCGCTCCTCCAGCCCCACCAGCACAAGGGCAACGACCTGCCCATGCGGCTGTACGGCGTTTTGCCGGTGCGCGTGGTGGCCCCCGGGACGCGCCTGAGCCCGCGCATCGAGGTGGCCGACGAGCTCGTGCCGGGCGAGATCGCCCGGATCGGCGTCTCCGAGCAAGCCGGCCGCGCCATGACCTACACCCTGGCCATCGTCGACGAGGGCTTGCTGGGCCTGACCCGCTTCGCCACGCCCGACCCCTGGGACGCCTTCTTCAGCCGGGAGGCGCTGGGGGTGAAGACCTGGGATCTCTTCGACCTGGTGGCGGGCGCGTACGGGGGCGAGCTCGAGCGCATGCTGGCCATTGGCGGAGACGGCCACGAGGTGGATGAGGGCGGACGGAAGAAGCGCGCGGAGCGCTTCCCACCCGTGGTGCGCTTCCTGGGACCCTTCGCGCTCGCTGCGGGCCAGCGAAAGACACACACGGTCGACATCCCGAACTACGTCGGCCAGGTGCGCGTGATGCTGGTGGCCGGACAGGACGGTGCGTTCGGCAAGGCGGACAAGTCCGTCTTCGTGCGCAAGCCGCTCATGGTGCTGGGCACGCTGCCCCGGGTGCTGGGACCGGAGGAGGACGTGACCATACCGGTCGCGGTCTTCGCCACCGACGCGAAGATCGGTCAGGTGGAGGTCTCGGTCGAGTGCAGCGGCCCGCTGACCGTGGTCGGAGCCCGCAAAAAGAAGATCGGCTTCAAAGGGCCGGGCGACGAGATGGTGGACTTCGGCTTGCACGTCGAGCCCGAGCTCGGCGTGGGCAGCGTGGTCATCCGGGCCGCGGGCGGGGGGCAGCAGGCCGTGCAGCGGATCGAGATCGACGTGCGCATGCCCTCGCTCAGGGTGAGCGAGTCGCTGGGCGCCGCGCTCGAGCCGGGCAAGACCTGGAAGCCCGACTTCCAGCCCGTGGGCATCCAGGGCACGCGCAAGGCGGTGCTGGAGGTCTCCCGCGTGCCGCCGCTGAACCTCGGCAAGCGGCTCGACTTCCTCATCCACTACCCGCACGGCTGCGTGGAGCAGACCACCTCGGCGGCCTTCCCGCAGATCTACCTCAGCAAGCTGCTCCGGCTCGAGCCGAAGCGCGCGGCCGAGGTGGAGAAGAACGTCCGCGCGGCCATCTCCAAGCTGGCGGGCTTCCAGACCGGCGATGGCGGCTTCGCGTACTGGCCGGGCGGAGCGCGGGCCGACGACTGGAGCACGACCTACGCGGGCCACTTCCTGATCGAGGCCCGCCAGGCCGGCTTTCTCGTGCCCGACGGCCTGCTCGAGCAGTGGAGGCGCTACCAGCGCAGGGCCTCGAGCGGCTGGGTGGCCGGGCACGAGCGGGCCGAGCTCAGGCAGGCCTACCGGCTGTATGCGCTGGCGCTCGCCGGCGCGCCCGAGCTGGGGGCGATGAACCGCCTCAAGGAGCGCGATCGGCTGCCGGCCGCGGCCCGCTGGCGGCTGGCCGCGGCATACAAGCTGGCCGGGCAGACCGAGACGGCCCGCTCCCTGGCCGAGGGCCTCGACGTCGGCGTGGCGGACTACCGCGAGCTGGGCGGCACGTACGGCTCGGCGCTGCGGGACGAGGCCATGATCCTGGATGCGCTGCTGCTGCTCGGCGACCTGAAGCGCGCCGAGCCCGTGGCCGAGCGGATCTCGGCCGCGCTGAGCGACGGCAAGTGGATGAGCACCCAGACCACGGCCCAGGCGCTCGTGGCCATGGCCAGGCTGGCCGGTGTGACCGCGAGCGGCGGGCAGATGCGCTTCGAGTACGCCTGGGGCGGCGCGAAGAGCGTGGCGTCGAGCTCCGACAAGCCCCTGGTCCAGGTGGAGCTGGATGCAGACGGCAAGCCGGCCCTCAGCCTGGTCAACACGGGCCAGAGCGTCGTCTTCGCCCGCCTGGTCCTCTCGGGCGTGCCGGCCATCGGGGCGGAGAAGAGCTCCCAGCAGGGCCTGAAGCTCGAGCTGGCCTTCAGCGATCTGGAGGGCAAGGACCTGGACGTCGACGCGCTCGATCACGGCAGCTCCTTCCGGGCGCGGATCACCGTGACGCACACCGGATCCAGCGGCCGGTACGAGGAGCTGGCCCTGAGCATGCTCGGGGCCTCGGGCTGGGAGATCCGCAACCAGCGTCTGGACGCGGTCAGCATGAAGGCCGAGTCGGCCTTCGAGTACCGGGACGTGCGCGACGACCGGGTGCTGGTCTACTTCGACCTCGCGCCCGGCGAGTCGCGCACCTTTGCAACCCAGCTCAACGCCTCCTACCTGGGCAAGTACTACCTGCCCATGTGCAACGTCGAGGCCATGTACGACGCCACCATCCACGCCCGCGAGTCGGGGCGCTGGGTGCGGGTGGTCCGGCCGGGGGCTTGAGGCTTTGGCTCGCCCCCTGCACAGGAGGCGCTGGCCGAGGCGGATCGCCTGGCTGTTCGCGATCGCCGGGATCTCGTACGCGGCCTTCCTGTGCCTGCCCGTGGTGGGCTTCGACGCGCCGCGCTCCTTCGCGCTGATCGATCGGCGCGGCGAGCTGATCGGCGCATCCACGGCCGCGGACGAGCAGTGGCGCTTCTCGAGCGGCTGGGGGCCCGGGCGGCCGGTGCCGGAGCGATTCGTCCGGGCCTTGCTGCGGTTCGAGGACCGGCGTTTCTACTCGCACTGGGGGGTCGACCCCTACGCGGTGCTCCGGGCGATGTGGCAGAACGCCCGGGTGGGATGCGTGGTCAGCGGGGCGAGCACCCTGAGCATGCAGGTGATCCGCCTGGCTCGAAAGGAGCGGCGGCGCACGCTGGGCGAGAAGCTCGTCGAGACGGTGCTGGCGCTTCGCATGGAGCACGCGCTTTCCAAGGACGAGATCCTCGGGCGTTACGCGACGCACGCGCCCTTCGGCGGCAACGTGGTGGGGCTGGAGGCGGCCGCCTGGCGCTACTTCGGCCGCGAGCCGGAGCGGCTGTCCTGGGCCGAGGCGGCCTGCCTGGCCGTGCTGCCCAACGCGCCCAGCCTGATCCACCCCGGGCGCAACCGGGGGCAGCTTCGCAGCAAGCGGGATCGCCTGCTCGACAGCCTGCGTGAGGACGGCGCCCTGGACGCCGAGACCTGCCGGCTGGCCAAGCTCGAGCCTTTGCCCCCGGCACCCCTGCCCATGCCCGATCTGGCGCCCCGGCTGGTGCAGCGCCTGAAGAGGGAGTCGTCTCCGCGCACGCGCTCCAGCCTGGACGCCGGCCTGCAGCGCCGGGCGCGCGAGATCGTCGAGCGCCACCACGTCCGGCTGGCATCCGCGGGAGTCCACAACGCAGCGGCCCTGATCCTGGACACCGAGACCGGCGAGGTGCTGGCCTACGCCGGCAACGCGGGCCAGACCGCGGACAGCCGGGACGGGGTGTGGGTGGACATGGTGCGCGCCGAGCGCTCCACGGGCTCGATCCTCAAGCCGCTGCTCTACGCGGCCATGCTGGACGCGGGCGAGCTGCTGCCCGGGCAGCTCGTGGCGGACGTGCCCACGCGCTTCGGCGGCTTCGTGCCGGAGAACTACCGCCGCGAGTTCGCCGGCGCGGTGCCGGCCTCGCGGGCCCTGGCGCGCTCGCTCAACGTGCCGGCCGTGCGCATGCTGCGCGACTTCGGCGCGGACCGCTTCCACGCGCTCCTGGGCCGGCTCGGCATGACCAGCCTCCACCGGCCGGCCGCGGACTACGGCCTGAGCTTGATCGTCGGGGGCGCCGAGGGGAGCCTGTGGGAGATCACCGGCATCTACGCCGCCCTCGGCCGACGCGTGCTGCGCGCCGGGCTCGGCGACGAGGCGGATGCCTTTTTCCCGCCGACGCTCGAGCCGGGCGGCGCGGCCGGGCAGGGGCGCTCGCCCCTGGGGCCGGGCGCCTGCTATTTGACCCTGAAGGCCATGCTCGAGGTCGAGCGTCCCGGTGACGAGCGGGCCTGGCGCGCCTTCGGCTCCGCGCGCCGGGTCGCCTGGAAGACGGGCACCAGCCACGGCTTCCGGGACGCCTGGGCCGTGGGCGTCACGCCGGCCTACACGGTCGGCGTCTGGGCGGGCAACGCCGACGGCGAGGGCCGCGCCGGCCTGGTGGGCTACACCGCGGCCGCCCCGCTGCTCTTCGATCTCTTCGACTCGCTTCCCCCGGAGGCGGGCTGGTTCGCGATGCCGCGGGACGACCTGCAGCGGGTCCAGGTGTGCGCGAAGAGCGGCATGCGCGCGGGCCCCCTTTGCGCCCACACGCACGAGGCCTGGATCCCGAGAGCCGGCCTGCGCTCCGGCCCGTGCGCCTTCTGCCGCCAGGTGCACCTGGACGAGACGGGCGCCTATCGCGTCCACGCGGACTGCGAGAGCATCTCCCGCATGCAGAGCCGCGAGATCTTCGTGCTGCCCCCGGAGATGGAGCACTACTACCGAAGGCGGCACGCCGACTATCGCCCCCTGCCGCCCTGGCGAGCCGGTTGCGAGCAGCAGGCGAGCGGGCCGGCCGAGCTGTCGTGCATCCAGCCGGGCGAGGGCGCGGAGATCTACGTGCCGGTGGAGCTGGACGGGCTCAGGGGCCGGGCGGTCTTCGAGGCCGCCCACCGCCGGGCGGGCGCGCGCGTCTTCTGGCACCTGGACGACCGCTACTGCGGCCAGACCCGGGACATCCACCAGCTCGCCCTGGCGCCCGAGCCGGGCGAGCACCTGCTCACCCTGGTCGACGACGAGGGAGAGACGGTCGAGCGCCGCTTCGTCGCGAAGTAGGAAGTAGGGGTCAGACACCTTTACTTAGCACTTATCGTAAGTGCTAAGTAAAGGTGTCTGACCCCTACTCCTCTCAGTAGCCGAGCCTGGCATCAAGACGGCCGGAGTCGATCAAATCGCAGATGGGGGAGCGGTCGACGTGCGGGGCCAGGGTCAGGACGTGGTTCGAGTCGAGCTTCCAGGTCTCGAGGCAGTGGCAGCTCGTGTCCTCGGGCCCTCTGCATTCACGCCCATCGTGCTCGCAGCTGTAGCGGGGCAGGTCCACATTTCCCAGGGTCAAGCGCTGGATTTCGGCCCGGGGGCGCTTGGGCAGGGGGAAGCTCGCAGGGCAGCCCATGAAGGCGCCCAGCCGGTCCAGCACGGGCGAGAAGTCGGCCTGGCAGATGGTCTCGACCTGGCCGTCCTGGCCGAGGCCGAAGAGCCGGGCGAGCTCGATGTAGCGCGTGCCCGGATAGGCCTCGCAGAAGGCGCCGCCGCTGCAGCCGGGGGTGCGGCAGGCCGGCTCGACTTGTCCCTGGGCGTCGTAGGTGATCTTCGTCGAGAGCGGATCGGACGGGTCGGCGACGCCCACCACGGCCGCGAAGCGCACCCGGCCCGGGCGATCCTTGAGGCCGGTCAGGAAGGCGTGGTAGTCGGCGACCGGCGTGAGCCTGCTTGCGGGCTGGCCGTCCGGATCGACGCCCGCCGCCGCGTGGTAGCACAGCTCGGCGCCCTTGCCGGGAACGCTCTCCGTCACGTCGCCGACCGCGCCGCAGTCCTCCTCGTCGCTCACCACGACCACGGCCAGCATGGCGTCCGCGCGCAGGAAGCCGGGGTTGGTCTGCCCGTCGAGTGCGCTGCGCAAGGCCTCGAGCCCGCGCTCGTAGCCGCAGCCGTTCACGCCCACCAGGGCGATGCTCCGCTCCTCGTCCGGATCGAGCAGGCAGTCCAGCTCGCCGGCTTCGACCTCGGCGCAGCGCGGATCTCGGACGAAGTCGAAGTCGGCCAGCTCCTCGTTCCACTCGATGCGCCCCAGCCGATCCTGCAGCGCCCCGCTCTCACCGGTCTCGTTGACGCAGGAGTGCGTGATCATCACGTTGCAGTCCGGGCAGCCCGGAGACGCCATGCCGGTGGTGACGACCCCGATCCGGTACCTGCCCTGGCCCAGGCGGAGGTCCAGCCTCTCCGCCATGCGCTCGAAGGAGTGGGCCAGCTGGAGCTGCTCCCCTACCATGGAGCCCGAGTTGTCGATCACGAAGAGCACGTCGATCGCGCCGAGATCGACGCTCATCGCCTCCTCGGTCACGGACAGCCCGCCGCCGCAGGCGGTCAGGCCCAGGCCTGCGATGATCGCTAGCCAAAACAACCGACTGTGATTCCTGGCCCGCATGTCGCCCTCCTTGACGTTCCGATACCGTGAAGACTCCCCGGCATCCAGAGATGTCTCAGCTTTTTCGTACGCGCAGGGCGGCGGCCAGGCCGAAGGGCAGGCCGAGCACGGTCAGGAGCAGGGCCAGGTAGAGCGGTGCGCGGGCCTGCTGGGCGGCCGTCTCCTCAAGCAGCGCGAGATCGGCAAGCGCGGGCCGGGCCGGGCCGGGCAGGGGCTCGTCGCCGGCGTCGAGCCGGAGCTGGACGAAGCGGTTGTCGGGCGGGCCGGGGGGCAGATCTCCGCTGCGGAGCATCTCGACGGCCTCGGTCGAGCGCGCTGCCGAGAGGTACCAGCCGATCGCACCCAGGGTGGGCAGGAGCGAGAGCACGACCAGGCAGACGACCGCGAGCGCGCGGCTGCGTTGCCAGGCCGCGATGGCGCCGGCCGCGATGGCCAGCGCGCAGGCGGCGATCAGCGGGTACTTCTCCCAGCCGCTCGCCTGGAGCAGCTCCTCCACCTGCATGCCGCGGAGCTCGATCTGCCGCCAGAGGCGGATCGCGAAGCCGGCCAGGCCGCCCGCGCCGATGGCCAGCCCGAGCGCGAGCAGCCCGTTCCGGCTCCTGCGCCGGCCGAAGACCACGAGCAGGGCCCCCGCACCCAGCGCGGCTGCGAAGACGAGCTGCAGGGCGAGCGATCCGCCGAAGGTCTCGGCGAGATCGCTCAAGGCGGGCCTTCCCGGGAGGGGAGCGCGCCCGGCCAGGCGTCGATCCGGCGCGTGTTCCACGTCTCCAGGTAGCGCCGGTAGCCGGCGTCGTCCCGGTAGGGCCAGTCCTCGGGCGCGTAGGGGTAGCGCCGCATGCCGTGGAAGGGCAGGGGGTCGATGCGGTCGGTCAGCTGGCCGAAGGGGTGGTACTTGAGCGTGTAGAAGACGTCGGCCAGCAGGAAGGCCCAGCGGCGCGTGCCCGGCCGGGCGGGCGGGTCGTCGAACTCGAGCAGCAGCTCGTCGCCGTGGGCCATGATGGCGAAGCGGTCGTCGGTGCGCGCGACCAGCGGCCGGACGTCGCCGTAGCGGGTGAAGCGCCCGCCGAGCAGCGCGTCGGGGATGAGCGGCAGGTGGCTGTCGTCCGCATAGATGCGGTGCTTGAGCGAGGAGGGCTTGACGCGCGCCGCGCCGCCGAAGCGGAGATCCGCGACCCGCGGATCGACGCGCCGGACGCGGATCGGCACCGGCGCGGAGTCGTCGAGCCAGACCGCGTCCAGCACGTCGAGCACCGAGGGCTGGTGGGCCATGGTGATCCGCATGCGCCCATCCCAGCCGGGCCGCAGGACGCCGCTCAGGTCGATGGCCCAGCTCATCGCGTCGCCCGCGCTCTTGCCGGCCACGGCCCGCACCCGCCAGCGGCCTTGCGCGTCGCGCGTCTCTATCGTGGTGCCGGCCGAGTAGGGCGGCTGCGCCGCGCCGCGCAGATCGCCGTAGAAGCCCCAGGAGCTGACGATCAGCTTGGCGAGCTCGGGCCGGGCGACCGGGCCGAAGTCCAGCTCGACCCGGCTGAGCTGGCCCGGCTCGACCGGCAGGGGCACGCCGTCCGCCAGGGCGAGCTCGGCCGTCACGTCGCCGCCGTCGTCCGCCACCGCCCGCACGGGCGGGCGCGGGGCGCGCACGGTCACGAAGCCTCGCGGGGCCTTGCGCTCGAGCTGGGAGGTGGCGTTCCAGAGGCAGTAGGCCCGGTAGCCCTCGGGCACGTCGACCAGCAGCAGGGCCGCCTCGTCGAAGTAGGAGGCCTCGTAGATGACCTCGCGCAGCCGCAGGCGGTAGGCGCCCTGGCCGTCGGGCTCGAACTCGCCGAGCTCGTAGACATTGTCCTCGTAGTACTCGGGCCGGAAGAAGGGCAGTCCAGCGGCCAGGACCGAGCCCGACAGGTCGGTGTAGTACCGCCAGGGCCGGCCCTCGCCGTCGTAGAGGTAGATGTACGGGCAGCTGCCCCGGCCGCGGCGGTAGCGGTCCCTGATGGGTATTTCCAGGCGCAGGGGGGTGCAGCGCGAGACGTCCCAGCGGCACTGGACGCAGCGCAGCTCCCCGGAGCCGTAGCCGAGGGACCGGCAGGTCGTGCGGTGCTTTATTTTGGGCTCGCACTGCTCGGTGCCGGTGATCTTGCCGTCGCCGCAGACCGGATCGGGCGGGTCGCACGGGTCGCCCTTGCCGTCGCGGTCGCGGTCTCTCTGGTCCGGGTTGGCGACGTCGGGGCAGTTGTCGCGCGCATCGGGCACCTTGTCGCCGTCGCGATCCGGATCGCAGGCGTCGCCCACGCCGTCTCCGTCGAGGTCTCTCTGGGCCCGGTCGGAGACCTGCGGGCAGAGATCCCGCTCGTTGGGCACGCCGTCGCCGTCCAGGTCCGGATCGCAGGCGTCGCCGATGCCGTCGCGGTCCTGGTCTCCCTGGTCCGCGTGGGCCAGGTCCGGGCACTTGTCGCGACCGTTGGGTACGCCGTCGCCGTCGCGGTCCGGATCGCAGGCGTCGCCCACGCCGTCTCCGTCGAGGTCTCTCTGGGCCCGGTCGGAGACCTGCGGGCAGCGATCCCGCTCGTTGGGCACGCCGTCGCCGTCCATGTCCGGATCGCAGGCGTCGCCCACGCCGTCTCCGTCCCGGTCGGCCTGGGCCCGGTCGGGCACCTGCGGGCAGCGATCCCGCTCGTTGGGCACGCCGTCGCCGTCCAGGTCCGGATCGGCGTCGTCGGCCACGCAGTCTCGGTCCAGGTCTGCCTTCTCGCGGGGCAGGTCCGGGCAGCTGTCCTCGGCGTTGGGCACGCCGTCGCCGTCGCGGTCCGGATCGCAGGCGTCGCCCTGGCCGTCGCCGTCCAGGTCGCCCTGCCCGGGGTCGGCGATCCGCGGGCAGACGTCCCGGACGTCGGGGATCCCGTCCCGGTCCGCGTCGGGGAGCGGCTCGATCCGGGGCGCGCAGGCCGCGGCGAGCAGGCCGATGAGCGCGAGCAGGTGCTCAGGCCTGGACCAGGGCATCCAGCTCCTCCTCGGTGAGGACGGCCACATCCAGCTCGCGGGCCTTCTTGTACTTGCTGCTCGACGAGGCCTGGTTGCAGACCAGGTACGAGGTCTGCTTGCTGACCGAGCCGGCCACCTTGCCGCCGTGCTGCTCGATCAGGCGCTGGATCTCCTTGCGCGGCCGGCTCAGCGTGCCGGTGATCACGAAGGTCTTGCCGGCCAGGGCTTGCCCGCCGGCCGCAGCCGCGCTCCCCTCGTCGGCGATCTCGACGCCCAGACCCGAGAGCTCGTCGAGCAGCGGCCAGCCGAAGCTTGTAAGGCCGCCCTGCAGGTTGTCCGCCAGCACCTCGCCGATGCCCGAGATGGCCAGCAGCTCGTCGCGGCCGGCGCCCTCGAGCGCGGCCACGCTCGGGAAGGCCTGGACGATGAGCTTGGCCACTCCCTTGCCCAGGCCCTCGATGCCCAGGGCGGTCAGGAAGGCTGCCAAGCTCAGGCGCTTGCTGCTCGCGATGCTCTCGACGATGTTCCGGGCCGAGCGGCGGCCGAGCCCCTCCAGGACCTCCATGTCCTCGACTCGGAGCCGGTAGAGGTCGGCGATGCCTTCGACCAGCCCCCGCTCGGCCAGCTTGGCGAGGGTCTCGTCGCCGATGAACTCGATGTCCACCACGTCGATCCAGTTGGCGATCCGTCCCAGCGAGCGAGACGGGCAGGCGGGGTCGGGGCAGACGAGATCCACGCCCGTGTCGCTGCGCACGAGCGCCGTGCCGCATCTCGGGCACGCGGTCGGAAAGCGGTACGCGCCCGCGGTCTCGATGGTCTGCTCGTGCTTGGGGATGACCTCGCCCGAGCGGGTGATCTCGATCCGGCAGCCGGCGTTGATCTGGTGATCCTCGATGTACTTGGCGTTGTGCAGGGTGACCCGCTGGACCGTGGCGCCGCTGAGCTCCACGGGATCCACCTGGCCCACGAAGGTCAGCTTGCCCGTGCGGCCCACGTCGACCTCGATGGACCGGACCGAGGTGACGGCCGTGTCGGACTTGAACTTGAACGCGATCTTGCCCTTGGGGTGGTGGGCGGTGAAGCCGCGGGCGAGCTGGGCTGCGAGATCGTCGATCGCGACGACCAGTCCGTCCGTCAGGTAGGCGTGGCTCTCCAGCGCGCGCTGGTAGCGCTCGACGAAGTCCGGGAAGGCGTCCGGCGAGTCGAGCCGCTCGTGCACAGGCGTGGCGAAGCCCTCGGAGGCCAGCAGGTCGAACTTCTGCGTCTCGGTCTCGAGGCCCAGCTCGTCCGAGAAGATCTCGTAGCCCAGGAAGTCCAGGTAGGCGCACAGGTCCAGCTCGGTCTCGCGGTGCAGCAGACCGGCCACGATGTTGCGGATGGACTTCGGGCGGCCCAGGCCGCGGCGCGCCATCTCGTCGGCCAGCTCGTCGAAGCGGGCCTTCGAGATGCACAGCTCGCCGCGGATCTCCACGTCGCGGCCTCGCCAGTGCGGATCGAAGAGCAGGCCGGGAAAGCGGATGGTGCGGAAGTACCTGGTGAGGTTCTCGCCGAAGGTGCCGTCTCCGCGGGTCTTGGCCAGGACGAACTTGCCGGCCTCGTAGACCAGGGAAGCGGAGCTGCCGTCCATCTTGTACGAGACCGCGCAGGCCTGGCCCGCCATCCAGCCGATGATCTCCTCGACCTCCCGGCTCTTGTCGAGCGAGAGCATCGGGCGCTCGTGCCGGATCTTCTGCTCGCCCACCTCGTAGCCGACCACCTGGAGGGCGTAGCTCGAGGGGTCCAGGTCGCGGAGCTCGTCCTCGAGCGCGTCGTAGGCCGCGTCGGATATCTCGGCTCGCCCGCGGTAGTAGAGCTGCTTGTGGTGGACGAGGAGCTTCTCGATCTCCTGGATCCGTTTGCGCCTGGCCTGTGCGTCCATGCTGCGCTCCTGTGGTCGGAGGACCCTCCCTCGAGATCGGGCGGGTGGGAACGAGACGAGATCAGTCCATCGCGCGGGCGTCTTCTCGGCGGGCGGCCTCGAGCACCAGGTGGGGGACCGAGGTCTGGATGCGATCCGGCACGTCGACGGTCTTGAAGTCCACCTTGAACTCGCCGCACTTCCAGGAGAGCATCTCGAAGACGGCTTCCCGGGGATCGGCAAAGCCCTGCAGGCTGGCGTCCAGCACGTGGCCGTCCGAGAGGAAGATCAGCCCCTTGCTGTCGTTGTGGGCGGTCAGCACGCCGCTCTTGCGCTCGATCTCGAGCACGGTCAGCACGGTCGAGAGCGGCAGCATGTCGAGCTTGCCCGACAGCGCGACGCTCTTGCTGAGCACCTCCTGGATCCGCTGCTCCAGGTCCTCGAGCCGGAAGGGCTTGGTCAGGAAGGCTTCGGCGCCCAGCCGGTATCCCCGGTGGCGGTCCTCGTCCCCGTCCAGGGCGGTCAGGAAGATGATCGGGGTCAGCATGAGGTGCTCGCTGCAGCGAAGCTGCTCGACCAGGTCCCAGCCGTCCATGACCGGCATGAGCACGTCGGCGATGATCAGATCCGGTCTCTCCGCCTGCGCGCGGTCCAGCCCCTGGCGGCCGTTCTCGGCGGTGAACACCGTGTGCCCGATCCGCTCGAGCATGCTGGTGACGAGCTGCAGAAGGACCGGGTCGTCGTCCACCACGAGAATGCGCCGCGAATCACCCATGGAAAGACAGTCTACTCAACGTTCGGTGCGGCGGGCAAGCCCCTTGTCGGGGGCGAGACGTTGGGTCCGGCAATGAAAACGTGTAGGATGGGATCGAGCAGGAGGTGGAGCCGATGCGGTCTGCGATCGAACGAGGCGTGCGGCCCGCAGGGCCATGGCTGGTGGCCTTTGTCGGGCTCGCGACTTGTCTGGCGTCCGGCGCCTCGGCCGGAGAGTTCGGCTACATCGACAGCCGCGGCCAGCGGGTGGAGCTGGAGCTGGCCGCGGATCGGATCGCGGTCGTGCCGGCCGGCCCTGGGGCCCTGGAGGCCATCGCGCGAGAGCTCGGCCCGGAGGCGTCCCGCGCGCATCGACGCGGGCGCTTTCTGGCGGAGATCGCTCTCGAGAGCGGAGCGGAGACCGATCGCGCGCTGGAGGCGCTCCTGGCAGACGGCCTGGTCTCGCGGGCCGGCCTGGCGTTCAGGTCGCCTTCCGGGCGGGTTTTCTTCCTCGACCGGCAGGTGCTCGTCGGGCTGGCCCGGCCGGCTGTCAGGGCGGACGCGGCCGTTCTGCTCGCGCGCACAGGGCTCGAGCCGGTCGAGGCGCTGGGCCACGGCGGCTGGATCTGGCTCTGCCGGGCCCGGGACGCCCGGGCCGCGCTCGGTGCAGCCAGCGAGTGCGCGCGCCTGCCCGGCGTGCGCTGGGCGCTGCCGGACTTCACCTTCCCGGCCGCGCTCGCGCACCGGCCCACAGACCCCTACTACGGCGAGCAGTGGTACCACGCCCAGCCAGGCGATGCCCACCTGCACACCGAGGAGGCCTGGGATCTCACTTTCGGCGACGCGGCGGTCGTGGTGGCCGTGATCGACACCGGGCTGGAGGAGAGCCACCCCGATTTCGATCCGGCCCGCATCATCACGGGCTACAACTACCCACAGGACTCTGACGATCCGACCCCCGAGGCCGACAGCCTGAACGCCCACGGCACGGCCTGCGCGGGCGAGATCGCGGCCTCGATCGACAACGCGGAGGGCATGGCCGGCGTCTGTCCGGGCTGCTCGCTCATGGGCGTCAAGATGTTCACCGAGGGGGCGTATGCGGATCTCTCGGGCTGCTACATGGCGATCCAGTACGCGGTCGACCACGGAGCCTGGGTGCTGTCGATGTCCTGGGGCATCGATCCCGGGCAGGTGGACCTGGAGCCCTTCCGCGAGGCCATCCGGGAGGCGGTCGAGCTGGGCCGGGGCGGCCTGGGCGCGGTGGTGCTCTTCGCGTCGGGCAACGGCAACATGTGGACTGGCGAGGCCGAGCCGATCGGCTCCGCCGAGCTGCAGAACATGCCCGAGGTCATGGCCGTGGGGGGCAGCGATCCCTTCGACCGCTGGGTGAGCTACTCGGACTACGGGCCCAACCTGTCGGTGGTGGCGCCGACCGGCGGCCTGGATCCCACCGAGCCCGGGATCCTCACGACCGATACCCTGGGCAGCCGCGGCTTCTCCCGGAATGGGACCTACTGGACCTGGGCCTTCTTCGGCGACATGGACACCGGCATCGCCGAGCCCGATCCGACGGGCGACTACACGGCGCACTTCTCCGGCACCTCGGCCGCCTGCCCGCTGGCGGCCGGCGTGGTCGCCCTGGTCCTGTCGGCCCATCCGGGCCTGACCGGAGCCCAGGCCCGCTTCGTCGTCGAGCGGACCGCGGACAAGGTCGGCGGGGTGAGCTACGACGCCAGCGGGCACAACGACTACTACGGTCACGGCCGGGTCAACGCCGGCCGGGCCGTGCGGGCTGCCGCCGCGGGCTTCGGCAACCCGCCGGGGGCGGCCTGCGCCGAGGACTTCAACTGCGCCTGGGGAGCGTGCGAGAAGTCGAGCCCCGGCGCGTTCTACGGCCAGTGCACGGACTTCGACTGCGCGGTCGATCCCGAGGGCAGCCCGTGCACGGACTTCGACGCCTGCACGACGGGCGACGTGTGCACGGGCGGAGCGTGCGCGGGCAGCCCGGCGGACTGCGACGACTTCAACGCCTGCACTGCGGACGGCTGCGATCCGTCCTCGGGCTGCACCCACGATCCCGTGCCCGGCGATTGCGACGACGGAGACGCCTGCACCTCGAACGACAGCTGCGCAGATGGGCGCTGCCAGGGCGAGCCCGTGATCTGCGACGACGGCGATGCCTGCACCGCCGACCGCTGCGATCCGCAGGCCGGCTGCACGGTCGAGCCGCGAAGCTGCGACGACTTCGACGCCTGCACCGCGGACGGCTGCGATCCGCTCAGCGGTTGCTGGCACGAGACGGTGAGCTGCGATGACGGGGATCCCTGCACACTCGACAGCTGCGACCGCTACTCGGGCTGCGTCTACCTGGAGCAGAGCTGCGACGACGGCGATCCGTGCACCGCCGATCGGTGCGAGCCGGGCGAGGGCTGCGTCCACGAGGAGCAGAGCTGCGACGACGGCGACGCCTGCACGCTGGATCGCTGCGTGGAAGGCGATGGCTGCTCGCACGAGCAGCGGAGCTGCGATGACGGGGATGCGTGCACGCTGGACGGCTGCGATCCCGAGAGCGGCTGCACCCATGCGCCCTCGAGCGGCTCGCCGTGCGACGACGGCGATGCGTGCAGCGCGGACGACACCTGCCGGGACGGGATCTGTCTGGGCTCGCCGCTGGACTGCAGTCACCTGGATGCGGCTTGCCGGCGGGGAGAGTGCGATCCGGCCAGCGGGACGTGCGTCGGCGCGGCGCTCGAGGACGGCCTGAGCTGCGATGACGGGGATCCGTGCACCGAGCGGGAGCGATGCCGGGCCGGCCAGTGCATCGGCGAGGAGCTGGACTGCGGGGTGGACAATCCCTGCCAGCGGGGAGTGTGCGATCCGCAGACCGGCGCCTGCGTCGCCGAGGATCTGCCGGACGGCACGCCGTGCAGCAGCGGCGAGCCGTGCATCCAGGACGAGCTGTGCTCGGCCGGGCAGTGCGGCGGCGGCATCGACTACTGCATCAACACGACCGGCTGCGACTGCGCGACCGGGCGGGCGGGCGCCGGCGGGCTGCCGCTCGCCCTGCTGGCGATCGGCTGGGCTGTGCTGAGGCGGCGAGGCGGCGGAACCGGGTCGGCATCTTGACACGCCCGCGCGCTGGTGTCTTGATCGACACAGGAGCTTCGCATGTCATACTCCAGCCTGGTCGAGGCGTTCGAGGCGCTGGAGGAGCGCCGCCTGCGCTGGCCCGGTGGGCTCGACGAGCGCGAGCGCGAGAGCTGGCGCCAGATGCGCAGCCGCATCGAGGAGGTGCTCTTCCAGCAAGCCTCCCCGTCCGGCGCGGACAGGCGGCGTCACCTGCGCGCTCCGGTGCGCATGCAGGCCCGATACTGGAGCCAGGACGAGCTGACCGATCGCTACATCTCCACGCTCAGCGAGGGGGGCCTGTTCATCTCCACGGTCGAGCCGCTGCCCCTGGGCACGCGGATCGAGCTGGAGATCATGCTCACCCGCGACGACTACTCTCTCAGGGTCCAGGGAGAGGTGGTCAGCGTGGTCCGGGCAGACCCCCACGCCGAGCGCTGCGGCATGGGCGTGAAGTTCATCGATCTGGACTACGAGCAGAAGCTGGTCATCTACCAGCTCGTCCGCGACGTGGTGCGCCAGAGCCTCCTCGAGCGCCGGCGTCACAGCCGGCTGGGCTGCATGCTGCCGGCACAGCTCGTCTTCGACGACGGCTACATCGACCTCGTCACCTACGACCTGAGCCCGTCGGGGATCTTCGTGCCTTCCGACGTGCTCTTCGATGAAGGCCAGGAGATCCAGCTGCGGCTGGACGTCCCGATGGCCGGCGAGGTGCAGGCCCTGCGCCTGGACGCCCGGGTGGCCCGGGTGGTGTCCGAGCCCGAGCCCGGCCTCATGGCCGGTATCGGCCTGGGCTTCGTCGAGCCGGATCCCATCGCCGCCCAGCGCATCCGGGACTACATGGTGGCCTGCGCCCTGGCCGAGATCGCTCCGCCTTACAGGGCCGAGGAGATGCTCGGTCGCCGCAGCCACCCGCGCTTGCAGCGCAGGATCCCCATCCGCTACCGCTTCGACGACATGCCCACCATCCCCACCTACTCGCGCGACATCTCTTGCGGGGGCGTCTTCATCCAGACCCACGACGCGCCGCCCTCCGGCGAGCCGATCGAGGTCCAGATCCACCACCCCATGGACCCGGAGCAGATCGCCCTGGTCGGCCGGGTCATCCGGGTGGTCAAGCCCGATCCGGAGGCACCCCACCTGCTGCCGGGCGCGGGGGTGAAGTTCGGCGATCTATCACCCGCCGAGATCGAGAAGCTCCGCCAGTTCATCCGCCAGTTCGTGCTCTGAGCGGGGAGCCCTGTATGCGCTTCGCGCGTTGGACACTCGTCTGCCTGTCGCTGGCGCTGCTTCCGGGCTGCGGCACGTACTCCGTGCTGCGCCCGGCCGACACGCTCGAGGAGGGCTCGTTCGCCTTCACCAACGGCGTCGCGGCCAACAGCCTGCCCGAGGCGGTCTACGTGGCGCAAGCTTCGGTCGGTCTGCTCGACTGGCTCGAGCTGGACGCGCAGTACGAGGTCTACTCGGCCCTCGGCCAGCTGCGCTTCGGCGTGCTGCACAGCGAGGAGCACGGGGTGGCGCTGGCCCTGTCGGCGGGCGGCGGGGCGGCCTCGCTGTGGGACTCGCTGGACACGACTGCCGACGTGCTCGACTTCGGGGCCATCACCGCCGGCGTGACCATCGGCCGGCGCTGGGCCTTCTTCGAGCTCTACGGGGGCTGGAAGGGACTGCTGCTCGTACCGGGTGCGTACTTCATCAACACGGCCAAGCTGGGGTTCCTCTTCACTCTCTTCGATCACTTCCTGATCGGCCTCGAGGGAGGATGCACCGCGCATCATTCCTTCTTCGTCCTGGGCGAAGGGGCTGTCCACCTGGGCTTCAAGATCTAGCCGGGGCTCAGACGCGGCGGAGCTTCTCCTGCATGATGGCCAGGATCTCCGCATCCGCGGACGCCATGCCGGCGGTGGCCATGCGGCCCAGGTTGGCGAGCGATTCCAGGCCGTCCTCGCCCACGATGCCGTCGCTGTGCGGGATTCCGATGCCGCTCTGGGCCAGCGACGCCGAGCGGAAGGCCGCGTCGACGGAGGTCATCGTCTTGAGCGCGCAGCCGATCTTGGCCCCGTCGCAGATCATGCCGGTCACGTTGCCCACCATGTTGTTGATCGCGTGCGAGATCTCGGGCGCCCCGCCGCCTTCGAGCAGCACGATGCCCGCCGCCAGGCCGATGCCGGCCGCGTTGGAGCAGCCGCAGACCGCCGACAGGGTGCCCAGGAAGTGGGTGGTCGAGGAGATGACCAGGCAGGCCAGCGCCAGGGCCTCGTCGATCGCCTCCTGGCTGCGGCCGGTCTCTCGGCCGAAGAGCGCCATCGGCACCGAGCAGACGATGCCCTTGTTGCCCGAGCCGGCGAGCGACATGACGCTGAAGTCCTCGCCGCACATGCGCGCGTAGACCCCGGCGCAGACCTGGCGGCTGATCCGGGTCAGGGGGTCCTCGCTCGCCATGTCGACGAAGCGCTTGGGAAAGAGGCTCAGCCCGTGGCGGGCGATCGCCAGGTTGAGCTCCACGCCGTCTCGGAGCGCCTCGCGGTCCGGAGGCGCAAGCGAGCAGGCCAGGCGGATCAGCTCCTCGAAGCGCAGGCGGGCGAGCTCGGCCCGCACGCTGGCCTGCCCGGCCGTACCCCGCGGGACCTCGATCGGCTGCGGCTGGCCGTCCAGCTCGAGCTGCACCAGGCGGGTGTGCTCGTCGCGGATGACCGCCCGGGCCTCGTGACCGCCGGCGCGGAGCCGGCAATCGATGAAGAGCTCCTCGTGCGCCGGGTCGACCTCGATGTCGATCTCGCCCTGATCGACGAGCCGGCCGGCCTGCTCGAGGATGCGGGGCGTGACCTGCTCGAAGCACTCGAGCCGGGCGCTCGGATCGTGCAGCAGGGCGCCGATCGCCAGCGCCCAGCGGATGCCCACCCGGTGTCCGGAGTGGGGAATGCCCACCGCGTAGCAGTTCTTGTAGATGCGGGGGTCGCAGCACAGCGACAGCGCGCTGGCCGGCTCCGACAGCAGCGCCGCCGCACTGGATGCCGCGTAGGCGATCGAGGCCGGCTCGGTGCAGCCCAGGGCCGGCTTCCACTCCTGGGCCAGGTAGTCTGCAAATCGCACGCCGGTGCTCCTCACGGCTCGCCGAGATCGATCTCGCGCAGGAAGCGGGCGCTGTCCTCGGGGCGGGCCGTGTTGATGTACATGCCCGAGCCCAGCTCGAAGCCCGCCAGCCGGCTGACCTTGGGCACGATGGTCACGTACCAGTGGAACCAGTGCACGCGCTCGTAGGCCATGGGCGCCATGCGGAGGATGACGTTGTAGTCCGGATCGGAGAGACCGAGATACAGCCTTCGAAGCGTGCCCCGGAGCAACTCGGCGAGCCCCTGCAGCGCCGCGTCGCTCAGCGTGAAGAAGAGCGGGCTGTGGGCCTTGGGCAGGATCCAGATGTGGAAAGGCGAGAAGGCCGCGAAGGGCACGAAGGCGACGAAGTGCTCGTTCTCCTCCACCACGCGCTGGCCTTGCTGGCTCTCGGAGCGCCACATCTCGCAGTACACGCACTGACCGTGCTCGTCGTACCAGCGCATGGCCGTCTCGAGGCGGGTGCGGATGTGGTTGGGCACGATCGGCAGCGCGATAAGCTGCCAGTGGGGGTGCTCGAGCGAGATCCCGCCGGCCACGCCGTGGTTCTTGAAGAAGATCACCTGGAGGACGTCCGGCTCCGCGGCCAGCTGCCGGCCTCGCTCGCGGAAGACCTCCAGCACGGCCCGCACCTGCTCGACCGGCAGCAGGGCGGTCGTCGTGTTGTGGGCCCGGGCCTCGATCAGCACCTCGTGGTGACCGACCGCATCCATGCGGCGATCCAGACGATCCAGGTGGCGTGCAGTCGAGCCTTGCGGGCGGAGCGCCGGGTACTTGTTGGCCACCAGCCGCAGGGTCCAGTCACCGGCTGCGTCGGTCCGCAGCGCGACCGGATCGCAGGACATGCGCTCGTTGCCCGGGCAGAAGGGGCAGGCGGCCACGAACTCGGGCCGGTCGGCCGTCAGGCAGCGGTCGGCCGGCGGGATAAAGTCCTCGGGCCGGTGGGCGCGCTCGGTGGCGATGATCACCCAGTCCTGGGTGGCCACGTTCTGGCGGATCTCGCTCATGCGAGAGAGATCCTGCCACGCTTCGGGGCCCGAATCCAGGGCGATGGTCAGTCGAGGGGAAAGCGGGATGCCAGGTCGCGATAGAGCAGCAGGGCGCGCGAGGACAGCAGATCTTCGAATCCGTCGCCATCGAAGTCGGCGATGCGCACCGGGAAGAGAGAGAACAGCAAGCCGGGCAAGAAGGCGCTCCTGCGCTCGGTATAGACGCCCAGCTCTCCATTCCAGACATGGTGGCTGATTCGGGTGGTGAGAAGGTTCGCGGTGATCAGATCCGGGTTCGCGCTCTGGCCGACCGGGCTTACCACGCCGGCCATCTCGATGCCGAGAGGGCCGAGCGCCTCCAACCGGCCGTCTCGCAGCGCGAAGAAAGACGGGCGGGCGTCGAGGCTGCCGAAGACCACCACCGTCTCGCCGTTCAAGTCGATGGCCTGCACGCTCCAGCTGTGCTCCTCGGCCTCGCCCAGGGCGCCCGGCAGCTCCTCGAAGCGGCCGCGGCCGTCGTTCTCGTAGACGCGGTTGCGAAGGGACCCGCCGGGAAAGCCGCCGGCCACGACGGCGTCCAGATCCCCATCTCGATCGACGTCCAGCAGCAAGCCGGCCGTGGCGTGCACGCGAGGGGTATGGACCGCGTCGGGCTGAACCTCGAATCGCCCGTGGCCGGTGTTGAGCAAGACCTGGTGGGGGTGGTCCATCATCACGCCGAAGAGATCGACATCGCCGTCTCCATCGAGATCGCCGGACAGGATATCGAAGCACCAGGGGTCTCCGCTGTCGTACACCACGGGCTCGCGCATCGCGAGATCGCCGTCTGCGGCCTGGAGCGCGACGTGGAAGGCGCCTTGCCAGGACCAGACCAGGTCGGCCAGGCCGTCCGCGTTCAGGTCTTGGGCCCGGATGCAGTAGGGCTCGATCCCTTCGGTTCCGGGGACGACGCGTCTCTCGATGCGTGGTCCGTCTGCAGCGCCGCGGAAAGTGCGGATCGAGATGCCGTCCGGCTCGGCGGCGACCTGGTCGATCGCGCCGTCTGCATCCAGGTCCGCGACCGCAGCTCGGCAGAGGGGGGATGACTCGAATGGATGGAAGCCCGTGGCGGCGGACAGGAACCAGCCCCGGGGCTCGGCCCGGTACACGTCCTGGTCGTCGAGCTCGACCGGACCGCAGCGCAGCGATACCGGGTATTCCCCGCGCCAGGCGCTGGGGACCAGGACGGTCAGCTGCGCGCTCGGGCACCGCGATTCGCTCGGGTCTTCCAGAGATCGAGCGACGATCGAGAACTGCTCTCGGCCGAAGAAGACCTGCGGCTCGCAGAGGCTCAGGTCGACGCCCCGGATCTCGACATCGATCTCCTGCATGGGTCGATCGGATGCCGGGCTCGCGGGCGAGATGGCCAGCGATCTCTGCTGCTCGCAGGTCGGCGCGTCCCAGCTCGAGATACCGAGGTCGCCGAGCGTGCAACCGGACAGCAGCAGGCTCAACGCGACAGGACAGGTGAATGATCGGGACATGGGGTTGCTCCTCGTGCTGGGCTCAGTCGAGTGGATATCGCTCTGCCAGATCGCGGTAGGGCAGCACGGCGTTCGTCGAGAGCAGGTCTCTGGTCCCGTCGCCGTCCAGGTCGACGACGTGGACGGGGTAGAAGAACGGCAAGGCGACGGGCAGGGGGATCGCTTGCCGGTGCTCCACGTAGGCCATGAGCAAGCTGCTCCACGCGTAGACCACGACCCGGTCCACGAGCAGGTCGTTGTCGCGTTCGGTCATGATCAGCTCCGGGTTCGTCCGGTCGCTGGCCGGGCTGAGCACGCCTTCGCGCTCGATTCCGAGGTCTCCGAGCGGCTCGAAGCGGCCATCTCGAAGCGCGAGAAACGACGGAGATGCACCGATGTGGCCGAAGGCCACCACCGTCTCGCCTCCCAGGTCGATGGCGTGCACGCTGCAGGCGGGCCCTGCGGAATCGCACACGGCATCCGGCACCTCGACGAATCGACCGCCGCCTTCGTTTTGATACAGCCGGTTGCGCCAGGACTCACTGATGCCGAACAAGACGCCGGTGATCACGGCGTCCAGGTCTCCATCCGAGTCGACGTCCAGAAGCAGGCCGCTCCAGCCGTCCTGCGCCGAGAGCGGGTGGACCGCAGTCTGCGCCTCGAGTCCTCCGGAGCCGTCGTTGAGCAGGACGAGGTGCGCGTAGCCCTCCATCACGCCGAAGAGATCGACGTCGCCGTCGCCGTCGAGGTCGCCGCTCAGGACGTCGTTGCAGCGGATCTCGTCTGAAGGCTCCCCGTCGCGGTACGGGACCGGTGCCAGCAGCTCGAACTCGCCCTCTGCGGTCTGGAGCGCGACGTGGATCGCGCCGTCCCAGGGCCACGCCAGATCGGGCCGGCCGTCCGCGTTCAGGTCGCATACCGACAGGCTCGCCGGCCGCATCTCCTCGCAGCCGGGAAGGGTCCGCCGCTCGACCTGCAGGGCGCCGCCGGTGGTGCGGAAGCTGCGGATGGTCACCCCGTCGGGCTCGGACAGGACCTGCTCCGGGGCGCCGTCCCCGTCCAGGTCTTCGACCGCAGCTCGGCAGTATAGCATGTCCTCGAAGGCCTGAAAGTCCGTGGCCGCGGAGAGGAACCAGCCCCGCGGCTCGGCGAGGTAGACGGCCTGGTCGTTGAGCTCGAAGTCGCCGCAGCGGAAAGAGACGGGGTACTCGCCGCGCCAGGCGCTGGGCACCTGCACCGAGACGTGGGCGTTCGTGCACACCAGATCGTTCGGGACGGAAAAGGAGCGATCGACGATCTCGACTCGCTCCTGGCCGAAGAAGACCTGGGCATCGCACCCGGCCAGGTCGACGCCCTCGAGGTCGATCTCGATCGACTGCGAAGGCAGATCGGCGACCGGGTACGCGGGCGAGATCTGCAGCCGGCTCGCGATCTGGCACGTTTCCGGCTCGTAGGGCTCGCCCTCGGATCCGCCGAGGCTGCAGGCGGACAGCGCGAGGCACAACACTGCGGTTCTCGAACATCGGACGGGCATTCGCTCACCTCCTGGGTCGCTCGGTGCACAGCAATACCCGTGCCAGGTCCGGAGCTCTTTGAAATACAAGGACTAGAGCGGACGCCTGCCAGGGGGTGGGAGGGCCCGAGCTGTCGCGGGATCGCCACAGCCGTGATGCGCTGAAGACAGATTGGACAGGTCAGACGCCGCAGGTCAGGACGCCGCTGCCGTGGTCGTCGCACTGGCCCTCGCAGCAGTAGATCTCGGTCGTGCCGTAGTTGTCCAGCTTGTACTGCTGGGTGCAGTTCTCTCCCCAGACGAGGCACTCCTCGCCATCGCAGCCCTGCAGCAGGAAGGCCGATACCAGCCCGGCCAGCAATCCCAACACGAGCAGCGCGCACAGGATGCGCCAGCGCTTGGATATACCTCTCATCTGGTCCTCCGTGATCGTCCAGGGGATGGTTTACCGTATACCACCTATTTGCGCCCGTCCAGGGCCTTGAGCGTAGCGCGCACCATGTCGGCGAAGGAGATGCGGTGCAGGTGCTCATCCCGGTGCTCGCCCTGCTCGTCCACCCGGAAGGTGACGTGGCTGTAGCCGGTGGGATCGCCCTGGTACTTCTCCACCGCCTTGCGGGCCACGGGCTGGCCGCTCTTCTGCAGCACGCGAAAGGCGATGACCTTGTGGATCCAGGGCACATGGTCGGGTTTGCCCCCGGCGGCCTGCAGCATCTTCTCCAGGTTGACCGCGATGGCTGCCGAGCTGTCCGGGTAGGACTGCAGGGCCTTTTCGTACACCTCGACTTCATAGCCCGAGTAGCTGGTCTTCAAGGCCAGGAAGGCGAAGAGCGCGCCCACGAAGCGGTCCCGGTCCAGCCGCTCCCTGAGCGCTTCTGTGGCGTACTGGGCGAAGCGCTGGTCGAAGCTGGACAGGGCGTGCATGAAGGCGTAGTCCACCTCGGGCTTGCCTTTGATGGGCTTCAGCGCCTGAAGTCCCGCGGCGGCCGGGAGGCCGTAGCGTCTGAGGAAGTTCTGGTCGATGTCCTTGGCCGCGTCTCGGGTGAGTTGCTCGTAGTTGCGGAGCTGGTCGATGGTGGCCTGGGCCAGCATCGCCGGGTTCTTGGCGGCCATTACCCGGGCGCAGACCTGGAGCTTCCCCCAGTCGTAGGAGGAGAGGAAGGTGCTTTTCAGGCTGGGCAGGATCTCGTCGCTCAGTCGGAGCAGGGCGGTGAGCGCATCGTTTTGCCTCTTGTTGGGTTCGAACTTCAGGTCGATGGCGGATCGGTCCGGGTCCTCCATGTACTCGCCAGCGTCGGCGATGAGCTGGATCACCTCGGAATCGGTGGGCGCGATTCTGGCGACCAGTTGCTTCAGCGAGCGCCTCTCACCGCTGTCCTTCGGGGACTCGTCTGCCCTCTTGCGGATCTGCTCCGCGGCGCCGGGAATGGCCAGGGCCAGTTCCTCCAATGCCTTGCGCATGGAATCGATGAACTCCTGGCTCTCCCCCGCGCCGGGGCTCGCCCAGTGGACGTACATGTCGGCCACGGCGTCGGCCAGCTCGGGGCGGGCCGCGGGCGGGTGGCGGGTGTACTGCTCCTTCAGGAAGGCCAGGCCCTTGTTGTACTTGGTCTTGGCGGTTGTCAGCAGGAAGGCGTCCAGCCCGGCGCTCAGGTGTGGGTCGGCTCCGAGACCGTCGAGATAGTCATCGGCCGGGTGGATGTTCAGGGTGCCGGCTGCGTGGATCATGGCATCGATCAAGTCCCGGTTGACCGGCGGCTGGCGCCGGACGACCTCCTTGACGACGTTCTCGTAGCCGTCGGTCAAGATATCGGCTTTCATCATCTCGCCCTTCAGCAAGGAGAGGTAGGCCGAGGTGATGCGGGGATCCTGATCGAAGCCGGGGAAGCAGTGCTTCAGCGCATCGCCGTGTCTGGCGTTGAGCCGGGCCATGATCTCGATCATCTCCCCCTCGGCCTTTGGCGGGTGGCTGCGGCAGGCCTGCTCGATGAAGTCGTAATCGGCCGGTTCCAGGGATTGCGGCACGTAGCCCCACTGGGCCCGTCGTCTGATGGCGGCGACGAGGCCCTGCTGGACCTTCTCCTCGCCGGCGTGCTGGCTGAGGACCGCCGCCATCTCCCGGTCG
The DNA here is from genome assembly GCA_016935365.1 of Deltaproteobacteria bacterium. GTDB lineage: Bacteria > Myxococcota > B64-G9 > B64-G9 > B64-G9 > JAFGRB01. The sequence continues at coordinate 29,992 of JAFGRB010000275.1, forward strand.
AAGTCGATGTTCTCTCCCAGGGCCGCCAGGTAGCGATCCACCCGGGTCAGATGCAGAAAAGCGAATCCGCCGCCGGCCGCCAGGGCCAGGATGAACAGCACGACGAGAGCCTTCTTCATGGGAACCCCCTTGCTTGCGCTTCAACGAAGCATCACCCGCTGAGCTGCATCTCGGCCAGGAACTCCCGGCACAGGGACTTGGTGTCGGTGCCGCTGCTCAGTTGCTCGCCGAGCGCCTTCAGGAAACGCTTGGCGGCGTCGACCCCTTCGATCTCGGATCCCCGCTCGAGCAGCTCTCGGCTGGCCTCGGCCTGCGGGGGGGCGCCTGCGAGCACGGCCAGGGCCAGGTCCACGGCCTGGAGCCGGAACACGCTCGGATCCTGCCAGCCCTGGACCCGGGTGAGGACGGGCAGGTAGGCGGCGATGCGCTGGCGGGCGGTGGCCAGGTCACCGGCCTGGATGGCGATCCGGACGGCGGCCGACTCCTGCTGGATCTGCTCCTGGAGCGGAAAGCGGCCGTTGCGCTCCTTCAGGCTGCGGATCAGATCGGCCAGGCCCTGCTCGACCCGGCCGGCCTGGAAGGCTCTCTGGGCGAGCACGAGGTGGAGCTCGCCGCGCAGCAAGGAGACGATGGAGTCGGCCGGGCGAGCCGCGAGCGCGCGGATCGCGGCCTCGACGCCGGTTTCAGCTTCCGGGGCTCCGGCCAGGGCTGCGCTGCGAGCCAGGTAGGCCGCCTCGGCGGCGAAGCCCTGGCCGCCGAGATCGGAGAGCACCTCCGCGAGCACGGCCTTTGCCGGCCAGCGGCCCTTCTCCACGCCGAGCAGCAGGGCGCTGAGGCTCGCGGCGCAGGCCAGGGCGCGCTGCTCGGCCGACATGGCGTCGAGACGCTCGTGCGTCTCGGCGAAGCGCCCGAGCTGGAAGTCGTGGCGGGCCTCGGCGAGCGGAGGGCCCCAGGCCGGCACGATCTCGGGGTGCTGCTTCGAGAACGACCGGGCGGCCTGGCGGAGCTTCTCGTCCCAGCCCTGCAGGGCCGGGCTCTGGGCCTGCCAGGCGCGGAGCAGATCGCGAAGCCCCTCTCGACAGGCGAACTCGCCCAGGTAGGCGGGCGGGAAGGCTTCGTGCAGGGCGAAGGGATCGCTCCCGCCCTTCTCGGAGGCCAGCGCGCGGGCGCAGGACTCGAGCTCTGCGCCCAGGTATCCGTGCCCGCGGAGCTGGGCCAGCACGCCCGTCCAGAACAGCGGCGGCGGGTAGGCGTGCTCGCGGGCGTCCGTCAGCCCGCCCGCTCTCTGGAGGCCCAGGGTGGCCAGGTGACCGTGCCGGAGGCGCATCGCCGTCTCGAGCGCCCGGCCGAGCGCGCGCTCCGCGGCGGCGTCCTCGCCGTGCAGCAGGGCGAAGAAGGCCTGCTGGAGCTGGCCGTTGAGCACCCGGTCGTAGCGGACGCCGAAGACGAGCCCGCCCTTGACCTTGAGCCGCTCCCTGTTCGTGTCCTGGCTCTTGGCGCCCATGCCCACCTGGAAGCTGCTCTCCTGGGCGAAGGACTCCAGGCAGCTCCCCAGCTTGCGCTTCAGGGTCACGTTGAGCACGAAGGCGCCGCGCTCGTAGGAGTAGATCGTCTCGATCTCGCTCTCGGCCGCAAAGCCGCGCTCGACGAGCGACTGGAAGGTCTGCTGGGCCCGCATGGCCCGGGCGTGATCGCCCTCGCTCTCGGCCAGGCGGGCGAGCTGGGGCAGCAGCGCGTGGACCTCGTGGAACTTCTCGCAGCCGAGCGCGCGATCTCCGCGCTTGATGATATCCGCCAGCACCTCGAGCGCCGCGGCCCGCTCGCCCGCGAGCTCCCGGAATGCCACGCCCAGCACGTCGATGTAGTGGACGTGGCGCGCCATGCGGGTGTGGAGCGCAGCGCGGCTCGCACGCTGCAGCCAGCCGTAGGCCGCGCTGTGCTGATCGAGGTAGAAGAGCGTCACGCAGGCCAGCAGCCCCAGGTGCATGCGGAGGGTGTGGCGCTGCTCGTGCTCCAGGGCGCGGTCCAGGATGTCGAGCTGGCCTGTGAGCCCGGAGAGCGCGGACGGGCGCCTCTCGCGCAGGGCGTCCAGGCCGGCCCCGTGGGCCGCCTGGGCGAGCTCGAGCAGCAGGCCGCTCAGGCCGCCGTCCTTGGCCAGCGCCGCTGCGCGCTCGGCATACGGGCGCTTGCGGGTGATCGCGCCCAGGACGGCGGCCAGCTCGGGCTCGGACGCCTGCAGGGCGCTCCAGAGCTTGCCGCCGGTGTCGTCGCTCTCGGCTCCCAGGAAATAGCGCTCCGCGGTGCGGTGCAGGGCCGGCAGCAGCCGCAGGGCCTCCCACTGATCCGGCTGGGTAGCGAACCAGGCCAGGGCCCGGTCCGCGACCTGGCCCAGGTCGGCTCGCGCCAGGCCGAGCAAGCGCTCGCGCTCCTTCTCGCCGAGCCTGTCTCCGTGGATCAAGGCCAGCATGTCGACGAGCACCACGCCGCCCACGCCCAGACCGATGTCCCACCAGTCGCCGCGGTCGCCGAGCCGAAGCCGGGCCTGGAGCACGTGCTCTCGCACCGCGGCCAGCCGGTCCTCGCTCATCACCCCCTCGGGCCAAAGCAGCATCTCCAGGATGGCATGCAGCCCCTTGACCGCGCGCACCGCGGCGGCGCTGTGTGCCCCGGCGTCCAGCGCGTGCATGGCCAGCGGGATGTTGCGATCGAACAGAGGGGGCAAGCGGGACAGCACGCCGGCGGCCTGCGGGATCTGGTCGAGCAAGGCGTGGGTGCCGCCCAGGATGTAGAGCGAGAGCAGGTGCAGGCCCGGTGCGATCCGGACGAGCAGGGGATCCGTCTCGCGCGGCGGGAAGGGCAGAGAGCCCAGCGTCTTCTCGGCCCCGGCCAGCATCTCGAGGCCTGCCTGGACATCGCCCTTCATGAACGGTTCGATCGCGAGCAGGGTCTTGATGACCGCGGCCAGGGCCTGATCGTCGTGGCTCTGGCCGAGCTTGCCGAGCTCGTGCTGGAGCGCGTCGCGGAGCTCGATCAGGGTGACCAGGACTCTGTGTTGCTGGCCCGAGAAGAGGCTCGTGAAGAGGTTGACGCCCATGCTGGCCAGCACCTCGAGCACGCCGATGCAGCCGCGCTCGTCCGCCGCGGCCTGGGCCAGGATCTCGCGCAGCAGCCGCTGCAGGGGCGCGCGATCCTGGCAGGCCCCGGCGCCCGAGAAGATGGCGCTGGTGAGCCTGTCGATGTGCCGGTCGAGCGCGTCCGGCCAGCGGTCCTGGGCCACCTGGCGCTCGATCTCGGCGAAGTAGTCCTTGCACAGCGGCGCGCTCAGCTTCGGATCGGCGGCCGTGGTGCTCATGACGAGCAGGGCGGTCGCCAGGTTCTCGGAGAGCAGCCAGCGGTGCTCCGGCAGGTAGGCGTCTGCCCGGAAGCGCTGAAGCGTATCCTGCTTGAGCCTGCCTTCCTCGTCGAGCCAGTCGCCGAGGTGCCGCGAGCACAGGTCGCGGCGCCCCAGGCGGACCAGCTCCTGTGCAGTGCGATCCAGCTCGGCTTCTTGCCGCGCCAGGGTCTGCTCGTCGCAGGCGTCTGCCGGCTCGAGCAGGCTCGCGTCGAGCTCGTCGAGCAGCGCCGCGACGAGCTGGGCCCGCGGGCCGTGGAGCGCAGCGGCCCGGGCGCGCATCTGGCCGAGCGCGCTCGTGCGGGCCCGGTCTTCCTGCCAGGCCTCGGGCAGCTCGTCCCAGCTCCAGCCGCTGCCCCGCGCGCTCTCCAGCTCGGTCAGCAAGGCCAGGAAGGTCTTCAGCTCCTGCTCGCGCTCCCCCTCGACCCGCGCCTCGAGACAGCTGCTGCGCAGCGACTGCATCGCCTCGTCCCGGTCGTCTGACGCGCCGGCATACCAGATCAAGTAGCGCAGCCTGCCCGTGCCCGCACAGGCGTAGTCCGCGGCCAGCGCGCCCAGGGCGGCCCGGGCGATGCGGCGCGCACCTTCCTCGTCCACCGCGGCCAGGGCCTGGTCGGCCCGGGCTGCGAGCACGGCCGCGGCCAGGTCGGCCTCGACCGGGCCCCTGTCCAGGGGCTCGAACGGGCCGGCCAGCAGGCGCGACAGGGTGGGCGCGATCGGCAGCACGCGCCAGCCGCCCCCGGGCCGCTCGAGCAGCACGGCCGCCGCCCCACGCTGCTGTCCAAGGAGCGAGGCCTGCTCGATGGGATCCTTCTCGGCAGGCTCGCCGGCCGGCTCGATCGAGAGTGCGGGCCCCGTGCTGCGTCCCAGCTCCCGCTCGGCCGCGCCGATGCGCGCCTGGGCCGCATCCGCCAGCGCTGCGCCCGGGCAGAGACCGGCCCTGGCCAGGCACAGCACCGGCTCCTGGCCGGGCAGCGGAGGCGGACCCTGGGGCGCGGTCGCGCAGGCGAGCGGCAGGCAGGCCAGCAGCAAGCAGGTAGAGCCGAGAAAAGCGGGATGGCGGGGCACGGTACACCTCCGGTCCGGGGGACAGGCAGAGACTACCGGCGCTTAACGCAGGGGTCAAACAGGTAGTGCGCGAGGAGACGGATCGGGTATCGTATGTCGAGAATACCGCATCGCTCTCGGAAGGAGGAACGATGGGCTATCTCGGTGGTGCGACGATCATTCTTTCCGTCCTGGGTATCGTCCTCGGCCTGTTCGTCGCGGTGCTCTGGATCGCGCTGCCCTTCGCGGTCTTCGGCATCAAGCCGCGGCTCGATCAGATCAACAAGAACCTGGCCAACATCTCGAGCTGGCTGAAGTACCTGGCGGAGCATACCGACGCATCGGGAGGCCAGCTGCCCGGGGGACCGCAGGTCGCGCCGCCGCAGGGGCCCGGGGCCTAATCGGCAATGGCCGGATCCGCGTGCGGGCCGAGCGCTACTCCGAGCAACAGCGGCTCTGCACGCAGACGCCGTAGTCGCAGTCCTCGTCGATGGCGCACTCGCCCTCGGGGCCGCACATCCGCAGGCCGGGGGCGCAGCAGTGGCCGAAGCAGCTCTCCCCCTCGACCGTGCAGTCCGCGTCGGACTCGCAGTGCGCCTGGCAGGCGTCGGCCACGGCGTTCCAGTCGCCCGCGTACTGGCAGGTGCAGCCCGCGCTCTGGGCCTCGTAGGAGAGGCTGCCCGTGCCGGTGATCGCGTCCATGTCCAGCGTGCCCGTGAGGCTGAGGCCGCTGCCGCTGAAGCGGAAGGAGCCGTCGGCGGCCACGGAGGCGCTGCCGACATCGTCCATCCAGTCCTTGATGATGCACCAGTCGCCTTCGGACGGCGTGCATTCCGACTCGACGAAGCTGCGGGAGACGCTCAGCAGGGTCGCCGTGCCCTCGTCGACCTTCATGAGGAAGCCACCCCGATTGAAGAGCCCGTCGAACCAGGCCTTGCCGCTCGCCCCGCCGTCGCTTCCACCTCCGCAGCCGAGCGCGGCCAGCGCGAGGCACACCGCGATCCGCGATTGCATCTCGTACTCCTCGTAGATGGTCCAGATACCCACCTTCTATACTCGATCCGAGGAAACATCAACGAGCTCCACCGAGATCTGTGTTATGCATGGGGCCATGCGGGGCGAGAGACGCCGAAAGGTCCTGTACGCCTGGCTCTGGCCGGCGCTGGCCATCGCGGCGGCCGGCTGCTGCTCGCTGGAGAGCGCCTATGTCAGGCAGAGCCAGCGCGACGCGGACTGGCTGCTCGAGCGGCCGGTCGCGGGCGAGGCCGGGGCGCACGTGGGCGTGGATCTCGACCTGGCCGCGCTGGAGGCGCTGCTCAACCAGCCCGAGATCCTCTGCGCCATGCCCGCTTACCGGCACCGGGAGCGGGTCGAGATCGCGGCCGGCGAGGCGCTGGGCTTCGAGGTCTGGGCCCGGGTCGAACGGCTGAGCCTGCGAGCCGCAGCAAGGGATTGCCTGCAGATCGGCCTGGGCCTGGATCTCGGCCTGCGGCTCGAGCTGCCCGGCCTGCTGAGTGCGATCTGGCAAGGGCTGGAGGGCCCCTACCGCCTGCCGGGCAGCATCTCGGCCCGGGCCGGTCTGCGGCCCGAGCTGCGTGCGGACGGCAGCACGCTGCTCAGGCTGGACCTCGATCGCGTCCAGGTCGAGGGCTTCGACCTGCCCGTGGAGCGCCTGCCCGAGAAGATCCGCGAGCCCGCGGCCCGCGTCCTCTCCGGTCTGGGCAGCGCCGTGTCGGCCTTCCACCTCTCGGCCTTGCCGCTCGTGCGCTTCGGCCCGCTCGAGACCGGGCTCGGCGAGCTCTCGGCTGCGGTCAGCGAGCTGAGAACGGACGCGGGCTCGAACCGGCTCTTCGCCGGGCTGCGCCTGAACCTGGAGGTGCCCGGAGCGCGCCTGGGGCCGGACTTCGACCGACCCCAGCGGGCGGACGTGCGGGTGCGCCTGTGCGCCGGCCTGCTGGAGTCGGCCGTGCGGGCCCTGATGGCCCGCGGACGGATTCCGCGGCGCTTCGACGGCGACTTCCAACCCGATCCCGAGGGCGAGTACGGCGTGAGCCTGCTGGCGATCGCATACGAGCAGGCGGGCCTGCGGGCGAGCTTCCGGCTCTGGCACCTGAGCTGGCCCTGCTTCTTCGCCGATCTGCAAGCCCGGGGGAGCGTCGACGTCTCGGATCAGGGACGCTTCAGGGCGCGGCTTTCCGAGGTTCGCCTGCTGCAGGCGAGCCGCTTCGCCGACCGGATCCGGGCCCGGCTGTGGAAGCAGACCCGCTGGGCAGCCGACCTGGCCGCGCTGAGCGAGGGCCTGCTCAACGAGCGCTACCTGGGCATTCCCGGGCTGGAGCTGATCTGGCGGCCCGTCCGCTACGAGCTCGGCAGCGCAGGGGTGGAGCTGGAGGCGCGTCTGGAGGGCAAGATCCCGGCGTTGACAGATCGGCCGATCCGCATGTAATATGCAGCGATTTCAAGAAATACGGCCAATGTCTTGGAGGAACGGAGGAACGATGTCCAAGCGAATCCTATCGATCGTATCTGTCCTGCTGGTCGCCACGGCTGCCACCTGGGCCCTGGCCCAGGACTGGCCCGCCTGGCGCCACGACTTCCAGCGCACGGGGCGCAGCGATGCCGGGGCGGCGATATCCGAGCCGGCGCTCAAGTACTCGCGCTACATCGGCGGCAGCGTAAGCCCCCAGGGCTTCATGCTGGCCGACGTGAACGACGACGGCGGCATCGAGCTGATCTTCTGCTCGAGCGGCAAGGTGGTGGTCAAGGACGCCGACGACCAGATCGTCTGGGACACGCCGCCCATGGGGGCCAACTTGATCCACGGGGTGGTGGACATCAACGCCGACGGCATCAAGGAGGTCATCGCCGCGAAGAGCGGCAAGCCGGCGAACGTCTACTTCCTCAACGGCGAGGACGGATCGATCGAGTGGGAGGAGGGCAACGTGGTGCCCGACGGCGGCTACGGCTTCAACTACCGCACCACCCAGCTCGCCGACGTGGACAACGACCGCAGCATCGACCTGGTCATCTTCCCGACCAGCGACAGCGGCTACGCCTTCTCCTTCGTCGACTCGCAGCTCGTCGGCGGCGTGTTCGACAGCGCCGCCTGGCTGTGGGACGAGGACGCCGATCCGTCCACCGGCTACACCAACCCCACGGCCGCCGGCAGCGGCTACAAGAACCCCATCTACGGCAACTTCGACGCCAACACCCTGGACAAGGAGCTGGCCTACGGCGCCAACAGCCTGTGCATCATGGAGGGCGACGCCTCGCTGAGCGACTGCTACTCGGTCATGCCGTACAACAACTTCGGCTTCCGCAAGGCCATCGACCTGGACGGCGACGGCATCCAGGAGATCTGCATGCTGGATCATCACGCCTCCTACCGCCCGATCGGCCTGACGGTCTTCGATACGGTCAACCGCCGGATCAAATGGGGCCTGTGGTTCTCGACCGATCCCATGCTCTACGAGTTCGCAAACGGGGTCGTCGACCTGGACGGCAACGGCAGCTACGAGATCATCGCCAGCATCTACAACGACGTGGCCGACGAGCAGTACTACGTCGACGGCGCATCCCAGGGCACGGCCGACCACGACGGCATCAACCGGCCGGGCTCCTGGACGGCCATCGTCTACGACGCCTCCACGGGCGCGGTCAGGGGAAGCCTGAACAACACGATCTTCCTGGGCGCCGAGGACCTCGACGGCGACGGGCGATTCGAGCTGGTCGGCCTGGAGGTCACCGGGGCCGACATCCCCAAGGCCGGCATGGTCGAGGTCTACAACTTCGACGGGGGCGCGCTGAACGTCAACCCGATCTTCGCCCGGCCGGACGCGATCGTGCCCACGAGCTGGCATCGCTACGACGCCTCGTACAACGAGCAGGGCATGCTCTATCGACCGGTGGTCGGCGACTGCGACCTGGACGGCCGCAAGGAGCTCTTCCTGGTCGACGAGGGCGCGCTCAAGGCCTTTGACGTGTCGACCGGCCTGGTCATCGCCCAGTGGGCCATCCCGGCCAACGTCGAGATCCAGGTCCTGGCCGTGGCCCACGACGTGACCGGGCCGGGCCAGGCCAACCAGGTGCTGGTCGGCCGCAACGATGGCTTCCTCGAGATCCTGGACCGCAACCTGACCTCCGTGGCCCAGGTGACCACCGGCTCGCGCCAGTCCGAGGTGCGCCTGGCCGACCTCGATGGCCAGCCCGGCAACGAGATCGTGGTCCTGCGCTCCGACGGCTCCATGGAGATCCTGGACCAGGGCTGGTCTCCGCTGTGGAGCAAGACCTGGCCCGACAACCGGCGCCAGATGGTCCAGATCGTCGACCTGAACCAGGACGGGGCCTCGGAGCTGGTGACCTCCGAGGACGCGGGCCTGGAGCGAACCCGGCTCCTGGCCTTGAACGGCGACGGCAGCCAGTACTGGGAGAGCATCTACGACAGCCGGCCTCACGGCGTGCTCTTTCCCCAGGGCGTGGGCGACTTCGATGGCGACGGCCTGCCGGATCTCTTCGTGCGCTACGCCGGCTACTACGACCCGGTCTGCTCCTACCTGGCGGTCAGCGGCATCGATGGCAGCAAGATCTGGGAGAACCCGGACCCGGCGGTCGAGCACTGCCGCTACAACTACGAGGCCATGGCCACCTTCTACGACATCAACGCGGACAGCTACACCGACATCCTCTTCACCTTCAGCTCGCTCTATGCCATCAGCGGCCTCGATCACGCCACGTTGTTCTCGCCCGCGGTCACCAGCTACGGCGGCCTGGTGGCGGTCGAGAACTTCGACGCCGATCCGGGCGACGTGGAGATCCTGGCCCGCGGTGTGGACGTGGACGCCCGGCTCTTCGACGCGAGCGGCAACCTGGTCTACCTCGCCTATGGCGAGTTCCAGCGGGCTTACTACTACTGCCTGGCCGAGGCCGACGCGGACGAAACCGACGGCCGGGACTTCGTCAACGTGACCTCGGACGGCCAGGTCACGGCCTACGACGGCGCCACCGGGCGCATCCTGTGGGCCAGCCTGGTCGACCGCGGCCAGGTCCTGCCCATGATCCACGAGTCCTTCGAGGGCATCGCCGGCTGGAACGTGACCGGCGGGGTCAGCCTGGGGGTCACCAGCCCGACCACGACCGACACGGCGGTCGAGGGCAGCACCGCTTTCCGCCTGACCATCACCGGCTCGGGCACCACCAGCCAGGCCGTCGCCTGGGACCTGTCCCCCTTTGACGAGCTTCGCTTCTACGTCCAGCGGCCGGGCAGCCTGGACGCCGACGTGGTGCTCCAGCTCGACGACGGCTCGGGCGGCAGCGAGACCTGGACATTCCTGGCCGCCGATCTGAGCCCGGGCAGCTGGACGCGTCTCGCCGGCCGGCTGGACCGGCCCGACGACGGGGACTCGAGCCTGGACCTGAGCGACATCGTCCTCGTCCAGCTCGAGGTGGTCTACGCCTCGGGCAGCGGCGAGCTGCTGGTCGACGACCTGTGGTTCAAGCGCACCGGGCCGGACCTGCGGCACCCGTCGGCAGCCGATCTGGACGCGGACGGCGCGGACGAGATCGTCATCGGCGCGGCTGATGGCTGGCTGTACTGCCTGGATGCGCTGACCGGCTCGGCGGACTGGGCGCTCAACCTCTTCGCCGACGTGGGCGAGCCCGTGCTGGCGGACGCGGACAACGACGGCGAGCTGGACATCCTGGTCTCGACCGGCGACGGCTTCCTGGCCGCCATCGGCCAGAGCGCCCTGCACGCGCCGGGCGCCCCGCGCGAGCTGGAGCTGGGGCCCAACAACCAGGTGGTCAACCCGATGAACGACATCGACGAGACCGAGCGCATCGACGCGCTGGGCGTGGGCTGGGACGCCGTGCCGGGAGCCAACGGCTACCGTTACGCCCTGCTCAACGAGCACGGCACCCCCGTGATCCCGGTGACCGACGCGGGCACCGACACCGTGGTCGTTCTGACCGGCCTGGCCCTGGTGCCCGGGGTGACCTACAATGTGATCGTCCAGGCCTACGGCCAGGGGGCCGAGGTATCGCCCTTTGCCGAGGGCGACGGCGTGCTGGTCCTGCCGGACTCCACGCCGCCGGTGGTTTCCGCGGTCCAGGCCACGCCGAGGGCCTTCAACCCGCAGAGCGCGACGACCACCATCCAGGCCAACCTGACCGACGGCACCGGGCTGCAGTCGTACCTGCTCGAGATCCGCAGTCAGGGCAGCGCCGATGTGCTGGTCTCCGACGGCGTGAACCTGGCGGGCGAGGTCGAGTACCAGGTCCAGCGGATCTGGGACGGCAAGGATGACGGAGGCGTGACCCAGAGCGACGGACGGTACGAGATCACCGTGACCGCCTACGACATGGCGGGCCAGTCCGCGAGCGGCACGACCACGGTCACCCTGGACCGGGTGGCCCCGGCCGCGCCGGTCATCACGGTGCCCACGCCGGGCCAGGTCTTCGAGACCGGGACGCCCGACTTCGCCGGCACGGCCGAGGCCAGCGTACAGGTGGACGTGACGGTCTCCGGCCAGCCGGCAGCCGGCTGCAGCACCGCGGCTGACGGGAGCGGCGACTGGACCTGCACGGCGGCTTCCGAGCTGCCGGACGGCAACCATGCGGTCAGCGCCGTGGCCACCGACTCGGCCGGCAACCAGTCCGCTGCCAGCGCTGTGGTGATGTTCGAGGTGCGCAAGGGCGGCGTGCCCGCACCGACCATCACCAGCCCGACGGCCGACGCCTATCTCCAGAACAACCGGCCCGGCTTTGCCGGCACGGCCGAGGCGGGCACGCTGGCCGAGGTGGAGGTGGACGGCTCGCTCGTGTGCGACGGCTCGCTCGCCAATCCCCAGGGCCAGTGGAACTGCCAGTCCTCGGTCACGCTCTCCGACGGAGACCATACGGCCGTGGCCTTCGCGCGCAACGCCCAGGGCACGCGCTCGGATGGCTCGACGCCGGTCGCCTTCCACGTCGACACGACCGCACCGGCCGCACCGGTCATCCAGAGCCCGTCGAACAACGCCGAGATCACCGTCTCGCGGCCGGTCTTCACCGGCACGACCGAGACCTTCACCGAGGTCACGGTTCGCTTCGCCGACAGCGGAGTCGTGCTGTGCGTGGACTCCTTCAACACCACCGGCACCTTCACCTGCGAGTCCAACAGCGATCTGGCCGACGGCGAGCACGAGGTGGAGGCCGTGGCCGTGGATCAGGCCGGCAACCAGTCCAACCCGTCGGCCTCGGTGACCTTCACGGTCAAGACGGGCAGCGGCCCCGACCAGCCCAGCGAGGGCTCGGGCTGCGGCTGCGCGAGCGCGGATTCCGGCAACGCCTCTTGGCTGCTGCTAGCCCTGCTGGGGCTCGCGGTCCTGCGCCGGAGGCGCTGAGAAGATCCGGTCTCAGGCCACCTGCCACGTCTCGGCCTGCTGGACGGGCACGGTGGAGATGCGGTAGCGGTCCTGGCCCAGGACGCCCTGGATGACATAGGCGCCCGGCTTCTCGATCTGGAAGTGGGTCTCGCTGCCGTCGTGCAGCAGCTGCAGGTCGGCCCCGCTGGCCAGGAAGCTCAGGATCAGCATGTCCACGGGCCGGTCCAGGCGGTGCTCCTGGATGAGCACGCAGCCCGGCTGGTATTCAAGAGTACGTACAGATATCACCTTGATCATGGCTCCAACCTCTCGATGGACAATCGCAGCAAGAAGCGGGCCATTCTTCTCGATGCGCCTAGCGGCTCGATATTCCTGGCCGAGCGCGAGAAGGTCACTTCCTGAAAGCGCGAAGGAGGCGAGGCGCTTCGACCACAGCAGCTGTCATTTTCTTTCCATGTAGGCGCCTTCAGGTGTCGAAAGGAGTATGCTAGGCTGGGTTCCAGCACGGGTGAGAAGCGTCACACAATGGGAGGTGCGAAATGAGGTTTTCCATCATCTCGACCCTGGCTCTCCTGCTCGCCTGCCTCGGCTGCGGAGACGGCCAGTCGGCGCCCGAGATCGGCAACGATGCCGAGCCGCGCCTGATCGCGGGCGGCGGTACGGGCGACGGAGCGATCGATGGGCGCCTGAACGTCTACGTGCTCGATGAGCACAGCGAGCGGCCGATCCGGGGTGCCTTCGTCATGCTCGGCAGCGGGCCCGATCCGAGCTTCTCGGCCACGACCGACAACGACGGCCTGGTCACCTTCCGGGATCCGGTCCTGGCGGGCTCCCAGATCGTCACCGTCTACGAGGAGGGCTACACCCTGAGCACGCTCTTCGGGCTCGACGCGGCCAACCTGACCGTGATGCTGGAGAAGATCGAGGGCCAGCCGGTCGAGTTGGACACGGCCACCGTGCAGGGCGAGGTCTCGGGCTTCGAGAACCTTCCGGTTGCACCCGCGGGCTCGGCCAGGCTGGCCCTGGTGAGCTACTCCATCCCGGACATCTTCGAGGAGGACTTCGAGTTCGTGGAGCAAGAGGGCGATCCGCCCGAGAATATGGTCATCGACGCCCCGGGCATGGACGGCTCGTACTCGCTCGAGACCTGGGTGGGCGAGCAGTCGATCTGGGCTCTGGCCGGCATCTTCACACCGGGCCAGAACGGCGAGTTCGACTTCGAGCCGAGCCACATGGGCCTGGTGCGCGGGATCCAGCCGAGCGAGGACCAGGTCCTGGAGGACGTGGACATCTCGCTCGACATCCCGGTGGATCAGGACTGCGAGATCGCGACCACCGGCGTGCCGGAGCGCATGGAGCTCATCCAGAACCTGGTGCTGCTGGAGCTCGGCCAGGACGAGCAGCTGCTCGTCTCGGCCCTAAGCCCGGAGCCCGGCCCGATGAAGCTGCCCGCGCTGGAGGGCGCGCTGGCCGGAGGCTGCTTCCACCTGGTGCTGCGGGCATACCACGAGGTCTGCGAGGGAGAGGACTGCGAGGAGGCGGCGCCGTACTCCATGCTCATCCGGCGGGGCCTGGGCCTGGCCGATCTCAGCCCGGCCACGGTGGACGACTTCCTCGCGCCTCCCGCGCAGATGTCGGTCGACGGGCGGACGCTGACCTTCTCTTACGGCCTGCCGCAGGAAGCCGAGATCACCGGCGGGGAGATCGAGGACGCCGACGGAAAGAAGCTCTGGTCGTTCATGCTCTTCGACAACGCTTCCAGCTTCCAGCTGCCCGTGCTGCCGGCCGAGGCGGGCCACGCCGGGCTCGCGGGCGAGCTGCTCTGGCGCCAGCAGGCGATCGCGGTCCAGGGCGAGGTGGATCCGAACGACTTCGAGTTCGAGCGCTTCAACGAGCTCGTCACCCACATGGCGGCCGACGAGCTCGCCTTCACGCCCTGAGCGCGGCTCACCGGGATCTCCCCAGCGCGCGGTCGATCTCCGCGACCGTCGCGACCTGGAGGCCCTGGAATCCGCACAGCATGCTGATGACGAAGACGTAGCGGCCCTTCGGATCGACGAAGGGCCCCGCGCAGCGGCCCGTCTCCATGACCGTCACGCTTCCGGGCGCGGCCTCCTGGAAGACGACCTTCCGTTTCTTCCCCCGCAGCGCCACCAGCTTCCTGGGTGCAAAGGCCAGATCCTCGCGCTTCTCGCCCTCTTCGAGCGCGAAGGCGATGCCCAGCGACGCGATCCCCTTCGAGCTGGGGTAGTCGGGATCGATGCGGTAGCCCGCCTTCTCGAGATGCTCCGAGATCCGGCGCCAGTTCTTGCCGCGCGGCGTCTTCGGGCCGGGCCTGCACTCCTCCGAATCTCCGCACACGCCGTGCTCCTCGACTCGCTGCCCGGTCTTCAGGTCGTAGATCCGGATGTCGATCGAGTCCTGTTCGCCGCCGTGCTGGCGGGACTCGCGCAGGATCACGCGGCTGCCGTCGGTGCTGAAGCCGACCAGCCTCACGTCGTATTCCGCCTCGCAGGCCAGCGCGTCGGCGAGGGGGGTGAGCGCGAAGATCGAGACGAGCAGGATCGCAATCGCCGCGCTTCGCAACGGGCTCCACCTCCTCTGCTGTCTATAGCACGATGCGGTCGCGGCGGAAAGCCACATCGGGAGGAACGTTGACACCGGTCTGTAAGACCGGAGTAGAATGCGGGCATCAGCAGGAATGGAGTCGATGGTGAGAGCCGAGTCGAGGGAGACGAGCCGCTCTTCTGTGTCTCGATCGATGGTCGTCGTATTTTTCTTCTTCACCTGCACGGCGACGCATGCAGAGCCGGCCGCCGATTCGAGGAAGGAGCCCATGAGAATCACGCCGGAGCACGCCGCGAAGGCGGTCAGCGATGCCGCTGGCGAGCCGGTCGATCCGGAGCATATCCACCTGATGGAGCCGAGCGAGCTTCCGGGGACGATCGTGGTGAGTCAGCACTGGACGACCCACAGCGCCATCCTGCGGGGCGTCTTCGTCGATGGCGAGTTCGGCAGCGCCGAGGATCAGCTCGGCAAGGCGCTCGCCAGGGCGGGCTGGGCTGAGGCTGATGAGACCCAGCGCGGCAAGCTGGCGCTCGCCTGGGTGGAGCACGTCCTGTACGGATATTCCGGACACGTGCTTCGAGAGGCGAGTCACGTCTTCGGAAAGAAGGGCAGGCCGAAGTTCTCGCCGCCGGCGACTGCAGCTCGAGCGGATGGCTCCATCCGCGTCTCCCTCTGGCTTCGAGAGGTCGAGGCGGGCAAGTCCGGGACCAAGGCGTTCTGGCAGGCGGAGGTCGTGGTGGCTTCCGATGGCGGCGCTCTGACAGCCCGCAGCTTGCATCGCTTCGAGGTCTCGAACCGGGAGCTGTTTCGGCGCTGAGCTGAGATGACCCCTAGCGCAGCTCGACCACCCAGACCGCGTCGTCCTTGGCGAATCCATACTCCTTGGTCGGCGGCAGCAGGATGATCTTGCCGTCCGCGCTCGAGACCGCCACCTCGGGCGAGAAGTAGTCCTCCTTGTCGGAGAAGGCCTTCTTGGCCTGGACGCGCTCCAGGCGCTTGAGCGACGGCCAGGCGCGGATCTCCGCCTGCCGCCCGTGGGCGAAGGCGAAAAGGCGCTTGTCGTCGGCCGACAGGACCAGCTTGTGGATCTTGCGCACGCACTGGACCTGGCGGACCTGCTTCTTCGCGCGCAGGTCGTAGAGGGTCAGCAGGCCCATCTGGTTGCTGGCCACGGCCATGAAGTGGCCCTGGCGGTCGATGGCGCAGCCGTACGGCGTCGGCGGTACGGGCAGGCTGAAGTGGGTCTTGTCGGTCGTGTCGAGCACGTGCATGCGGGCCTGGGGATCGCCTTTCTCCGAGTACTCGCGGAAGGAGAAGAAGCGAAAGCGCGGTCCCGCGTCGATCCGGAGACCGGAGGCGACCCGTTTGTTCTCGCTGGGCGGCGTGTCGAAGCGATGGTCGAAGTCGATGGCCCGCTTCTGGATGTCCACGGACAGGAGTCGGATGCGGGCGAGCTGCTTGCCGTCCGAGGTGGGGATGCGCCACATCGAGCAGAACCAGTGGCGCTGTCCGCCCGGCTCCGGTCCGACGCTGACCAAGTAGTAGTCGTGGTGCTGCGCCCGGCTGCCCTCGGCCTGCTCGAGCAGCAGCGACCAGTCGAGCTCGCCGGTCTTCGGATCGAAGGCGATATAATGATGGCGGTTCTTCCAGGCCCGGGTCTGCTTGTCCTCGAACTTGTCGCGCAGCAGCAGACCGCCCGTGCCCGCATCGGGATCCAGCGCCACCAGCCAGCTGTCGAAGGTCGGGAACTTCTGGTCGGCTTTGTTGGCCCAGGTGGGCCCGGCGAAGAAGAGACCGGCCCATTTCTCGGTGTAGAGGGGATCGAACGGCAAGCGGAGGTCGAGCGCCATGCGGGCCTGGAAGTCGATGATGTGGTAGCGCCTCGCCGCCATGGGCTTGTCGCCTTCGCCCCACTCGGGCTCGTCGTGGACCAGGGCCAGGCGGTCCGGCTGGATCAGCTTGTAGCATCTGGAGGTCTTGACCTCGATCCTCTTGAGCGGTCGGATGCCTTGGGCCTGTGCGGATGCGGTGGCGAGCAGGATGCAGGCCATCCACGAGAAGCTCCTCATGTGCGTTCCTCCGGGTTGGATGCGAAGGGCAGCATGGCATGCCCGCGGGGACTGCGCAAGGCCTTGAAGCTGTGCCGGCGGCGTGCAAAGCTCGCCCGGAGCGGTCAGCACGGATGCGAGGAGGTGCGAATGCTACCGAGTCGGATCTTTCTCTTGAGCGCGACCGTGGGCGTGCTCGGTCAGGCCACCGCCCTGGGCCTGGCCACCTGGGGAGAGATGCCCAAGACCATCTGGCCGAGGCTGGTCTTCGGGCTGGGCGCGTTCGCCCTGGTGATGGCCGGGATGGCCCAGGCCCACAGCAAGGGGCGCTCGACGTTTCTGGGCGCCTTCTTCGGCCTCTTCAGCGTCTTCGGCCTGCTGCTCTTCGGCCTGGTGGGTGCCCGCTCGCGCGAGCGCAAGGACGAGGGCTGGATCCCCGGCGACGGCGAGCTGCTCAAGGCCGCCGAGAGCGGCGATCTGGAGTCGGTCGAGGCCCGGCTCGCCCAGGGTGCACCCCTCGACGGGCGCAACCGCGAGGGCCGCACCGCCCTGCACGTCGCCCTGGAGGCCGGGCATGCCAAGGTGGCAGCCAGGCTGATCGAACGCGGGGCCGGTGTGGATCTGCGGGACCGGCAGGGCAACTCGCCCCTGCACCTGGCAGCCGAGATGGGCTCGGCCTCCCTGATCGAGTCGCTGCTCGACCGCGGGGCCGAGATCGATGCCCGGGGCAACGACGGCTGGACGCCGCTGCACTGCGCTGCCGCCTGGAACGCCAAGTCGGTCGTCCAGACCCTGGTCGAGCGGGGAGCGGATCTGGAGGCGGTCAACGACAAGGGATTGACCCCCTGCAGGCAAGCCGAGTTCGAGCAACACCCCGAGACCGCCGATCTGCTCCGCAGCCTGGCCCGCGAACGGCAGAGCGGGTCTGCGAGCTGAGCTTCTGCTCCGCTGCGGGCAGCGGAACCTGACCGAGAGGGTGCTGTCCAAGCCGGGTCGTGTCCAGGCTCGGCGACAATCCCCCCGTGATCGGCCTGCTGCTGATCGCCTGCTTCTGCGCGGGCATGGACCGGCTGCTCGGAAGCGACGGCCGGGAGTGCCTGCCCGTCCAGGGGCTCCACCTGGTCGCGGGCGTGGACCGGTCCTATGCGGGTAGCTACGCATCGGATCCGCGTTTCCTCAGGCGGCTCGCGGGCGTACACCTGGTCCGGGAGCGGGCGATCCTGCGGGGCAGCCAGACGAGCGGTCTGGACCTCGCCGACTCGGACGACTTCGTCCTGCGCTTCAAGGACGCGGAGCCCGGCTCGTCCTTCGGCGCCTCCAACCGGCCGGTGCGCACCCAGGACCGCGAGGTGCACTTGGTCACCCTCTCGGCCGAGCAGTTCGTGATCGGCGTGATGGACCTGGAGTCCACCCTGACGCACGAGTATGTCCACTGCGCCATGCGCGAGCGGCTGGGAGAGCGGCGATACCGTGCGCTGCCGCGCTGGGTGCGGGAGGGGGCCGCCGTATGGGCGGCCGGGCAGCTCGACGAGCTCGGCCGCAACCTGGTGGCCAGGGCCTTCATGGAGAGGACCGATCCGGAGCGCCTGCTGTCGATCTGCCTTCGCGAGCCGGACGAGTACATGCGAGACGCCCTCACATTCGCCTACCTGGAGCACGAGCACGGCGCGGACGCCGTCCGCCGGCTGATCGCGGACTGGTCGAATGGCGCGGGGGTCGAGGATGCGCTCAGGGCGCAGACCGGCCTCGGCCTCGCCCAGCTCGAGCGGAGAAGCGCCCGGTTCTCGCAGGCGTACTACCAGGAGCTCGTAGGGTCGAGCGGGCTCGAGGACTTCCTGGCGGCCGAGCAGCTGGCGATGCGGGGAGACTGGCAAGGCGGCGTGGCGCTGCTCGCGGATCTCGCCGAGCGACGACCCGGATGCCTGCTCGCACCCCAGGCCCGCTACTGGATGGGCCGCCTGTCGGAGCAGAACGGCCGGTATGCGGGCGCGGCCGAGGCCTATGCGGCTCTGCTGCAGCACCACCCGGATCAGCTGGGCCTGCAGGACGACGCCCGGATCCGCCTGGCGCGCTGCCTGTGCCGCATGGATCGCTGCGAGCTGGCCCTGGATCGCCTCGAGACCTTCTTCACGGGCGAGCCGCCCGAGTCGGTCCTCGCCGAGGCGCGCTTCGCGATCGGAGAGGCGCAGTACAAGCTGGGGGTATTCGATCAGTCGGCGCGCAACCTGCGCCAGGCGGTGATGCTCCGCTCGCGGCACTCGCACGAGGCCCTGGCCTATCTCTGCCTGGCTTGCCTGCACGCGGGGCATCCCAGGCAGAGCAGGCTCGTCTTCTCCGAGCTGGCAGCCCGCTGCCCCGGCTACCGGCGCCTGCCCGAGATACGGCGAGAGATCGAGCTCGCCGAGCGGCTCGCCCAGGATCTCCCCCCCATGCTGATCCGGGACGCCGGATCGGCGCGCAAATCAAGGAGCTGCGCCGAAGTCGATCGGAGGTGTGGCTCTCCACGTCGAGCATCGACTTCGGTGCTGCGACGCTGAGTTGCGAGACGAGGTGGGTGCATATCCCTACGGTCCATTGAATTGAAGGCCTGCTGTACGGGTTGTCCGTCGATGGTCGGAAACTGGGATTTGCACCCAGACGAGGTGGCGGATCCGGGCTCACCTGCGCCCGCCCCGAGCGCGCAATGCCCGGGCGATGCTCTCCCGCTGCATGTACTCGGCCGCCCGGAGCGGGGTCCAGCCCTTCTTGCTGCGGGCGTTGACCTTTGCGCCGCGCGCGAGCAGCAGCTCGGCCACGGGCAGGCTGGCCGCGAGGTGCAGGGGGCTCTCGCCCGCGTCATCCCGGGCATTCACCAGGGCACCGGCTTCCAGCAGGAGCTGGGCGGTGGCCTGGCTGCCCTTGTCCGCGGCTGCGTGGAGGGGGGTGCGGCCGTTCTTGCTGCGGGCGTCGACCGCAGCGCCGTGCGCGAGGAGCAGACGGCAGATCGGAAGCGAGGCGCGGCCCGCAGCGACGTACAGGGGCGTGCGCCCCTTGCCGTCGCGCGCATCGACCGCAGCGCCGCGAGCGATGATCCGTTCCGCCAGCGGGGCGTGCTCGAAGTGGACCGCATAATGCAGGGCGCTCAGGCCCTTGTCGTCGCAGGCCTCGACGTCGGCCCCCCGCTCGACGAGCAGCGTCATGAGCTCCATCCGACCCGCCTGGGCTGCGGCCATCAGGGCCGTGTTGCCCGAGCGGCCTCGCGCGTCGATGCTCGCGCCCGCGTCCAGCAGCGCGACCAGCACCTCGCGCTGGCCGTCGCTGGCCGCCCAGTACAGGCCCGTCCGGCCCTGCGGGTCCGCGTGATCCGGGTGCGTGTCCCAGTGCAGGTGGGCGCGGACCTCGTCGACCCTGCCCGAGCGGACCGCCTCGAAGTAGATGCTCTGCGGCCGGGGTGGCTGCTCGCAGGCCGAGAGCAGGCTCATGGCCAGGCAGACAGAGATCAGGACGCGAGCGGACATGCGAAGAACCTCCCGGGGGCGCCCATACGGCTCCCAGGATATTGCCTCGTTGTCGGTCTGTGCAAGTTGGAGTAGAGTCGGGGCTGGTCGGCGATTCTCAGGAGGTGCAAGATGAAGACAGCCATTGTCTGTCTGGCGAGCTTGCTCGTGCTGCTCTCGGCCTGCGGTGGAGGTGGGTCGGACTGCCCGACTTGCGACAGCCCGCCCGCGGATACCTGCAAGGACGCGAACACCCTCTTGCAGTACCCGGCCAGCGGTCGGTGCGTGGACGGAGAGTGTGTCTACGAGCCCCAGGAGGCGGTCTGCGAGCACGGCTGCGAGGCGGGCGCCTGTCAGGCCGTGACCTGTGCGGACATGGTCTGCGACATGCCGCCCGGGCCCTGCTACCAGGCTGCGGGCAGCTGCGTGGAGGATCCGGAGCCGCACTGCGTCTACACGCCCCTCGCCGATGGGACCGCTTGCGATGACGAGTCGTTCTGCAACGGGCACGAGACCTGCCAGCAAGGCAGCTGCGAGGACGGAGAGCCTTTCGCCTGTCCGCCCACCGCGGATCCGTGCGTGCGCATGGAGTGCGTCGAGGAGATCCAGGGCTGCGAGCGGCGGGAGCTGGCCGACGGCACGGAGTGTGACGATGGAGACCCGTGCACGGACAACGATGCCTGCCTGGCGGGCGTGTGCACGGGCGAGGACATCTGCGGTCAGGACGAGGTGGCGCTGATCTTCTACATGGCGGCCGACAACGACCTGGACGAGTACATGGAGCTGGACTGGCACGAGCTAGAGCAGGCGGACGTCGACGGCGTGGACTGGCTGCGGGTCTTCGTGCTCATCGATCAGAGCCCCTACGCGGAGAGGTCCGACACGCGGCTGTACGAGATCCACGACGGGCAGAGCAGCGAGCTTGATGCGCTCCACCTGGGTCTGACGGTGGCCGGCCGGGAGGAGCTGGACATGGCGGACGCGAGCAACGTGACCGCCTTCATCCAGGACGTCAGGGCCGTCGTCGGGGGAGGGACGGCGATCTTTCTGATGATGAACGATCACGGCGACGGCTGGTGGCGCAAGGGGCCCGCGGACGAGCCGACCGGCAAGGGCTGCTGCTACGACGAGACCACGGGCTCGGATGTCTTCATCTCGAACCAGGATCTGCACGCGGCCGTGGCCGGCCAGGGCCTTGCGCTGATCGGCTTCGACGCCTGCCTGCAGGGCATGGCCGACGTGGCCTACGAGCTGCGGCAGGACGCGGAGATCATGATCGGCTCGCAGGAGCTCGAGGGCGCCTGGGGCTGGGCGTATGTCGATCTCCTGGACGCCTTCGGCCAGCAGGAGGACCACTCCCCGCTCCGCTTCGCCCAGCTGGCGGTCGACACCTACATCGCGCTCTGCCAGGAGGAGAGGGATGAGACCGGCACCCTGGCGGTCTACGATCTGGCCGCGATGGATGCGCTGGCCGGGGCAGCCACACCCGCAGCCTCGGCCCTGGCTGCGCTGAGCGGGAATGACTACTGGTCGATCTGCGACGACCTCGTCTGGTACGGATGCGATGGCTGGACCTGCGAGGAGTATGTCGATCTGGCCCAGCTCGTCGAGCTGGCCCGCAGCCTCGACCCCGGACACAGCTCGGCCTACGACGGCGTGCTGGCGGCGCTCGAAGAGGTCGTGCTCTACGAGGATCACGGTCGGTCCCATCCCGAGGCCCGCGGCATGAACGTGTACTTCCCCTGCGAGTACTATCCTTACGAGGAGTACGAGGACGTCTCCTGGGCCCAGGCGACGGGCTGGTGGGAGATGGTCAACGCCCACTGATCACAGGTCCAGGGCCAGCATGTAGCCGACGCTCCGGACCGTGAGGATCCGCTCGGGTCTCCGCCCGGAGTCTCCGAGCTTCTTCCTCAACCTGGAGATGTAGACGTCCAGGCTCCGCTCCGCTCTGTCCCAGGGGGTTCCGCGGACGATCATGTGCAGCTCGGGCCGGTGGACCACGTGGCCTGCGCGGTCGGCCAGCGTCCACAGGAGCTCGAACTCGTAGGCGGTCAGGGTGAGGTCGCGGCCGTCCAGGCTCGCCGTGCGCCTGGACGAGTCGATCACCAGGCCGCCCACCCGGATGCGGCGTCGCCAGCCGCGCTGCTCGGCCTCCTCGGTGTCCAGGACCCGCCTTCGCAGCAGGGCTTCGATATGGGCGAGGATGATGCCAGGGCTGACCGGCTTGGTGAGGTAGTCGTCCGCACCCAGGGTCAGGGCCTCGACCTGGCGCTCCTCCTCGCCGTAGGCGGTCAGCATCATGATCGGTCCGCTGTAGCCCGAGCGCACCCTTCTCAGCACCTCGAAGCCGTCCATGTCCGGCAGGCCCGCGTCCAGGACGACCAGACCGGGCTGCAGACCGAGGATGCGATCGATGGCCCGGAAGCCCGAAGAGAGGATCTCGATCCGGTGTCTGGAGCGGGACTCCACGTACTTCTTGAGAATGTTGGCAAAGGGCAGGTTGTCCTCGACCAGGATGATGTAGGCGCCGATCTCGCTCATCTGGGCATCTTTTACACTTCTGTAAGATACTGTAACGTAGTGTTGATTCTTTCGCAATACTATCGGAGCTCCTGACGGGGTACAATTCCTCTTGTCAGCTCCCCCTGGTTCGAGCGGACACGTCGGGACGCCAGCCTTCTGGTTCGGGGGGGAGCCTGATTTGAAAATGAGTTGATATTGAAGGATTTTTCATGGGTGCTCGGCAACCCGTGGGTCGCTCAGACCCACCTGTCTTCCGGTGGTTCAAGCGACCCTGCCGGGTCGGCCGCGACCCACAATGGCTGCGGCCGGGCTGTCCATGGCAGATAATGGCATGAAATGGAAGCACTTTTACATATGTCTGCCCTGGCACGTATTTCGCTGGAGCTGAGGTCGAGAGCGGAGGCCTGACATGCAAGCGAGCATCCTCTTCGTCGATGATGATCCGAACGTGCTGCGGGCGCTCCAGCGCTGCATGCGCAAGGAGCCCCACAGGTGCTTCTACGCCGAGGGCCCGGAGGACGGGCTGGATACCCTGGCCCAGGAGGAGATCGATCTGGTCGTCTGCGATCACTTCATGCCCGTCATGGATGGGCTGAGCTTTCTGAAGAAGGTCAAGCTGAGCTTTCCTGAAGTCGTGCGGATCCTGATGACGGGACTGCCGGAGCTCGATCTGGCCATCGAGGCCATCAACGAGGGCGAGGTCTACCGCTTCCTGACCAAGCCCTGGAGCGATGCGGAGCTGCGACTGACCTTGCGGCAGCTGATCGACTACATCGATCTGCGCCGCGACAACCAGCGGCTCATGCACATGGTCCACAAGCAGCGCGACTTCATCGAGCAGCTCAACAAGGAGCACCCTCAGATCTTCGACCTGGAGCGCGACGAGTCGGGGGCCATCGTCCTGGATCTGGACGAGTACTGAGCCGAGGCGGTTCGCGAGATGCGAGATCCTTCCTCCAGATCGACAGTCGAATCGGGAGCTCCGGCGATCGTCCTGCTCGTCGACGACGAGCCGGGTGTCCTGACCGCGATGCGCAGGAGCCTGCGGTCGAAGCCCTGGAAGGTCCTGACGGCCGCGAGCGGGCTGGACGGGCTCGAGATCCTGGAGAGACAAGCGGTCTCGGTGGTCATCTCCGACTTCCAGATGCCCGCCATGGACGGGGTGGACTTCCTCAAGCAGGTCAAGGAGCGATGGCCGCATGTCCAGAGGGTCATGCTGACCGGCAACGCCACCATTCCGGCCATCGAGCACGTGGTCAACAAAGGCGAGGTCTCCCGCTTCCTGACCAAGCCCTGGAGCGACGCCCAGCTCAAGGCCGTGGTGACGGAGTGCCTCGAGCGCGTCCGGCTGGCCGAGCTCAACGCCCTGTACGAGCAGCAGCTCACCGAGCGGAACGCCGAGCTGGTGGAGCTCAACCAGCACCTCGAGCGCCAGGTGGCGGAGCGAACCCGCGCCCTGGTCCAGGCGGAGAAGATGGCCTGGCTCGGCCGCATGGCCGGGGGGGTGGCGCATGAGATCAACAACCCGCTCGGCGGCATCCTGGCTTTCGCCCAGCTGCTTTCGCGGGACGGAAAGCTCGACGAGTCGAGCCGGGAGTCCGTGGCGGCCATCCGGGAGTGCGCGCTGCGCTGCAAGACGATCGTGGACGATCTGCTGAGCTTCGCCCGCCGGCCGGGCTGCATGCTCACGCGGAGCGCCGACTTCAACGATCTGATCCTCGCGGCGGTCCACATCGCCGGGCTCCATCCCCGGGCGAAAGATCTGGAGCTCCGGGTCGAGACCTGCGAGGGCCTGCCGCCGGTGAGATGTCACACCAGCCTGCTCCAGCAGGTGATCGTCAACCTGGTGCAGAACGCCATCGACGCCTCGGAGCCGGGACAGATCATCCGGATCGCCGCCAGGCGCGAGGACGGCTGGCTGCTCGCCGATGTCGAGGACCGCGGTTGCGGGATCCCGGAGCACGTCCAGCCGAACGTCTTCGAGCCCTTCTTCACCACCAAGGAGGTCGGCCAGGGCACGGGGCTGGGGCTGGCCATCTGCTACAGGATCGTCCAGGAGCACGGAGGGCGACTGGACTTCTCGAGCCGCGAGGGGCAGGGCTCTGTCTTCACCGTCAGGGTGCCGGTCGATCAAGCGGCGGAGATCGGAGGTGGCACGTGATGGACGGGCCCGTCTCTCGCTCGCCCGATCGCAGGTTCAAGGTGCTGGTCGTCGACGACGAGCCGTACATGCTCCAGGCCTGGCAGAAGATGCTCGAGCACCAGAGCTGCGAGATCCGCACCCTGCCCGACGGGAGCCGGGTGCTCGACTCGGTCGCGGGCTGGAGGCCGGATGTGGTGCTGCTCGACATGCGCCTGCCCGGCAAGTCGGGGGTCGAGCTGCTCCAGGAGATCAAGGACGCGGATCTGGAGTGCGAGATCGTCATGATGACCGCCTATGCGTCGGTCGAGACGGCTGTCGAGGCGGTCAAGCTGGGCGCATACGACTACCTGACCAAGCCGTTCGTGGATATCGACGCGGCGACCCTGACCGTCCTCAAGGCGGCTCGTCACAAGCGGCTCGTGGAGCGCAACCGGGAGCTGGAGAGCCTGCTCGATGTCCAGGGCAGCTTCGAGGGCTTCGTGGGCCAGAGCGCGCAGATGCGGAAGGTCTTCGAGCTGATCGAGGGCGTGGCCTACTCGGCTTCGACGGTCCTGATCCAGGGAGAGAGCGGCACCGGAAAGGAGCTGGTCGCCAGGGCGGTCCACCACCGCAGCCCTCGGCGATCGTGCCCTTTCGTGGCGATCAACTGCACGGCGCTCACCGACACCCTGCTCGAGAGCGAGCTCTTCGGCCACGAGAAGGGCGCGTTCACCGGCGCCACCTGCACCAAGCGGGGACTGTTCGAGGTCTGCGACGGCGGCTCGATCTTTTTAGACGAGATCGGCGGCGTGCCCGCCGCCACACAGGTCAAGCTCCTGCGCGTCCTCCAGGAAGGCGAGATGAAGCGGGTCGGAAGCAACGAGATCCGCCGGGTGGACGTGAGGGTCATCGCCGCCACCAACATGGATCTGGCCAAGGCCAAGCGCGAGGGGACCTTTCGCGAGGATCTCTTCTACCGGCTCAACGTGATCACCATCGAGCTGCCGCCGCTGCGAGAGCGGGCCGGCGATGTCCCGCTGCTGGCTCTGCACTTCATGCGAAAGCACAACCAGCGCACGGGCAAGAGCCTGGTGGGCATCCAGCCGCAGACCATGGCGCTGCTGGAGGGCCACAGCTGGCCAGGCAACGTGCGAGAGCTGGAGAACGTCATCGAGCGGGCGGTGGTGCTCGGGCGCGGGCCCGAGATCGCGATGGCCGATCTGCCCGAATCCCTGCGCCGGGTCCGGACGGTCGCGAGCCGCAGCGAGCTGTCGTTCGCCGATCTGCCGTTCCGAGAGGCGCGACAGATGGCGATGGGCGACTTCGAGCAGCGCTACCTCGTGGAGGTGCTCGGCCGCAGCGATGGCAACGTCAGCCAGGCGGCTCGGCTGGCGGGCATGGATCGGAGCAACTTCAAGCGGGTGATGAAGAAGCACGGCGTCCAGCCAGACCAGTTCGCAAACAGGGGGTCGGGGCAGGGGAGCCCAGCTCATGAGGACACGAGGGAGCACAGGGGCGATGCCCGCTGACGCGTGCACGATCTTCCTGGTGGACGACGAGCCCAGGGTGCTGCGGAGCATGGCGCGTATGGCGAGCCATGCGGGCCACAAGGTCCGCAGCTTCTCGCGGCCCGAAGACGCCCTGTCCGCGCTGGCGCTGGAGAAGCCGGACATGGTGCTGACGGACTACTACATGCCGGGCATCGACGGGGTGGCCTTCCTGGAGCGGGTGCTGCAGCAAGAGCCGTCGGTCGGTCGGATCGTCGTCACAGGCGGATACGTCGATGACCGGCTTCGCCATGCCCATGCCTCGGGCACCGTGCAGGTGCTGGTCCGCAAGCCCTGGGATGCGAGCATCATCCGCGGCCTGCGGGATCGCATCGCGCTGTCGCGCGTCTCTTGCGAGCGGGTCGAGTACTACCTCGACGGACCTCTTTCAGAGGAGCTGGCCTTCAATAACCACCCGCACGTGCTGCTGGTGGACGACGACCGCTTCTTCCTGGAGCTGACCGCCTCCATGCTGGGCAAGCTGGGCTGCCGGTGCACGTGCCTGGAGTCGGGCGCAGGCTTGAAGGAGAAGATCGAGCGAGGCGACTGCGACGTGGTCGTGCTCGACCTGGTCGTGCCGGAGCTGGACGTTCCGGAGCTGATCGGCTGGATCCGCGAGCACCGGCCCGGACTGCCGGTGCTGGTGATCTCGGGCTGCGCGGGGCGGGACCTCGCGGTGGAGGCTCTGCTGAAGGGCGCGAACTGCTTCCTGTCGAAGCCGCTCGACGCGGAGCTGCTGGAGGTCTTCATTCGTAGAGCGGTCCAGTTCCGGCGCCTGCTCTCGGAGAGCATCTGCCGGACCGATCTGCACGCCTTGCTCGACCTGCAGCACGCGATCGCCTCGGGGCTGTCCAGTCCCCAGGTCTTCAACCTGCTGCTGCAGCAGATGATCCGCTGCACGCGGGCCGAAGGCGCCTGCATCCTTAGGGTGGATTCGGAGTCGCGGTCGATCCACGTGGCGGCCAGCTACGGGAGCTGGTCCAACGGCATGGGAGAGCAGATCGAGCTCGGGGACGACTTCTCGGCCTGGATGAGCGACTTCTGCCAGCCGCAGCTGCTCATGCCCTCCGGGCAGGACGATCCCCGGCTGCCCATGCACTTCGATCATCGGCCCAGCATCGTGCTCTGCGTGCCCATGCGGGGCCGCACCAGGCTGCTCGGCGTGCTGTGCCTGTATGCTTCGAAGGAGGCGGACCTCTGCGAGCGCAGCGCCTTGGATCTCGGCATGCTGCTGGCGAGCGAGGCGGCCCGGGTCGTCGAGCGAGAGGTCATGGCAGACGAGCAGCGAGACATCGAGCAGTCGGTCATGCAGCGCGACAAGCTGGTGACCATCGGCGAGCTGGCATCGGGCGTGGCCCACGAGATCAACAACCCCCTGGCCTTCGTGAGCTCCAACATCAACACCCTGCAGGAGTACTTCCAGGATGTCAGCCTGCTGCTGGAGCGGCTGCGGCAGGGGAAGGAAGGCCGAGATGAGATCGAGCGCCTGATCCGGGAGATCGACCTCGAGTTCCTGCTCGAGGACCTGCCCAAATGCCTGGCCGAGACCCGCAACGGCATCCAGCGGGTGCTGCACATCGTCGAGGACCTGCGCAGCATCGCGCGAGACGACTCGGAGTCTCGGGAGAGCGCCGACGTGAACAAGCTTCTGGACGGCGCCATCAACATCCTGTGGAACCAGATCAAGTACAAGGCCAGGCTGGTCCGGGAGTACGGCGAGCTGCCCAGTCTGCGCTGCTACCCGTCCCAGCTCGGCCAGCTCTTCATGAACATGCTCTACAACGCCAGCCAGGCCATCGAGCGCTCGGGCACGATCGTCGTCCGGACGAGGACCGAGGGGGACGCCGTGCTGATCGAGGTGCAGGACGACGGCGTGGGCATGGACCCGGAGACGGCCAGGCACTGCTTCGAGCCGTTTTACACCACCAAGCCGAGAGGCATCGGGACGGGGCTCGGCCTGAGCATCGCGAGCAAGATCGTGGCCCGGCACAACGGACAGATCAGCGTCCAGAGCGAGCGAGGCCGGGGGTCGACCTTTCGGATCCGGCTGCCGGTGGACCCTTCCGCCGGTGCGGCCTGACGAGGAGGCTGTCGTGGATCTCGCGAGCGAAATGAGCCGTCCACCCGAATCGGACCTGCCGGTCGTCCTGGTCGTCGACGACGAGGAGGCCATCCTGCTGGCCGTGCGCAGACAGCTCCGGCGCAGCGGGGTCGAGATCCTGCAGGCCGTATCGCCGGCAGAGGCCATCGCCGTGCTGAACGAGCGCGAGGTGGCCGTGCTGATCAGCGACTACATGATGCCGGGCATGAACGGGATCGAGCTGCTGGCCATGGTGCGCCGGCGCTGGCCGCGCACCGTGGGCATCATGATGACGGCCTGCGAGGACATCCGGATCGCCGCCGATGCGGTCAACCGCGGCCTGGTCAAGGCCTTCATCACCAAGCCCTGGAACAGCGACGATCTCAGGCGCTCGGTCGCCGATTGCGTCCAGACCCACAGGAATCGCCTGGAAGGACGGTCGGTCGAGATCGAGAAGATGGCCCGGGAGATCGCAGTCCAGGCGAGGGCCGGCGCCTTCGCCCTGGCCCGGGCGGTCGATGCCCGGGACCCAAACACCCACCAGCACTCCGAGAAAGTGGCGCTCTACGCCGAGCAGGTCGGAAAGGCGATGGGGCTGCCCGACGGCCTGCTCGAAGACCTGCGCATCGGCGGCCTGCTGCACGACCTCGGCAAGATCGGCGTGCCCGACCAGGTGCTGCTCAAGCCGGGTCGGCTCGACGATGCCGAGTTCGACTTGATTCGCCGGCATCCCCGGATCGGCGCGTCCATCGTCGAGCCGATGGGCTTTTCAGAGGACATCCGGGCCATCATCCGGCATCACCACGAGAGCCACGACGGGCGCGGGTACCCGGACGGGCTGGCCGGCGGGGAGATCGCCCTGCCGGCCCGGATCGTGCACGTGGTCGACGCGTTCGAGGCCATGACCGCCGACCGCGTCTACCGCAAGGCCTGCTCGCTGGATTACGTCCGGGACGAGCTGCGCAAGCACCGCGGCACCCAGTTTGATCCCCAGGTGGCCGACGTCTTCCTGGCCGAGCTGGACGCGGGTCGCATTCCGGGCTTCGGGCTGGCTGGTCGGGCCACGGGCTAGGAGGGAAGCATGTCGTCGAGCAAGCAGCGATCGGCCGTGACGAAAGACGCCGCGGCCCCCCAGCAGATGCGAGGCCGCCTGGAGATGATCGAAGGAGAGCTGCGCGCGCTGGAGCAGGAGGAGACCGAGGTCGAGGTCGAGGCCTGCGAGCTCGAGCGCGAGATCTGCCAGCTGGCGAAAGAAGAGGCCGACCTGCAGCGGCGCAAGAGAGCCATGCAGGCAAGGGCGGCGGGGATCGGCGACCAGCGAACCGAGCTGCTCGCCAGGCGCAAGCGGATCGCAAAGGAGCGATCGAGAGTCGAGAGCCAGCTCGAGCTGGATCTCCGCGCCCAAGAGCAGGCCCGCGAGCGCCTCGATCTCCAGAGAGCATACGAGGAGGCTCTCAGGCCGGCCGTGGTCCGGTATGTCCCGTCCGGAGCCGAGCGCCGGACCGCCCCGCGGGCATCGGTGGCCGTGGACGTCAGCATGCACACCGAGCACAACTTCTACATGGGCCTGACCGAGAACCTGTCCGAGGGCGGGCTGTTCATCGCGACCTGGGACGATCTGCCGGTCGGCACCGAGCTCGATCTGGAGCTCAATCTGCCGGCCTGCCCGACAATCCGCAGCCGGGTCAAGGTGCGATGGCTGCGCGAGTACACACCCTACACCGAAGACATGGCGGCGGGCGTGGGTGTGCAGTTTCTGGCTCTGTCCGAGTCCGATCGGGCGGCCATTCGCCAGTTCATCGTCGAGCGGGACCCGGTGCTCTACGATGTCGCTTGAGCTCGGCGCGGGAGGTCCTGACCGGCCATGAAAGACGAGGCCGAGCGCAGCCTGGTGCTGCTGGTCGACGACGAGCCTCTCCTGCTCGATGGTCTGCGTATCTGGCTGGAGGGCAATGGGCGATTGCGCGTGCTGAGCTGCGGGAGCGCCGCTGCGGCCCTGGAGATCATCGATCGACACGGCCCCGATCTCGTGGTCTCGGACGTGCGCATGCCCGGGATGGACGGGATCGAGCTGCTGCTCGTCTGCCGGAGCCGCTTTCCGCGGATTCGCTTTGCGCTCATGAGCGCCTTCGGCACTCCGGCGCTCGAGGCCCGCTCGCGGCGCGACGGGGCGGTGAGGTTCTTCCACAAGCCCGTCGAGCCCGACAGGCTCGAGCGCGAGGTGCTGGACCTGCTCGGGCTCGAGCGCGACCAGCAGCGCTCGGGCTTTCTGTGCGGCGTGTCGGTGCAGGGCTTTTTGCAGCTGCTCGCCATGGAGCGCAAGACCGTCGCGCTGCGCCTGCGGGCCGGCGACGGACAGGAGGGGACGCTCTACCTCGCGGACGGATCGCTGGTCCATGCCGAGCTCGGAGACTGGCTCGGCGAGGGCGCCGCACTGGAGCTCGTCGGATGGGAGCAGCCGGAGATGGAGATCGCGCCCTGGGTGCCGGCGGGGCCGCGTACGGTCCAAGAGAACTTGCCGTCCTTGATCATGGAGGCGGCTTGCCTGCGAGACGAGAAGGAGCGTACCGGTTGACCGCGGCGCTGCAGATCGATCGTGCAGCGAGGCCGCAGTTGATCTAGACTCCCCGGAATGGACAGCCCATTCGATCTCTTGCTCGCCGGGCACTTGACCGAGGATCGCATCCTGCGCAGCGGTGAAGAGCTGCGCGCACCGGGCGGAGCGGTCTACTACGGCGCCTTTCCGGCCGCGCTGACCGGTGCTCGGGTGGGGGTGCTGACCAAGCTCGCACCCGAGGACCGCGCGCTGCTCGACGAGCTGCTCGCGGCCGGCATCCAGGTCGTCGTCAGACCCAGCTCCAAGACGACCCGCATACGCACCGAGCCCAAGACGGCCGACTTCGAGCGCCGCGCTTTTCATGTCGAGTCGCGGGCCGAGGCTTTCGAGCCGGCGGACTGCGACGGCCTCTCCGCGCGCATCGCGGTGGCCTGCCCGTTGATGCGCGGCGAGATGTCGCTGGCCGTGATCCAGCGCCTGGCGGGCTGCGGTCGGCTGGCGCTCGACGTGCAGGGCTTCGTGAGACGCCCGCAGGAGGGCACCTTGCGCTCGGGAGACTGGGAGGAGAAAGCCGCAGGCCTGGCGGCCGTTCACACCCTCAAGACGGACAGGCGGGAGGTGGAGCTCCTGACCGGCTCTACCGATGTCGAGGCGGGCCTGCGGGCGCTGGCCGCGCTGGGGCCTTCCGAGATCCTATGTACCCACAGCCGGGGCGTGACCCTGCTCGCGGGAGGGGAGCTGCACGAGGCCGCGTTCACGAACCGCTCCAACGCCGGGCGCACAGGGCGCGGGGATACGACCTTCGCGACCTATCTCGCTCGGCGGCTTGTGGCCGGGCCGGCCGAGGCCCTGCGCTTCGCGGCCTTTATGGTCTCGCGCAAGCTGGAGCAGCCCGGTCCCTTCAAGGGGCCGATCGATCCCGCCTGGCTTGGCGGCTGAGCGCAGGGTGGAACAGCACCCCCCGGGTGGGTATCCACCCGGCCAGGCGCGTCTGCGCTTGTTCCTAATCTTCCGGAATCATTGGATTGACGAGCTGGCATGGGGCTTGAAGAAGCCTTCCTGTGATGATCGAGCGATGCACCATCCCCCACCTCGCCTGCCTGCTGCTCGCCAGCCAGGCGTCCTTGGCCGCGGAGCAGATGGACGGCTTCGAGCTCTGGCCCGGCGAGACGGCGGCCGGGCAGGCCCGATCGCAGTTGGCGCTCCCAGTCGCCGCGAAGGTGCAGGACACGTCTTCCGAGCTGGAGTCGGAAGACGAAGCTCCGCAGTGGGCCAGCTGCTTCTCGTTCGGCGCTGGCGCGACGGTGCTGTTCCCGATCCGGCTGGTCGACGAGCAGGCCGGCGGTGAGAGGATCTTCTCGGACTTCTTCGCGAGCTGGGCGCCCTTCGACGCGCCGGGCGAGATCGGCATCGGCTTCGGCCTGGGAAGGAGCGGCGACATCCTCCTGCAGCCCAACCTGCGCTTCTTCTTCGTCAAGAGCCAGGCCTTCTCCGCTTACCTGGAGGGCGATTTCGCTTTGCTGAGCCAGTCGGGCGCGACGGCCTTGGGCGGCGGGGCGGCGTCGGGAATGGTGATCGGCCTGATGGATCACCTGGCCCTGGAGCTGCGTGCTTCTGTAAGCCTGCTCTCGCTCCAGGCCGAGCAGGACGTCCGATTCTTCGATCCCCGGTCGAATACGGCCGGATCCGAGCTGGCGATCTTTCCGTGCGTGACGCTTCGCGTGCTGGCTCGCTTCTGAGAGGAGGACGAGATGCGCGAGCAGGCCATCGACGTGGAGCGCTGGAGCTGGGATGAGCTCGCGGAGGGCTACCTGGCCTGCCTGCACCCGACCGGCGCGGAGGATGCCGCTGGGCCTGGGGCCGGCTGGCGCTTTCTGGCCGCGGTGGGTTCGTGCAGCGGATTGGCTGTCGGCCTGCTGGGCTACCTCGTCCTGGGGGCGTACGGTACGCCAGGCCCTGCATCGAAACCTGTGCTTGCGGAGCAGCTTTCGAAGGCAGCCTTGGCAGCGGTGGAAGAAGAAGAAGCGCAGGATGCAGAGCTGGGGGACGAGCTGCCGCTCGCCCGGATCGTGCCTCCGCAGCACCGGGCGTCGCTGGACGCCGACCGGACCCGCATGTCGGCGAGCTACCGGCGCATGCTGCGCAAGGGCTGGCTGCGATACCGGGCGCGGGAGTACCGAGCGGCCTCGATCGCTTTCGGGCGCGCGGTGCACCTGGATCCGAAACGCATCTCCGGCTACTACGGCCTGTCGTTGAGCCTCTTCGAGCAGGGGCTCGAGGACGCCGCCCTGCGCACGCTCGAGCGCGGCGCCGACAAGGTCGGCCGCAAGTCGGACCTGTGGGTGCTGGCGGGCTCGATCTACCAGTGGCGGGGCAACGAGCGCCTGGCGAGATCCGCCTATCAGCGTTACTTGGACGCCGAGCCGCACGGGGCCTATGCCCGGGACGTCCGCTTCCTGCTCTCCCAGCCCCGGCTGCCCGAGCTGGTCATGGACTAGCCCCAAAACAAGTGCGCTGCACTTGTTTTGGGGCTTAGTCACTCTCAGGGGGCTTTCGCAAAGCCCCCTCGCTGCTGGAATAC
>JAFGRB010000276.1 GCA_016935365.1 Deltaproteobacteria bacterium
GGAATAGGGAGGTTTGATACTACCCTTTGTACCCGAGTGGCGACGCCGTTCCAACTTGGGTTGCGGGCGTCAGCCCGCGCTATGAAATCGCCACCAAGTCCATTGAGCGGCCCGCCGTTTTGGGGTTAGAAATGACCCATGGGCCGAGCTGTCAGGATCGCGCTGGTCGTCGCTGCCGCAGCGTGCGCCCTGCCGCCTGCGCGCGCCGGAGAGCTCGACGGCCGCCTGCGGCTGCAGGTCGGCCAGGAGTTCGACTCCAACGCGCGCCGGGTCTATGGCGCCCGCGAGGACAGCCCGGCCGACTTCCTGGCCAACCTCGTCTTCCAGGGCGAGATCGGCTATCGACGCGGCGCCCACCGGCTGGCCCTCGAGCTGCACGGCGGTGCCAAGCTCTTCTACCAGCGGCGCTCCGAGCACCTCCTGGCCACATACCTCGCCGGCCGCTGGCGCCAGGTGCTGCCCGGCCAGCGCTCCTTCGGTGTCCGCTTGACGCTGCGCGACACGACCCAGGCGGTGCACAGCCGCGACTACCTGCTGGCCACCGGCGAGGTCTTCTCCCGGCGCGTCTTTCATCCGGGCATCCCCATCGCCCTCGAGGCCTTTGCCGGTGGGCGCTACTTCATCTTCAAACCGGACCATGAGGCCGACCTGATCCGCTCGACCAATCTGGGACCCAGCATCGGCCTGCGCCTGAGCGCCTCCTTCTCCCCGGCCTGGTCCGCCGGCCTGAGCTACCGCTTCGACACCCGCTTTTTCGACCAGCCGGCGCTGGCGGGCCAGACCGGCGAGGGCGTCCTCCTGGGCCGCGATCGCCAGGACGAGCGCCATATCGGCGTCGCGCAGCTCCGCTTCCAGATGCACTGGTGGGAGCGGCACAGGCTGATCGTCCAGACATCCTACTTCCTCTCGTTCAACGACTCGAACAGCCTGAGCTCGTCTGCGCTCTGGCACCGGCTCCGGCTGGTGCTCTCGATGCAGCTCCCCTGGGACCTGGCCGTCCACTTGATGGGTACGGTGCAGTACACCGACTACCTGGACGGCATCTACCTCGAGTCGACCGCCTACGAGCCCGACGCCGACGAGAACGAGAACGCCTTCGCCATCCGGATCTCCTGGTGCTTCTGGCGCGATCTGTCGCTTCTCTTGCAGGCGGCACTCTACCGCAATGCCTTTCATTCCCAGGAGGCCGAGCGCTTCCAACGCGAGACGGTCATGCTGGGGCTGGCGTACGGGTGGTCTTTCTGACGGTGAGGCCTGCCTTCAGGAGAGAAGCATCGTCAAGAGCATCAAGGCCGTGACCGGCATGAGCACGGCCAGGGCGGCTCGTGCCGGGCCGATGCGGTGGACCTGCCCCACGGCGATGACCTGGATGACCAGCGACCACAGGCCGCCGATCAGGTGCCCCACGATGGGGATCGCAAACAGCAACAGCGGCACGAATCCGTAGGCCGTGGCCCGGAAAGTCGCCCTGAAGCCCCGGTGCTCCCCCGCGACGAGCAGCACGCCCAGGTGATAGAGCGCCGCCGTGAACCAGAGGTTGACGAGCCCGAACAGCGGCGCCCCGACGAGCAAGACGAGCAGGGCGGAGTGCAGGCTGTCGAGCAGCCTCTGGGTCCCGGCCGCATCGGCCGACTCGGCCAGCAGCTGCGCGCTGTGTTGATCGATCTGCCACAGGCCGTTGAGCGCGAAGCACAGCACCGCGAGCGTGCACAGGATCCAACCGAAGCTCATCGCGCGCGAGTAGTGCTCCACCTGCAGAGCGGAGAAGAAGCCGGAGGCATTCGAGTAGACCTGGCCCGCGGTACGCGCGAACCGCCGCAGCCGTCCGCCCTCGTCGGACTCCCAGGCCGGGGCCATGCTCGCCTGGATGCGGTGCCGGTGCATCTGCTCCGCGGCCGCGAGCAGGGTACGGATGTCGTGCAGATCCGCATCCGTGGGCCCGTGCTCGGAGCGCTCGTCCGGCTCGTCCCCGCTCTGCCCGGTCCGCTCCTGCCCGGTCCGCTCCTGCCCGGCCTGCTCCTGCCCGGCCTGCTCCTGCCCGGCCTGCTCCTGCCCGGCCCGATCCTGCCCGGCCTGCTCTGCCTGCTCTCGCTCGGCCTGCTCTCGCCCGGCCGCCCCCTGCTGTGCGGGCGCGGCTTTCTCGCCAAGCATGGGTTCGCCCGAGATCGCGTCCTCGCCCGCCGGGCCGACCCAGATCTCGGCCTTGCAGATCGGGCAGGTGATCCGACCGAGCCGCTTCACCTCGATGTTGTGCCCGCAGCCCGCGCAGCGGGCGAGGACTTCTTCGCTCATCTCTCACGCCCCCGCGATCGATGCGGAGTGCGGCCGGAGAAAAAAATGCCGCGCATGTCCATTCCATGCGCGGCCATGATCGGGAAGACAGGATTTGAACCTGCGACCCCCTGGTCCCGAACCAGGTGCTCTACCAGCCTGAGCCACTTCCCGATATCAACGAACGCGGCACATCATGGCGGTCCCGATCGGACCCTTGCCAACGCCTCTCTCAACTGTCGAAGACCTTCGATCGGATTCCCGACACCGAACACGCTCGTTCCCGCCACGAACACGTTGGCGCCCGCCCGGGCCGCCAGACCGATGCTCTCTGTATTTATCCCACCGTCCACCTGGATGTCAACGGCCTTGTGATCCTCGAGCATGCCGGCCAGCGCCTCGATCTTGGGCAGCATGGCCGGGATGAACGCCTGTCCCCCGAAGCCCGGCTCGACGGTCATGACCAGCACGAGGTCGACCAGCTCGAGCACGTGCTCGATGCAGAGCAGGGGCGTGGCTGGATTGAGAGACACGCCCGCGCGGGCTCCCGCGTCCCGGATGGAGGCCAGCGTCCGGTAGAGATGCCGTGAGGCCTCTGCCTGGACGGTCAGGATGTCCGCCCCGGCAGCGACGAAGGCCTCGACGTACCTCTCGGGCTCGACGATCATCAGATGGACGTCCAGCGGCATCCGGGTACGCCCGCGCAGGCTGGCCACGACCGGAATGCCGAGGGAGATGTTGGGGACGAAGCGGCCGTCCATCACGTCGACGTGGACCCAGTCGGCGCCGCCGGCCTCGATCCGGGCCAGCTCGTCTCCCAGCGCGGACATGTCGGCGGCGAGAATGGAGGGGGCGATCCGATCGACGCGCTGCTTGGCTTGCACTTGCCTTCCTCCCTCGTCTTTGACCTGCGGCCCGCCGGTCCGGGCGCTCAGGCCGACCGCGCGAGCCGGACGCCGAAGAAGGCATCCATGTCGTGCAGGTCGGGCCAGGTGCAGAGCTGCCCTCTCGCGTCGAGCAGGGCGTGCCAGGGCGCGCGGCGGGCCTGGCGCGGGTCGTCGCGGGCGAAGTCCGGATGCGCCTCGAGCCAGGAGTCGATGAGCGCCTCGCCCTCGCTGGCGGTGAACGTGCACACGCTGTAGACGAGCTTGCCGCCGGGCCGCACGAGCCGGCTCGTCGCGTCGAGCAGCTCCCGCTGGATCTGCGCCAGGCGGTCCGGATCGCCTTCGTAGGTGCGCCACTTGGTCTCGGGGTGACGCCGGATGACGCCCAGGCCCGAGCACGGCGCGTCGAGCAGGACGCGATCGAAGAGCCCCAGTCCCTCGCCCGCCTCGCAGATGTCGGCCGCCACGGTCTGCACGATCCCGATCCCGAGCAGGTCGACCAGCTTGCGGGCCAGGCCGAGCCGGGCCGGATGCAGGTCCACGGTCAGAAGCTCGCCCTCGTCATTCATCAGCTGGGCGATGGTGGCCGTCTTGCCGCCGGGCGCTCCGCAGGCGTCCAGGACCCGCTCTCCCGGCCGCGGGTCGAGCAGGTGGCAGATCGCCTGGGCGGCCGCGTCCTGAATATGCAGAAAGCCGGCCTCGTGCGCGGCTGCATCCGTCAGCGATCGCGCGTCCTCGAGCCGGATCGCCCCCGGGACATCGGAGAGCCGCTTCGCCCCGATGCCCGAGGCCTCCAGGAGGCTTATGAGCCCGTCCGGCTTGACGCGCAGGCTGTTCGCCCGGACCCACAGCGGCGGCGGGCGGTTCATGGCCTCCATGAGCGCGACGGCCCGCTCGCGCCCGAAACGAGCGAGCCACTGCTCGACCATCCAGTCCGGGAAGGACTGCAGCACGCCCAGGGCATGGACCGGCATGTCCCGGTCTGGATCCGGCCACTCCACGCGCTCCCGCGTCCTCGCCAGTGCCCGGGAGACGGCATTCACGAAGCCCCCGGCGCGCTGGCCCCGCATCTGGACGGCGAGCTGGGTCGCCTCGTCCACCGCAGCCCACTCGGGCACCCGGTCCAGAAAGAGCAGCTGGTAGGCCGTCATCCGCAGGATCCGAAGCAGCGCCGGCTCGATCCGCTCCAGGGGCCGCTGGCTGTGGGCGGCCAGCGCGAAATCCAGCCGCCTGCGCCAGCGCAGCACCCCGTTGACCAGGCTGGTGCACAGCGCGCGGTCGTCGGGCAGCAGCGCCCTGCGTTCGAGCGCGTGGTTCAGCGCCAGCTGCCCGTACGCGCCCTCGGCCTCCACCCGACGCAGGACGTCCACGGCCACCCGCCGCGCGATGCTCACCGTTCTCCGCTTCCGTCGGGCTTTCCTCATGGCTTGCACGGCTACATACCGCGAAGTTGGGATCCTTTCAAGTCCCAGATCCGGAGACAGGGAGTTGCGCTAGGGCGTGCAGTCATCTGCACGATTCCATCCTGTTCTTTCCGCCAGGCAACGGACCGTTGTTCGAGAAGGTCTGCGAAAGTCCTTGCGAGTCACTTACTGCAATAGTGACGCCACCTCAGGGTCGGGGCAACGAGACCTGTCGTTCTCCATTCTGAAGAGCGGATGGTGGTGCTGCATGCAGCTTGTGCGGAGTGGCTCTCTATGGTAATAGTCCCGCAAGCTCTGGAGGTATCGATGCGGTCGGTGGCATTTCTCCAAGTCGCCAAGGAGAATCTTCACAGGCTCCTTGACGTTCTTCAACGCAACGAGACGCAGACCAGGCGCCTCGTGATCGAGCCGGCGCTGGCGGCTATTGGCTATGACGTTTGGAAAGCAGATGCACCCAACCGATTGGAGGCCGAGGCCACGATCGATGGTGCTGCGAGATCAGGCGGCAAGGGCGCAGTGGATTATGTGCTGTTCGCAAGCGGCAGCCCATACACCGCGCTGGAAGCCAAGTCCGTTGGCGTTTCGTTAAGCGCACAGGACAGCAAGCAGGTCTGCGATTACTGCGTTTATCGCCAGCCGCAGTTGCGATGGGGTGTGGTGACCAACGGCAAAGACTGGCGTCTGTTCGACAACGAGATCAAGGGTGCCCCGGACAGAAGGTGCTTCCTTGAGTGGAATCTAGACGGGAAACTCGGCAACCTCGTACACCTGCTTTCACCGAGCAGAGCCGAGAACCTTGTCGAGGTCGCCTCCTCCATCCAGAGTATCCCGGCCCGTCTGAAGAAAAACTTTCTCCTGACGGTTCTCCAGGAACTACCGAGTTCGTCTGACGCGGATGATTCAGAGCAGGTTCGCATCGAACAGACACCTGTTTCGAAGCCTGGACCCATTCGAGCGCAGATCCAAGAGCGGCCTCAATCGCCATACTCCACACATAGAGATAGAGGGACCGTGCCGGGAGACCTAACAGGTAGCAAGCCCGTATTCATTAGAATACCAGGTGAGGAGCAGGATGATCTGGATACCTGGTCACGAGGGTATGCCAGGCTCGCGAACTATGCGCTCAAGATCGGTGTGCGGGATGCAATTCTTGCACGTGACTTATCACGAGAGAAGCCGTACACCGGCACGGGGCGAGAGCTGAGTTCTGTAAAGCTAGAGGATGGAAGCTTCCTCCTGACGAACTACAACGCGATTACCCACGCGCGTAAGATACTTGTATTGGCCCAGAAACTTGGCTTGAAGCCAGGTTCTATGGTCGTGCGATACTTAGACCTCAATCAGCAGGTGATGGACTGGCACCTACCATAATCCATATGAAGAACGTAATTGATGAGTGATGGCCGAGAGTTTCGATTGGTACGAGTAGGAGGAGCAAGTGGGTAGGCGAGAGAGATGGAAAGAGAAACCGATCAAGAAAGGAGTACTTGAAGTCGAGATCTCAGCTTGGAGATACCTATCGGATTATTTCTTCCAGCGGACAAAAGAAAACGAGAGGTTATGCTGGAGAGGGCAACGTCGAGACGACTGGCGTCTTGAGACGTCCCTTGATCGAGTGTTGCCAGAGTCCGACGATGCCGCACGCGCGGAGCACTTGGAGAGATTCAAATACGCAGCGCGAGGGCGGCGCGGAGAGAACCCGCCGAGATTGGAAAACGACAACGACTGGTGGTCCTTGGGCCAGCATCATGCACTTGACACACCCCTCCTCGACTGGAGTGAGTCACCGTGGGTAGCTGCGTACTTCGCATTCTACCAAGATAGGAGCTATCCAACCAAAAGACGAGCAATATACGCTCTATCGAGGGCGCTTGTGGAAGAACGAAATAATACGATCAAGCAAGATACGCTTGAGGATGAAATGACCTATCTGCTCGAGAATGATGATCTCTGCCTGGATGTGCTTGAGTTTGTGAGGCCCATGTCAGACGACAACCAGCGGCTTCTCGTGCAAGGTGGTCTTTTCACGAAAGTAGCCAGAGGTGGGTCTATCGAGGATTGGGTTAAACGCCAGTTCCCAAAAGAAAGGAAATGCGCGGTGTTGAGGAAGCTTACCATTCCGAACGCCGATCGGGTCGAACTACTAAAAGCGTTGAACAGAATGAACATCAACCACTCTACTCTTTTTCCGGATCTAATTGGAGCGTCTATATACTGTAACATGAGGAATAATATCGATGGGTACTAAGGCACTTGATGTGTAATCAATTCCAGGGAAATGGGAAATGAAGCCAACTCTACTATTCGGTGCTGGGCTCTGGTTCTTTTCCAGTTGGCGTTGTAGTTGACCCGTCTGATTGTGGCTGCGTGGCAACTTCTGGCGCTGTGACGATAGGAGCAGTGAAATCTGCGTTCACAGCTGGTTGTTGCTGAGCAGTTGAAGGCTCGGATATAATCCGCGCAACTTCGATGAGCTGATCGAAATCCTTGGGCAGTCCTACACGCATCAGGTACCAAGCAAACCTCTGTAGAACATGTTCCTTGTATGGCGAATTCATCTCCACCGCACGTGTTACCGAGCCATTCTCAATCTCGCGGTAGATCAGTTCGCAAGGAACCATGAAGAAGTCTTTGAAGTCAACTACCATCTTGGTTGGCAGCCCCGGGATTGCGCCAAGATACTGGTAACGTGGGTCCTGGTTTTTCTTAACTGCCTTCCACTCCTGTCTACTGAAGGTCTTGGAGCTAATACGGTGCCTCCCCGCCTTCATCAGTAGCTCATCGTAGGCACCACAGAGAAGAATACCGAAGAGGAGCTTGTCGGGAGAATTCTCCTGTGTAGCTTCGGGGAATCGAGCAGCGAAATCTTGCTCAAGGTCACAGTCCTGAGTAACCACAATGGAGTATGAATGCTCGATTACATTTGGGTGCATTTCCCACTTTGCAGGCCAGAAACTGCAAACAGCGTGAGGAGTTGAACTCGTGAATCAGTAGACAGGGCCACCTCGGA
>JAFGRB010000277.1 GCA_016935365.1 Deltaproteobacteria bacterium
CGGCACCGGCTCAACCGCACGGGCATCGACCGGCTCTCGCTGGCCCGCACAGGTCGATAGCGAAATCCAAAAAGCGAGCAGCGCTCCAACGCGGACACACAAGCTTCTCGACTCGCGCATGTCTCCTCCAGGGAGCTTCGGGTCCATCTGTGAAGCTTCAGAGTACTCCATGCAGACGGAAGTTCCACGGCTTTTCGAGCCTTCAGCGCCTGGACGTATGGGCTGAGGATTCGATCTGGACACGGTCGGCCTTTCTCCAGCGCGCTGTTTTTACTCTTGCAGATCGACGGATTGGGGTATCCTCGGCCCAGGAGCCAGCTTGCGCCTCACCGTCTCGACAGGCCTCCTTCTGCTTCTCTCGGGCTGCGGCCAGGCCACCGTGGCCCAGGCTGCGGGAGAGAATCTCCGGGTCCAGATCCCGGCCGGTCTCAGCCTGGCGGGCACGGCCCGGGCGCTGTCCGGCGCGGGCCTGATCGGCCCGGCACCGCTCCAGCAGAAGGCGCGCGATCCGGCCTTCGCGGCCAGCCTGGGCATCCAGGCCGCCGGGGGCCTGGAGGGCTACCTGGCCCCGGGCGAGTACAGCTTCCCGCGCGCTGCCGGCGCGGAGGCGATCCTGCGAGCCATGGTCCAGCGCCAGCGATCGGTGCTGGCCTCGCACAGGGAAGCGGGCCGGGACGAGCGCGAGCTGCTCGTGCTCGCCTCGCTGGTCCAGCGAGAGACCGAGATCCCCGAGGACCGCGGCCTGCTGGCGAGCGTCTTCTGGACCCGGCTCGATCGCGACTTCCAGCTCGAGTCGCAAGCATCGCTTCGCTACGCGCTGGCCGGCGGCGAGCCGGTCGACTGGTCCCGCGCTGTGGAGCCCGGCGCGCTGGCCCTCGATCATCCGTGCAACACCTTCCTGCACGCGGGCCTGCCGCCCCAGCCCATCTGCAGCCCGGGCCCGGAGGCCATCCGGGCAGCGGCCGAGGCCCGGCCTGCAGCGCACCCCTTCCTGTTCCGAGGCCGGGACGGCCGCTATCGCTTCGGCCTGGAGGACGGCGAGGCCGAGGCGATCGCGGCCGTGCCCGCCGATCCGGAGCCCGCCCAGCTCACCCACGACACGCACTACCTGGCCTCGAACGAGCACCGGCACGATCACTTCCGGCCGCGCATCGACCGCATCGGCGGCGTCTTCATCGGCGTGGGCACGGATCAGAACTTCTCCCTGGCCGCCTGGGCCCGGAGCGAGCTGCTCGTCCTGCTCGACTTCGACCAGATGGTCGTCGATCTCCACCGCGCCTACCGGGCGGCCTTCCTGCACACCGACTCGCCCGAGGACTTCGTGAAGCTCTGGAAGCCGCCCTCGAGAGCGCTCCGGGAGATCATCCGCCGCACCTACCCCCGGAGCTGGCAGAGCGCCTGGCAGGCGGCCCGCACCGGACGCTACGTGATCCCCACGCGCTATGCCGAGATGGCCGAGCTGCAGCGCGAGCGCGGCGTGCCGACCTTCCTTTCCGATCCGGCCGACTACGCGTACGTCGCCCAGCTCTTCCGCACCGGGCGCGTGCTGATCGTGCGCGGCGATCTGACCGCCCACCGCACCATGAGGCGCCTGGCGGAGGTCCTGGAGCGCTGCGGGCGGAAGGTGCGCCTGCTCTACGTGTCCAATGCCGAGCAGTACTTCCGCTACACGCCGCAGTTCCGTAAGAACGTCTTCGGGCTGCCCCACGACGAGCGCTCCCTGATCCTGCGCACCCGCACCGCCGGGCCCACGCGCCACGACTACATCTACAACGCCCAGCCCTTCGGGCACTTCCGCCAGTGCGTGGAGCAGGCCGGGGTACGCCACATCTCCAAGCTCGTGCCCCGCAGCTTGTTTCGGGCCGATCGCCCGCTCTACGACATCCCCTACCCCTTCGAGCTGCTCGTCAAGACACACAAGCCGAAAAAGCGCGGCTCGTTCCCGCGCGTCAAACTGCCACGCCCATGACCAGCGCCGTGGGTCGTCTTCTCTTCATGGCGGAGGAGCCCGTATTTCGGCGAAACGTGTGGGCGAACGGCTGGCTCGCCTCGGCGTTGCTGCTCTGCCTCGGCTCGATCGCGCTGGCGGCAAAGCCGGCCTACGATCCCGGCCCCGAGACGGTCCTGCTCGGCGCAGCCCGGGCGCCGGAGACCCTGGCGAGCCGCGGGCGCTGGCGGGTCGAGCCGGGCTCGATCTCGCTCGAGGGCGGCGAGCGAGGCTTCTGGCTCGCCGGCGGCGCGGGCGCGCACTTCGGCCACGGCGTGCTCCGGGCTCGATTCAAGGTCGATACGAGCCCGAGGATCGATCTGCTGCTGCGCGCCCGGAGCTCGCGCTCGGGCGGGCGCATCCAGCAGGCCTTGGGCCTGCGGGTGCGCGGCAAGTTCGCCTGGCTGATCGGCACCCAGCGCGGGCGCAGCATCCAGCTCAGCAAAAAGGTGCTGCTCGCGGACCTGCAGGGCGGCGATCTCGAGATCCTGGCATCCGCCCTGGGCCCGGTGCTCGTCTCCGAGCTCGTCGAGGCCGGCACGGCCCGGCCCCTGGCCAGCACCTCGGCCGTCTGGCCCGCGGCCGCGGGCTGGGAGGGCGCGGTCGGGCTCGCGGATGTGAGCGGCGGCTCGTTGCTGGAGCTGGCCACGAGGCAGGCCTGCGATCGGTCGCCCGGCTTCCAGGACCTGGGCATGCCGATCGCGGCCTTCGTGCGGGCGGGCTTCGAGGCGCCCGCCGGGCAGGCCATCGAGCTGGAGCGGCTCGGAGGGCCCGCCCGCAGGGTGCTGCGCACCGATCTCTTCGGCCTTGAGCGCCTGGCCTGCCAGGCGGCCGACCGGAGCCCCTTCGTGCGGGTCCTGACCACCCTGCCCTGGAAGTACCGGGACCTCGACTACCTGCAGCGCCGGGGCGGCGAGCCCGCGCGCGACGAGCAGGGCTTCGCGCTCGCGCGCCACTACAAGGACCCGCGCATGGTCGAGGCCATCCTGCGCGGGCTCGCGCGCGCGCACCCGAAGGACTGCCTTC
Organism: Deltaproteobacteria bacterium; assembly: GCA_016935365.1. Lineage (GTDB taxonomy): Bacteria > Myxococcota > B64-G9 > B64-G9 > B64-G9 > JAFGRB01. Next base: position 3,014 of record JAFGRB010000277.1, read on the forward strand.
TCGAGCGCATCGGGCGCAGCCACCAGGGTCGCCCGATCTGGGCCCTGGCCATCGGCCGCGGCCTGGCCGCGGGGGGCAAGGCGCTCCAGCGCCCGGCCGTCCTGCTCAACGGCGCGCATCACGGGGACGAGATCGTGAGCGTGGACGTGGTGCTGGACGCGGCCCAGCACCTGCTCGCCCACGAGGGCGATCCGCGGGTTCGCCGCTGGCTCGACGAGCTCGTGGTCTGGGCCGTGCCGCTGGTCAACCCGGACGGGCTGGCCTTCTTCATGGAGCAGTCCAGCGCGGCCGGCCGCAAGAACGGCCGCGACCTGGACGGCGACGGAAAACGGGGCCCGGAGGAGGGGGTGGACCTCAACCGCAACTACCCTTTCCGCTGGGATGCGCTGCCGAAGCTCGCCCGCCAGAGCCTGCGCCACCACCGCGGGCCGTCCCCGGGCTCGGAGCCCGAGACCCGGGCCATGATGGCCCTGGCGAGGCGGGAGCACTTCGCGGCCTCGATCTCCTATCACATGGGCTGCGTGTCCGTGCTGGTGCCCTACACCATCGAGGGCGTGCCGCAGCCCGAGCCGGACGAGGCCTGGGCCGTGGCCGAGCAGATCACGGCCGGCCTGAAACACCCGCAGGGCAAGCTCGGGCTGCGCCGCCAGCTCTTCCCGGTCTCGGGCACGGACCAGGACTGGCTGCGGTACCGCTTCGGCACCCTGGCCCTGCTGGTCGAGGCCGCCACCTGGCCGCCGCCGCTCGAGACCGCCGAGCGGGTCGAGCTGCTCGAGGCCCTGCGCCTGGTCTGGATGCGCCTGCTCGACCGCCTGCTCGACGGCCCGGCGGTCTCCGGCACGGTCCGCGACCGCAAGGGCCGGCCGCAGAAGGCGCGTGTGCGGGTGCTCGAGATCGAACGCCGGGCCGGCGAGCGCTGGACTTCCCGGCCCCGCGACGGCCACTTCGACCGCTTCCTGCCGGCCCCGGGCAGCTACACCCTCGAGATCCGCCCCCGACGCGGCAAGCCGCACATCGAGCCGATCCAGGTCGGCCGCGAGCGAGTCAAGGTCGAGATCGTGCTGCCGGACCGTTGAGCGAAGACGTGTCGAATCCGGTCAGGGGCTCCACCGAGATCAACCATAACGCTTGACGTTAGTAACGCGGAGGGTTACTATTTCAGTGTATGATACGATCGTTTCGCGACCAGGCCACCCAGCGCATCTGGGAAGGCGAAGCGGACCGCGGCCTGCCGCGCGATATCCAGGACGTGGCCAGGAGGAAGCTCAGGATGCTCAACAACGCTCAGAGACTCGACGACCTGCGGGCTCCGCCCGGCAATCGGCTCGAGGCATTGAAGGCCAGACGAAAGTGGCAGTACAGCATTCGAATCAACGACCAGTGGCGAGTCTGCTTTCGATGGTCGAACGGAGATGCCTACGGCGTGGAGATCGTGGACTACCACGGAAAGAGGTGAGCGGGATGGCCGGAAAGAAGCTCAGGAACATCCATCCTGGAGAGGTGCTCGAAGAGGAGTTCATCAAAGCCCTGGGGATCACTCCCTACCGACTGGCCAAGGACATCGGGGTTCCCCAGACCCGGATCTCCGAGATCTGCAGGGGACGGCGCACCATCACCGCAGATACCGCGCTTCGGCTCGCCAGGTACTTCGGCACCACGGCCCGGTTCTGGCTGGGTCTGCAGCAGGACTACGACCTGGAGGAGCAGCTGAAAAAACACGGAAAGAAGATCGAGGCGATCTGCCCCCTGAAGGCGACCGGCTAGCCGGGCTCACCTGTGACCGTAGTGGTCCGGGTGCGCATCGACCAGGTCGAAGAAGTACTCCATGTCGAAGGTCTTGGACTTCCGGCAGGCCTGGCGGAAGGCCCGGGCGCGATCCTTCCGGCCCTTCTGCAGGTAGAGGGCATAGAGCGCCTGGGGCTCGGAGGAGCTCCAGAACCCGTGGCCGACATCGGCCGCGATGGGGCTCTCCAGGGCGTCGAGGATCGGGTCAAGCTCGCCCGCGCGCCATGCCTCGGCGGACCGAGACTGGACGTGCTTGTAGAGCAGGTCCCAGCTGATGCACCAGGGGATGCGCCCGCCCCACCACATGAGGGGCTCGCGGCGCTGGCGGACGATCTGCGCGAGATCGCTCAGGTAGGGCCGGGCGTCCTCGCGCGCCAGGGCGTTGACGAACAGGGGCCGGAACTGCGGGTGGGCGAGATGGGCCCGGAGCGCGGGGCCGGACTGCTTCGCGGAGAAGGACAGCAGGCTCAGGGCGGCCGCGGCCTGCACCCTGGGCTCGGGATCGTAGATCAGCTTCTCCAGGACGGGCAGCAAGCCCGCAAAGCGGCCGAAGCCCACGGCCCAGGCCGCGGCCAGGCGCACCCGGGCGTCCTCGTCCTGGGCGAGCTTCCGGATGCGAAGCGCCGCCGCCTCGGAGGGGTAGTCCGCCAGCAGGACCGCCGCGGACGCGCGGACCGCGGGCTCCGGGGCGCCCGCCCAGGCGAGGACGCGGTCCGCGAGGGCGGGCTTCCTGGCCAGGCCCAGGGCGCGGATGGCCAGGGCCCGGTTGGCGGCCGGCCCGTCTCCGTCCGCATAGGCCGCGAGCTCCTTCCAGTACAGCTCGCCTCCCAGGTAGCGCTTGTTCAGGTCCCAGGCGGCGAAGCCCTGGATGTCGCCCTGACCGACGGTCGCCAGCCAGCCGGTGGCGAAGTCGTCTGCCAGGTACGGGTTGCGCGAGCCCAGGACGCGGATGGCGCCGGCCGCGACCTCGCGGTCCTCGGCCTCGAGCAGGGGCGCGACCCGCTCGAGCACCCGGGCGCGCTCGTAGGTCTCGAGCGCCTCGTAGCTGCCGCCGCTCATGCGATCGAGCTGATCCAGGGCGTAGAGCACGTCGGCCCGCTGCGCGTGTCCGAGCAGGCCGGTGAGCTCGCGCCAGTAGATTGCCTCGAGATCCTTCTCGCGAACGGCCTCGCCGTCCGCGGCCAGCAGCAGCCCCTGGTCCTCCTTGGACCGGTGGGACTTCCAGAGCTGGCGGAAGATCCCTGGCTCTCCCGCGGCCCTGGCGAAGACGATGTAGCTCCGCCCATGCTCGAGCGCGTAGTGCTGGGGCATGTACGAGGCGATGATGTCACCCGGGCTGCGGGCATAGTGGTGAAAGGCGATCGATTTGGATCCAGGCTTTCCCTTGATGACCGAGATGATCTCCAGGTCGCAGGCCCGGGCCTCGAAGCCGGGCAGCTTCTCGAACCAGGGATCGGCCACCGGCCGGCACGCCACGGCTCGGGCCTTGACGATCAGCTCGGCCTCCGCGGCCAGCTCGTCCAGGCCGAGCGCTTCGGCCACCAGGTAGGCCCGTGCACCGGTCGAGATCAGGAGAGTCAGGAGCATGATCGCCGTCCGTCGCATGCATGCGATCCTCGCACGCGCAGACCCGCCGCAGCAAGATCGTCTTGACAGATTCACTGCTGAACCCGGGGGTGAGGCCATCAGGCGGGGCGGGAGTGAATTCCGGTGGTTGGAATCGCTGTGAGATAATGACGGCGCCTCTCGATTTCCCGTAATGTAGCGGGTTCGCGCTGATTGCCTCGTCTGGATGCGCCTGTCGAGGCACTCCGCGCCTCACA
>JAFGRB010000278.1 GCA_016935365.1 Deltaproteobacteria bacterium
GAATAGGGAGGTTTGATACTACCCTTTGTACCCGAGTGGCGACGCCGTTCCAACTTGGGTTGCGGGCGTCAGCCCGCGCTATGATATAATTAGGCCTGAAACAAGCGCAACGCGCTTGTTTCAGGGCAAGATGTCCGCATGCAGGACGATCAGCCAGGCCAAATGACCCCGAGAGGGAAGGGTCGCACGGCTCGAGGAGGCGAACTCTCGATCACCCGGGCATAGCCGTCAACCCGCCTCTCGCCGGCGAGCGACGAGCAGGCCGCGTCCCGGCACGAGCCCCCGGGGCTCGTGCGAGACCGCGAAGCCCGCCCGATCGAAGATCTCCGTCATCGTCTCTCGGGAGCAGAGCCGGAGCTCGTGGCGCTCCGTGAAGTGCTCCACGGCCGCCTGGCCCGAGCGCAGCACGAGCCAGTGATAGTCGATCACGGCGCGATCGCCATCCAGGCCCGGGATGCAGGCCCGGGCGCACTTGAGCTTCTCGCCGTCTGCGCTCTGCAGCACGAGCCGGCCCGGCTTGTACTCCTGCCTGGAGAGGAACGGCTCGACGACCAGGACGCCTCCGGGCCGGAGCGCCCGTGCGAAGCAGCCCGCGGCCGCCTCCAGCCGCTCTTCCGACAGCAGGTAGCCGATGGATGAGAACAGGCACAGCAGCGCATCGAAGGGCTCTTCGACCCGGAAGTCCGCCATGTCGGCCGAGAAGAGCTCGACGCCCGGGAGCTTGCGCCGGGCGATCTCCAGCATGCCGGCGTGCAGGTCGAAGCCGGCCACCCGGTACCAGCGCCTCAGTTGGAGCAGGTGGCTGCCGGTCCCGCAGGCCGCATCCAGGACGCGCGATCCCTCCTCGACGCCGCGCTGCGAGAGCAGCTCCCGCAAGCGCTCCGCCTCGGCCGGGTACGGCTTGAAGTCGTAGATCGCGTCGTAGAGCTCGGCGCGATGGGTGTAGAGCGATTCGCGCTCCATGCGGGCTCGTCCTAGCGCGCTCTTCGTTTGCCGGCGGCGGCGATGAGCGCCGCGACCCGGTCGAGCACCCGCTCGGCCACCTCGTCCTTGCTCATCATGGGCAGCGCCTCGGCGCCGCCTTCGTCGACCAGATGGACCCGGTTGGTCTCGACCTCGAAGCCCGCCCCGGGCAGGCTCACGTCGTTGGCCACGATCAGATCGCAGTGCTTGCGCTCGAGCTTGCTGCGGGCCGCCTCGAGCGGATCGCCGCTCTCGGCCGCGAAGCCCACCAGGATCGGCCTGGACTTGCCACGCCCCAGACCGGCCAGGATGTCGTCGGTGCGCTCGAGCTCGATCCGGGGCATGCCGGCCGCCTTCTTGAGCTTGCCCTCGACGCGCCTGCGGGGTCGGAAGTCGGCCACGGCCGCGGCCATGAGCACGGCCTGGGCGCCGCGGGCGTGCTTGCGGACCGCGGTCGCCATCTCGGCCGCCGTGCCGACGCGCACGCACTGGACGCCCGGCGGGGGCTCGAGCTCGCCGGGCCCGAGCACGAGCACCACCTCGGCGCCGCGCCGGGCCGCCTGTCGAGCCAGCGCCAGCCCCATCCGCCCGCTGGAGCGGTTGGACAGGAAGCGGACCGCGTCGATCGGCTCGCGGGTGGGCCCGGCGGTCACCAGCAGCTTGCAGCCCGCGAGGTCCGCGCTCGTCAGCAGCCGCACGGCCGACTCGAAGATGGCTTCCGGCTCGGCCATGCGCCCGGTTCCCTCCTCGCCGCAGGCCAGCGAGCCCGACGCCGGCCCCACGAGATGGAAGCGCGCCAGGCGCTCGAGCCGGCGCGCGTTCTGCTGGCTGAGCGGGTTGGCCCACATGCGGCTGTTCATGGCCGGGGCCACCAGCACCGGGCAGGTGGAGGCCAGCACGGTCGTGCAGAGCAGGTTGTCCGCAAGCCCGCAGGCGAGCTTGGCCAGCGTGTTGGCCGTGCACGGCGCCACGATCACCAGGGCCGACTCGCGGCCGAGGTCGATGTGCTGCATGCCCGCCCCGGCCATCTCGACGCCGCAGCCCACCGCCGCCGGCCGGCCGCAGAGCGCCTGGAAGGTCAGCGGCCCCACGAAGCGCGCCGCGCTGTCGGTCAGCACGGCCTGCACCTCGGCGCCGGCCTTGACCAGCAGCCGCACGAGCTCGCAGCTCCGGTAGGCGGAGATGCCGCCGCTGACCCCCAGCACGACGAGCTTGCCTTCGAGTGCCCTCACGAGCTTCTCCTTTCCACGGCCGAGGATCTCCTCTCTACGACCCAGGGCAAAGCCCTGTGCCGTATACATGTCTTCTCCGTCGTTGTGTTCCGCTGCGAAGCAGGGGGGGCTGCTCCTTCTTGCCGCGCCCTTTCAGGGCGCATGATTCTTCTCTCACCGATTTCCTGTGGCTAAAGCCACAGGCTATATCCCATCGCTGCTTCGCAGCGAAAATCCGGATCTCAGAGGCTGCCCAAGCCCATTCTTTCCCAACATGCGCTCCGAGATGTGCATACGGCCCAGGGCGAAGCCCTGGGTCACAGGGGAATAAAAACCCGGTATGCAGCTTTATTTCGCCCCGTTGGGGCTCTCCACTTCTCACTTCGAATCCTCTTCCCGGGGCATCGCCCCGGGCTGTCCTATTGCGCCCCTGCGGGGCTTTCGTTCAACGAGCGGAGCATCAGTCCCGCAGCATGAGCTTCCAGCGACCGCCGACCTCGACGAAGAGCAGCGGCACGATCTCCTCACCGCCCTTCCCCGGCCCCCTCAGCTCGGCGTGGAAGACGGCCATGTGCACCGCCCGTCTGGTCTTTCTTCCCCGGGGCAGGATCAGCACGTCCTTGAGATCCAGCCGTTCCAGCACCACCCCCTGCTTGAACCAGGCAGCCAGCGTGCCCAGGAAACGCGCGAGCTTCCGCTCGTGGGCCTGCTCGTCGAGCCCGCGCAGCGAGATGGACTGCCACTCGGCGAAGTCGAGGGCCAGCTCGCGCGCCTGGGCCTGCTCGCCCGCCTTGAGGGCATCCATCATCGCCAGCGCGGCCTGCTGGACCGACTCGGGCTTCTCGAAGCCGCTCGCCGCCCAGGCCGGCAGAGTAAGCAGGCCGGCCAACACGAGGAAAGGGGCGCTGTGACGCATCTTCCACCTCCCGCAGGTGCATCCGAGCATACCACGGCTCTAGGGTTTTTCTACTCTACCGGTGCCTACCGCTGCAGATTGACAAGGTCGCGGGTCTCGATGATGATGGCCCAGGCTTGCGAGGAGGGCCTTAGCCTTGTGCGGCTGTTCGACCAGCGCCTTCATCTGGATCTTCTTCGGCGTGATAGTCCTCATCATCCGGCACTTCGTCCGCAAGCACCGCCAGGAGAGAGAGCAGGAGTACGCCAGCTGGTACGCGGACCAGTACCGCCAGGCGAACGAGTCGAGCGCCCGCCAGATGAGCCGCCAGACAGCCGAGCAGATGCGCTTCTCGCTGACCGAGGCCGAGCTCTCCCGGGGCAGCCCCCCGACCGCGGTGCCGGCACCTTCGGCCGAGCCGGTGCAGCGGCCGCGGATCCACGCCGGCCCGCTGGGTGACGCGCGGATCCTGGTGGCCGACGAGTCCAAGACCATCCGCCGCATGGTGACCGGCCTTCTCGAGGGCGAGGGCGCCGAGGTCGCGCGCGCCTCCAGCGGCGGGGCCGCCTGGAGGACGCTCTCGAGCGAGGACTTCGATCTGCTGATCGTCGACGAGGCCCTGCCGGAGATCAACTCGTACTTCATCGCCGAGCGCGTGCGCTCCGATCCAAAGCTGGCCGGCCTGCCGATCATCCTGCTGACCCCCAAGGGCGGCCCCAGGGATCCCGAGGCCTGCCAGCGCGCCTTCCGCTACGTCATCTCCAAGCCCTTCGACAGCCAGCAGCTCGTCGGCACGGCGGCCCTGGCCATCGAGGAGAGCTCGCAGGCCAGGGAGATCGCCTCGGCCTCGACCTCGGCGCAGCCCGACGAGAGCCCCTGGGAAGATGTCCCCGCGGAAGGGCCGACCTGCCCCGTATGCGAGCACGTGGTCGAGGAGCTCTACGCGGCCGAGACCTGCCCGACCTGCGGCGCGGTGCACCACGCCGAGTGCTGGAAACTCAACGACGGCTGCGGCCGCTGCGAGAATCGCACATGAGCGTCGCGGTCCTGGGCATCGCCGGCGGCAGCGCATCCGGCAAGACGACCGTCACCAAGAAGATCCTCGAGGCCCTGGCCGGCGAGCCGGTCACGCTGCTCGACCAGGACTCCTACTACCGCGATCTGGGCCACCTGGACATGGACCTGCGCCGGAGCTTCAACTTCGACCACCCCGACGCCTTCGACAACGACCTGATGATCGAGCAGCTCGAGAGCCTCAAGGCCGGCCGCTCCATAGACAAGCCGGTCTACTCCTTCAAGGAGTACACCCGCACGCCACAGACCGTGCGGGTCGATCCCGGCAACGTGATCATCGTCGAGGGCATCATGGTGCTGGCCATCCGCGAGCTGCGCAAGCGCATGGACGTCAAGATCTTCGTCGAGGCCGACGACGACATCCGCTTCATCCGCCGCCTGACCCGGGACGTCCAGGAGCGCGGCCGCAGCATCGAGGCGGTGGTCAGCCAGTACCTCGAGACCGTCCGCCCCATGCACCTGACCTTCGTCGAGCCCTCCAAGCGCTACGCCGACGTGATCATCCCCTCGGCCGGCCCCAACGACGTGGCCATCAGCGTGGTGGTCGGCTCTCTCCGCGAGCACCTTCGGGGCTGAGCCCTCCAGGTCTCGCAGACCGCGCGCCCCGGACGAAGAGCCGGTAGAGCTCGAGCATGAGCCCGAGCATCCCCGCCAGGACCAGCACGCCGAGCAGCCGATGGGTCAGCCAGCCCTGCGGCTCGTGGGCCTGGCCGAGCGCCACGAATACGGGCTTCAGCTCCTCGGCTCGACCGTCGTCGGCGAAGAGCTGGTACCTCGATCCCCGGCCGCTGCACAGCTCGAGCGGCTCGTCGGTTTTTTTCGGGCTGCGGAAGAAGAGCCAGCTCTCGCTCTGCAGCCGCTCGGGCAGCTCTCTGGAGACCACATGCGTCGAGCCCCCCCAGATGCGCTCGACCTTCGGCGGTCGGCTGAACTGCGAGTAGACCTCGATCTCCAGCTTCCTGCAGCGCCTGCCCATGAGATCCACCTCGAAGAGCGCTCCACCCGTGCCGATGTCGCGGCTGATCGCCTCTCGGGCATCGAAAGCCATGACACACTGGACGTTGGCCCTGACCGGATCCAGGGCTGGCGCGAAGAGCAGCCTCACGAACTCGGGCGCCTTCCGGGGAAGGGTCAGGATCACGGCGTAGGTCCAGCCACCGGCTCGGCGCTCGTAGGAGACCGGCAAGCCCGACATCGCGCTCCAGACCACAGCCGGCCTGCCCACCCGGAACTGCTCCACGTCTCTCGAAAACGAGTAGCCATCCGGCGCCTCCACCGCGTACCAGGTCCGCGGCTCGACGTCGAAGGAGTAACAGCTCGCAGCCTGCGCCCGGTTCGAGGCCGCTCCCATGAGCACCCATGCTGCAAACAGGGCCGCGTATTTCGAGATCATGACGGCACCTCCTCGGTCTGGACCAGCGCGTGCACCGGCTCCTTCTCCGATTCGCCCGGCTCGCGCTCCTGGGCCGGCTCTCGACCGGCGTCCATCGGCTCTGTGGCGCGGTCGGCATCGACGCGCAGCCTCCTCATCGAGATCCCGCCCAGGACCATCAAGACGCCGGCGATGGCCAGCGCCAGGATCCGGTCGTAGCCCTTCAGCCTCGGCGTGTCCGACCACCACAGCTTCGCCAGGGCGAGCGAGAGCAAGATCAGCCCGAGCGTGCGCATGCGCCGCTCTCGCCGCTGACGCCCGATCACGTAGAAGATCAGGCCGGCCACCAGCCAGAACGCGCTCAGCAGAAGCCGCCGGAGCGGGACATCCTCCAGCAGCCCGTAAGAGAGGAACTGGTAATACGCGGCCCAGCTCGTGACCAGAAGCGAGCTTCCGAAGCAGAACCAGATCAGCCGCTGGCCGACGGGCACGTCCGCGCGCCCAGCCCGGCGCGCGGACTCGTGCCTGGAGATCCAGACCAGCGACGCGACCAGGAGCACGGCCGGAGACAGGAGGTAAGCGCCGATCCGGTACGGGATCAACCACACGTACAACAGCGAGGATGCGAGCGAGCACACCAGCACGCCGGCGAGCCCCAACGTCTGCACGCTGCGGTCTCGCCCCCGCAGCGAGACCACGGCCGAGAGCAACGCAATCCCCCCGAGGGTATAGCCGAAGTCGACGTCGATCTCCCGGACGGTCAAGGCCGCGGCCACGAACAGGAAGAATCCGCCGATGTACAGGAACATCTTCTGGTCGATCCTCGTCCAGGCGCGCCAGGTCGACAGCAAGATCTCGCGCATCGTTCACCTCCGTATCTTCTCTCCACCTACGAGGATAATCCGCAGACGAGGGAGCGCGCGTCGGGCGAGCGTCCTAGGACAGATGCCCTAGGTCAGATGTCCTATGCGCTGGGGATGAACCGAAGGCAGGCCGCCTCAGTCCCCATCCATGGAGTCCGCATGGGACACGAACGAGGCCTCGCCGGTCGCGGCCTCTTCGAAGCAGAGCGCCTCGCCCTCGAGGCGCACGCGGATGCGCTGCCCGTCCGTGAAGCGGCCCGAGAGGATGGCCTCGGCGAGCGGCTCTTCGATCAAGCGGCGCACGGCCGCGCGCAGGGGCCTGGCGCCGAGGCGGATCTCGGTGCAGCCGAACTCGACCAGATGCCTCGAGAGACCGGAGTCGAAGACCAGGCGCATGCCGCGCTCTGCAGCCAGGCGGGCCGAGGACTCCTTGACGAGCAGCGTCGCGATGGCCGTCAGGTCGTCTGCGGAAAGCGGCCGGAAGAAAAGATGCTCGTCCACCCGCGACCAGAGCTCCGGCGGCAGGGCCTGGCGCGCCCTGGCCAGCACGTCCCGGCCGGGATCGTGCGCCTTGCCGCCGCCGAAGCCGATCCGGTCGCCTCCGGGCCTGGCCAGATCGGCAGACCCGAGGTTGGAGGTGCAGATGATCACCGCGTTGGTGAAGTCGACGCAGCGCCCCCGGCCGTCGGTCAGCCGACCCTCGTCCATGATCTGCAGCAGCAGTTGCTGGACCTCGGGGTGGGCCTTCTCGACCTCGTCGAAGAGCACGATCGTATAGGGCCTTCGCCGCACCGCCTCGGTGAGCTGACCTCCCTCGTGGTGACCCACGTAGCCCGGCGGCGAGCCGATCAGCCTGGAGACGGTATGGGACTCGGCGTACTCGGTCATGTCCAGCTTGACCAGGGCGTCCCGGCTGCCGAAGAGGAAGTGGGCCAGGGCCCGGGCAGTCTCGGTCTTGCCCACCCCGGTCGGTCCGAGGAAGAGAAAGGAGCCGATCGGCCGGCGGTGGGCGAAGCCGGCGTAGTTGCGGCGGATCACGTTGGCGATCGCCCGGATGACGCCGGTGTGGCCGATGATCTGAAGGCCCAGGATCTGCTCCATGTTCAGCAGGCGCTCGGCGTCGGTCATCAGCAGCCGGTCGACCGGGATATCGGCCACCGAGCTGACCACGCGGGCCACCGCCTCGCGGTCCACGCGCTTGCGGCCCGAGCGGCGCGCCCGGGAGCCGGCCAGGTCGAGCAGGCCGATGGCCTTGTCGGGCAGGCAGCGATCGGTGATGTAGCGCGACGAGAGGTGGACGGCCGCCTGCAGGGCCTGCGGATCGTAGCTGACGCCGTGGTGCTCGGCGTACTCGGCGGCGATGCCCTCCAGGATGGTCAGCGTGGCCTCGGGGCTCGGCTCGGCGACCTGGATGACCTGGAAGCGCCGGGCCAGGGCCGGATCCTGCTCGATGAAGCGTCTGTACTCATCGTGGGTGGTCGCCCCGATGCAGGGGAACTCGCCCCGCGCCAGGGCGGACTTGAGCTCGTTGGCCGCATCCTGGGGACCGTCGCCGGTGGCTCCTGCGCCGATGAGGGTGTGCATCTCGTCGAAGAAGACGACCACCCGCCCCTCGGCTCCGGCCACCTCGTGTCGGATCTGCTGGAGCTTCTCCGAGAAGGCGCCCCTGAGCTGCGTGCCGGCCAGCAGGCTGCCCGTGTCGAGCTCGACCAGGATGCGATCGGCCAGAGGCCGGACCTCCGGGCTCTCGTCCACGATCCGCCCGGCCAGCCCCTCGACGATGGCGGTCTTGCCGACCCCTGGCTCCCCGACCAGCAGCGGGTTGTTGGCGCGCCGCTTGAGCAGGGTGTCGACCACCTCGTCCAGCTCCTTGTCCCTGCCGACCAGCGGATCGAGCCGGCCCGAGGCGGCCAGGGCGGTCAGGTTCCGGCCGAGCCTCGAGAGCACTGGAAAGGCGGACGGCAAGAGCTCCCACGCGCTGCCCTGCGCCGGCGGTCCGTCCTGGTCGGCCGGCTCCTCCGGCATCCACTGCAGCGGCTCGGCATCGAGCTCTTCCCCTTCCTCGACCAGGACCGGCGGAGCGCTCGGCTGGGGCGCTCGCGAAGCGACCTGCGGTCCGACCGCCGGCGCGCCCTTCGCGCGGCTCTTCTTCTTGATGGTCAACCGGCGCGGCAGGGCCGTCGTCACGTAGGACATGGCGGTGTTGCGGAACTTGGCTACCTTGAGGCCGCAGCGTCGCAGCAGGTCGTAGGCCAGGCTCTGTCGCATGCCGCAGATGGCGATGAGCAGGTGCAGACAATCGACCGCGTCCGAGCCGCAACCGGCGGCGATCTGGCTCGCCTTCTTCTGGATCTCCTTGACCGTTCCGTCCGGCTCCTCGCCCGTCGAGTGGACCTGGGCCAGGATGACGTCCTCGTCTATCTGCTTCTCCTTGAGCAGGATCTCGGCCCGGTTGGCCACGGTGAAGAGCGCGAGCAGCAAGTGGGCGGAGGTCAGCTGCTGGCCCACCTGCGCAGCGATGTCCTCGGCCTCGGCCAGGACCTGCCTGAGCTCCATGCTGGCGTGCAGTGTCATCGAGCTTCGCCTCCGGGCCCTAGTCCTGAAACAAGCGACCTTTATAGTCGGGGGTATTGACAAAACAAAGAAAAGCCCCAGATTTCAAGAGTTTTAATCGAC
>JAFGRB010000279.1 GCA_016935365.1 Deltaproteobacteria bacterium
GATCGGCACCTTCCAGCCCAAGGACGAGAAGAACCAGGACTCGACCGAGCTGACCGGCGACATCAACTACCGCAAGATCGCCGAGTACGGCTCTGACTCGGATCCCCGGGCCTTCAACTTCGACGGCGAGTTCAACGTGGCCAACCGGGGTCTTATCGAGTTCATCGAGATCCTCAAGCTGGACGTGGCCTTCCTCTACGATCTGCTCGGCGCCACTCAGGAGCACCTCATCAAGCCGAAGAAGTTCGCCCAGACCGACATCGACGAGGTCATCATCGGTCACACCAACGAGGCCGAGTACAAGAAGCTGCTCAACAACGAGTTCATGGAGGCGCTGCGAGACCGGACCGTCAAGATCGACATCCCCTACATCACCAAGTCCTCGGAGGAGGTCCGGATCTACAAAAAGGACTACACCCAGGAGCGGATCCGCGGCAAGCACATCGCCCCGCACACGCTGCAGATGGCCTCGGCCTGGGCCGTGCTGACCCGGCTGGAGGACCCCAAGAAGCACAACCTGACCCGCCTGCAGAAGATGAAGCTCTACGACGGGAAGATGCTGACCGGCTTCACGGAGGACAACATCAAGGAGCTGCGCAAGGAGGCGGACCGAGAGGGCATGGACGGCATCAGCCCGCGCTACATCCAGGACAAGATCTCGAACGCCCTGGTGAGCGAGAAGGGCGAGGGCTGCATCAACCCCTTCCTCGTGCTCAACGAGCTGGAGGCGGGGCTCAGGACCCACGCGCTGATCACGAGCGAGGAGGACCGCAGGACCTACCGCGAGCTGCTGGCCGTGATCAAGCAGGAGTACGAGGACATCGTCAAGAACGAGGTGCAGCGGGCGATCTCCGCCGACGAGGAGGCGATCTCGAAGCTGTGCGCCAACTACATCGACAACGTCAAGGCATACACGCAAAAGGAGAAGGTCCGCAACAAGTACACCGGGCAGTACGAGGAGCCGGACGAGCGGCTCATGCGCTCGATCGAGGAGAAGATCGACATACCCGAGAGCCGCAAGGACGACTTCCGCACCGAGCTGATGAACTACATCGGCGCGCTGGCCGTCGACGGCCGGCCGTTCGACTACCGCACGAACGAGCGGCTCCAGAAGGCCCTGGAGCTGAAGCTCTTCGAGGACCAGAAGGACTCCATCAAGCTCACCAGCCTCGTCAGCTCGGTGATCGACAAGGACACGCAGGAGAAGATCGACGTGGTCAAGCAGCGCCTGATCCGCAACTACGGCTACTGCGAGATATGCTCCACCGACGTGCTCAACTTCGTGGCCTCCATCTTCGCCCGGGGTGACGCAAAGGCGCAGGAGGAATAGGCCTCGTCGCGGCCGCGCGGGAGGAGGGACCTGCCCCCATGTCACAGAAGATCGACTCCGATCACGCTCGCTTCCGCCACATCGTGCGCGGCAAGATCAAGCAGAATCTGAAAAAGTTCATCACCAAGGGCGAGATGTTCGGCAAGAAGGGCAAGGACGTCGTCTCCATCCCCCTGCCCCAGATCCAGATCCCCCGCTTTCGATATGGACACAAGCAGACCGGCGGCGTGGGTCAGGGTGACGGCGAGGTCGGAGACGTGCTGGCCCCGGGCCAGGTGGAGGGCGAGGGCGCTGGCCAGGCCGGAAGCGATCCGTCCGAGCACGAGCTGGAGGTCGAGCTGACGATCGAGGAGCTGGCCGAGATCCTCGGAGAGGAGCTCGAGCTGCCCCGGATCGAGCCCCGCGGCAAGCACAAGCTGGAGGCCGAGAAGAGCCGCTACACCGGCATTCACCGGGTGGGGCCGGAGTCCCTGCGGCACTTCAAGCGGACGTATCGCGAGGCGCTCAAGCGTCAGATCGCCCTGGGCACCTATCACCGCGATAGGCCGGTGGTCGTCCCGATCCGCGAGGACAAGCGCTACCGCTCTTGGAAGGTCTCCTGGATACCGGAGTCCAACGCGGTGGTCATCTACATGATGGACGTGTCTGGCTCGATGGGCGACGAGCAGAAGGAGATGGTCCGGATCGAGTCCTTCTGGATCGACACCTGGCTCCAGAGCCAGTACGCAGGCATGGAGGTCCGCTACATCACCCACGACGCCGCCGCCCGCGAGGTGGACAGGGAGACTTTCTTTAGGACCCGGGAGAGCGGCGGCACCATGATCTCCTCGGCTTATAAGCTGTGCGCCGAGATGATCGGCGCCGACTACCCCTCGGGGGAATGGAACATCTACCCCTTCCACTTCTCGGACGGAGACAACTGGTCCAACGACGACACCCGGAACTGCCTGGACATCCTCAAGACCCGGATCTTCCCGCAGGTCAACCAGTTCGGCTACGGGCAGGTAGAGAGCCCGTACGGCTCCGGCCAGTTCATCAAGGATCTCAGGGAGAGCTTCTCCGATGAGGAGAAGCTCGTGCTGAGCGAGATACCCGACCGCGACGCCATCATCCGCTCCATCCGGGATTTCTTGAGCAAGGGCCGCTGAGGCACGGAGAGACGACTTGACCCTTCCACGCTACCTCGCCGAGCTGCAGCAGGATATCGAAGGCTACGCCAGGGAGTTCGGCCTCGACTTCTTCGACGTCATCTACGAGGTGCTGCCATACAACACCATCAACATGGTGGCCGCCTATGGCGGCTTTCCGACCCGCTACCCCCACTGGCGCTTCGGCATGGAGTACGACCGTCTGAGCAAGAGCCATGCCTATGGTCTGGCCAAGATCTACGAGATGGTCATCAACAACGACCCCTGTTACGCCTACTTGCTCGAGGGCAACAGCCTCGTGGATCAGAAGACCGTCATGGCCCACGTCTATGCCCACTGCGACTTCTTCAAGAACAACATCTGGTTCGCGGAGACGAACCGCAAGATGATGAACGAGATGGCCAACCACGCCACCCGGGTGCGGCGCTACATGTCGAAGCACGGGGTCGGGGACGTGGAGGGCTTCATCGATACCTGCCTGTCGATCGAGAACCTGATCGACATCCACTCAGCGCTCATCCGCCGCCGGCCCGTCAAGCGGGAGGACCGGGAGGAAGACAAGCCGCAAGAGCGAGAGGTGGCGAGGCTGCCCGTCCAGCGCCGCTATCTCGATCCGTATGTCAATCCGGCGAGCTTCATCGAGCAGCAGAAGCAGAAGCTCGTCGAGGAGCGCAAGAAGGCCAAGCGCTTTCCGCCCCAGCCCGAGCGCGACACCATGCTCTTCCTCATGGAGCATGCCCCGCTCAACCGCTGGCAGCGAGACATCATGGGGATCATCCGCGAGGAGTCGTACTACTTCGCGCCCCAGGCCCAGACGAAGATCATGAACGAGGGCTGGGCCGTGTACTGGCACTCGACCATCATGACCCAGCGGGCGCTGAACGACGCAGAGGTGATCGACTTCGCCGATCACCACTCGGGCGTGCTGGGCACGCGACCCGGCGCGCTCAACCCGTACAAGATCGGGGTCGAGCTCTTTCGCTACATCGAGGACAAGTGGAACACCGGGCGCTTCGGCAAGGCCTACGAGGAGTGCGACGACCTGGAGCGCAGGCACAGCTGGAACAAGCACCTCCACGAGGGGCGGAAGAAGATCTTCGAGGTGCGCAGGCTGCACAACGACGTGACCTTCATCGACGAGTTTCTCGATCCGGAGTTCTGCTACACCCAGAAGCTCTTCGGCTACGGCTACAACCAGCGGACGAACAACTGGGAGATCACCGAGCGGGAGTACAACGCGGTCAAGCAGAAGCTCTTGTTCGGCCTGACCAACTTCGGCCAGCCCATCATCGAGGTGGTCGACTCGAACCACGCCAACCGCGGTGAGCTCCTGCTCGTCCACCGCCACGAAGGCGTGGATCTCAAGCTGGACTGGGCCCAGGCCACCATGGAGGCGCTGCATCGGATCTGGGCCCGGCCCGTTCTGGTCAAGACCGTCTTCGGAGACAAGGCCACCGTGCTGCGTTACGACGGGCAGGATCACACCGCCGAGACCGTGGGCAAGAACACGTGATACCTCGAAGCACAACCGCAGGCATTCTCGCCTGCTCGCTGATCGCCTTCGGCCTGGCCTGCGGCAACGGCGGCAGCCCCTCCGACGCCGGGCTGGACGCCTGGGACGCGTCCGACGGCCATCGGGACGGCGACCGGGACGAGAGCCCGCTGCGCATCGGCCGCGACGAGACCTTCGAGATCGCCACCTGGAACATCCGCAACTTCCCCAGCGACCAGACGTCGGCATACCGGGTCGCCGGCTTGATCGACGACATGGATCTCGACGTGGTGGCCGTCCAGGAGATCGCCAGCACGGCCGCCTTCGACGCGCTCATGGCCGCCCTGCCCGGCTACTACGCCGTGCTCAGCGAGCACGAGTACCGCCCGGGGGAGTACCAGAAGACCGGCTTCATCTACCGGGCCCACGAGATCCACGTCCGGGGCGAGAAGCTCCTCTTTGTCGAAAACGACTATGCCTTTCCCCGCCCGCCCCTGGAGGCCGAGTTCGACGTGTCGCTGCCGGGCGGGGCCAGCGTGAGCTTCGTGGCCATCGTGATCCACCTCAAGGCCTACGCAGACGAAGACGCCGAGGCGCGCCGCCGGGCGGCCTGCGAGGCCCTGGAGACCTACCTGTCCGGGCTGGTCGCGGGTGGCCAGCAGGTCATCCTGCTCGGTGACTTCAACGATCAGCTCGACGATCCTCCCGGCGACAATGTCTTTTCAGCCTTCACGGGCGAGCCGTCGGAGTACAACTTCCTGACCCAGACGCTCTCCGACCAGGGAGAATACTCGTACATCCCCTACCGCAGCCTCATCGATCACATCCTGATCACGAACGGGCTCGAAGATGATTATTCGGGTGGCAGCACCCAGGCCGTGGATCTCGAGCGCGAGCCGCTCGGCTACGACTACGAGGAGTCGATCTCCGACCACCGCCCCGTGGTCGCCGTCTTCCCGCTGCAGGGCTCGTAGGCTCTCTCAGCCGACGACGCGGTTGCGGCCGCTCCGCTTGGCCTCGTAGAGCCGCTCGTCTGCCGAGTGGATGAGGTTGAGCGGATCGGCGGCCATGGGCGAGAGCTCGGCCGCGCCCAGCGAGATGGTCAGCGGGATGCGCGTGCCGCCGAAGACGAACGGATGCTGCTCCACCATCCGGCGCGCCTTCTCCGCGATGGTCGTGGCCGTCGACAGGCCGGTCTCGGGCAGGACGATGACGAACTCCTCCCCCCCGTAGCGCGCGAGCAGCTCGCCCATCCGGACGAGCCTGGAGAGCTGGGCGCACATCTCCTTGAGGATGAAGTCCCCGGCCAGGTGGCCGTACTGGTCGTTGATCTTCTTGAAGTGGTCGAGGTCGAACATGATGATCGCCAGCTGGCGACCGAAGCGGATGGCCCTGGCGATCTCCCGCTCCAGGAACTCGATCAAGTAGCGCTTGTTGGCGACCTGGGTGAGGCCGTCGGTGATGGTCATGTGGTAGATCTCTTCGTGGTAGAGGCTCTCGATGTTGCCGCCGCTGACGAACTTGAAGATCACACCGCCGATCTTCAGCAGGTCCCCGTGGCGCATGCGCTCGCGCTTGATGGCCATGTCGTTCAGGTAGGTCCCGTTCGTGCTGCCGAGATCCTCGACGTAGATGGCGCCGCGAGACTTCTCCAGCTTGCAGTGCTGGCGCGAGGCGTTCTCCTGGTCGATCTGGATCGTGTTGCCCGCCTCCCGGCCGATCGTGATGACCTCGTCCTTGATCTCATAGTTCTTGCCCAGGTTGGGTCCGTGGATCTGGATCAGGATGCTCTTGCGGCTGGCGGTGGGCGTGCGCTGGAGGTCCTCGATCTTGGCCTTGCGCGTGGCCTCGTCCGACATCGGCCCATCGTCGAGAGGTGCCATGGAGAGGGCATTATAGGCAGCCGGCGCACGGCCTGCAAGGACGGGCGCGCCGTGACAGGCTATCTATCGGTATTTTATTGACTTTTGTGTCGGCAGGGGCTAAGTTCACACCCGTATGCGCGCGTACGACTACCGGCATCCGCTCGTCGATCGTGGCCGGAGGCGGAAGCGAGCCTTACTGCTCTGGCCCTTGCTCGTCGTCTCTCTGCTCGGCCTCAACATCTACTTGTTCGGGTTCCGAGGGCTTCCCGGCCTGCCGCCGAGCGGCCAGGGGCCCGCCGTCCGGAGCGATCCGGCGAGGGTTTTCCAGAGCGCTCTCGGTCAAATGCGCGGGGTGGCGGGCATCCGCAGCCATTCCGGCGCCGAGGGGCGAGCTCGCGGGCCGACGGGGACAGCCAGGTCGCGTTTCGACCTGGAGGCGGCCTCGGGTCCTGCCGGGCAGCGGAGCTTGGCGCAGTGGTGCCAGCGCCTCGACGGCCAGGTCGGCCGGGGCGATACCTTCTCCTCGGCGCTCAACCAGCACGATCTCGCTCCTGGCCAGGTGGGCGCCCTCGTCGAGGCCCTGCGCGGGACGATGGACTTCCGCCACTGCAGGCCGGGGGAGCGCTACGAGCTGCTGGTGGGGCCGGACAGCAGGGTGTGGAGCTTCGAGTACCAGAAAACGCCCCTGTTGTCCTATCTCGTGGAGCGCCAGCAGGGGCGGCTCCGCGCCCGGGAATCCATGCAGGAGGCCGAGATCGACAGCTCCGAGATCGGCTTGCGGATCTCCGGCTCTCTGTACGCCTCTCTCGAGCGGGCCGGGGAGACGGCCGCCCTGGTCGTGATGATCGTCGACATCTTTGCCTGGGACATCGACTTCTACATCGACACGCATCCCGATGATACGATTCGCCTGATCGTGGAGAAGCTCAGGCTGGAGGGGCGCTTCGTCCGCTATGGTCGGATCCTGGCAGCGGAATATGCAGGCGACGTCGGCGTCCATCGCGCCTTCCGATACGCGACGGCCGATGGAGAGGATGGCTTCTACGACGAGCAGGGAGGCAGCCTGCGGAAGGCCTTTCTCAAGACGCCCTTGAAGTTCGCCCGCGTGTCCTCGGGCTTCGGCCGCCGGGTCCATCCGATCCTCGGCTTCAACAAGATGCACAACGGGATCGACTTCGCCGCTCCGATCGGCACCCCGGTCTGGGCGCCGGCTGACGGCACCGTGACATTCGCCGGCCGCAAGGGGGCCAGCGGCCGGATGGTCTCCGTACGCCACGCCAACGGATACGCCACGGTCTACTGCCACCTGCACCGGATCGCCCGCGGGGTGCGAGGGGGCGTGCGACTGCGCCAGAAGCAGCTCATCGGTACGGTGGGCAACACCGGGCGCTCGACCGGGCCGCACCTGCACTACGGCATGAAGCGCAACGGTCGCTGGGTCAATCCCCTTCGGCAGAAGTTTCCACCGGCCAGGCCGGTCCCGGCCGGGGAGCTGGACGCCTATCGAAGCGCCATCGCGCCACTGCAGAAGCGGCTGGATTCCATCCAGGTGCCGCCCGCGAGCCGAGAGCTGGCTTCCGACAGTCCGGAGGCCGGATGAGCGCACAGGTCATGGGGCTCGCAGCCTTCGTTCTGCTGGCGTCGCCGGTCTGGTCCGGGCTCGATGGAGAGGCGCTGCGCGTCGAGAAGCTGATCGGCCAGATGAGCCCGGCGCAGAAAGTGGGCCAGCTGATGATGATCGGTTTCGGCGGGCGCGAGATGGGGCCGGAGATCGCCCGGCTGCTGACCGAGCTCCATATCGGCTCGGTGACCCTGTACTCGCGCAACGTGCGCGACCCGGCCCAGGTGGCCCGGCTCATCAGGGACATCCGCTCGGTCATGGCGAAGGAGATCCAGCCCTTCATCGCTCTGGATCAGGAGGGAGGCAATGTCGTCCGGGTCCGCTCGCAGGTGGCCGTGCTGCCAGGTACGATGACGCTGGGCGCGTCCCGGGACCCCGTGCTCGCCTACCTGGCCGGCCAGGCCAACGCGGTCGACCTGGGCCTGATCGGCTTCGACATGATCCTGGCGCCGGTGCTCGACATCAACCACAACCCCAAGAACCCCGTCATCAACGTGCGGGCCTTCGGCGATGATCCCCAGCTCGTCGCCAGCCTCGGATCGGCCTATTGCCTCGGCCAGCAGGACGGTGGGGCTGCCACGGTCGCCAAGCACTTTCCGGGCCACGGGACGACGGCGCACGACTCCCACTTCGCGCTTCCCCGGATCGAGCTCAGCGCCGATCAGCTTCGGCAGACCGAGCTGCTGCCCTTCCGGCGGGCCATCGAGTCCGGCCTGGATGCCGTGATGACCGCCCACGTCCAGATTCCGGCAATCGACACCGAGGGCACACCGGCCTCGCTGTCGCCGAAGGTGATCACGGGTCTGCTGCGCGAGGAGCTGGGCTTCGACGGGGTGGTCATCACCGACGACCTCGAGATGCGCGCCGTGTCCGGACACATCGGCGTGGGCGCCGCAGCCATCCAGGCCCTGCAGGCCGGAGCGGACTTGATCATGGTGATCTGGACGCCGCGTCGCAAGAGAGAAGTCCACGACGCACTCCTCGCCGCGGTGCGTGACGGCACGATCAGCGCCGAGCGCCTGGACCGTTCCGTGCGGCGCATCCTGCGTCTCAAGGCCCGGCGGGGCACCCTGGATGCGCCCGGCCGGCTCATCGCCAAGCCCACCTCCGTGCTGCCCAACGATCGCCACCTGAAGGTGGTTCGCTCCATCGCGGTCCGCGGCCTGACGCTGGTGCGCAACCGGAGCTCGCTGGTGCCGCTGTGCTCGGGCAAGGGCGTGCTGGTCGTCTCTCCCCAGGATGCGTTCCGGCAGGAGATGAAGCGGCTGCTTCCAGCCTGCACCACCATGCCCATCAAGCTGGTCTCCTCGCTCAAGCGCCGCCAGCACGAGCTCGCCCAGCTCGTCGAACGGGCCGAGAAGCGAAGGGTCGTCGTGCTGGCGGTGACGAATGTCTACCAGGCATGGCTCGCCCAGCAGTTCCAGCACCGCAGCCGGACTCCGCTCATCGTCGTGTCCTTCGGCTCGCCCTACATGCTGCGCTACTTCCCGAAGGTCCAGGGCTACTTGTGTACCTACTCCTATCTCGCCTCGGCCCAGCTGGCCGCGGCCCAGGCACTGGCCGGCCGGCTGTCCATCACCGGTCGCCTGCCCGTCCAGCTCTCGGCCCGCCATCCCCGCGGCAGCGGGCTGACCATTCGCCGCCACGCCTGCAAGCGCTGAGGGACATGCCGCTCGGCTGGTCAGTCCCAGTGGCCCTGAAGGTCGAAGGACAGCTGCAGGTCTTCCGGGCGGGCCTGGCAGGGCTTGCCACGAGTCCACCGGCCACCGGCCAGCGCGCCTGGAGGCTTGCCTCGACTCGAAGGCTTGCAGTAGACTGCCGGCGATGCCAGAAGCCGCTCAGGAATTTGCGCTCTCGGGTGAGCTCGCCGAGGCGCCTCTGCCGATGCTGATCGCCAGGGTGCTGGACGAGAAGCTGACCGGCATGCTGCACATCGAGGCCGACGGCGCCAGCCACTGGATCTACTTCGAGGAGGGCTTCCCCGCGGGCGTCCATGCGCCGAAGTCCCAGGACTTCCTGGGCTCCGTGCTCCGCGAGCTGGGCTACCTGGACGACGCCGCCTTCAACGAGTCGCTCATGCGCATGGCCAAGACCAAGCAGCTCCAGGGGCAGGTGCTCCTGGAAATGGGCGCCATCGACGACGAGAAGCTCGAGCGCGGTCTCTCGCTGCAGCTCGCCCGCAAGCTCACCCGTCTGTTCGCCTACCGGGAGGGGCAATACTCGTTCGCCGAGGGCGAGGAGCTACCCCCGCCCATGGATCCGATCCGGGTCAACCCCTACGGCCTGATCTACAACGGGATCAAGAACACATACAACGCCGAAGACCTCAAGAAGGGCCTGGCCCCGCTGGTGGGTCGGGCCTGCAAGGTCTCGCGGCTGTTCGTGCAGCGCGGCGAGCTCTTCGAGTTTCCGTCCGATGACCTGGCTGACGCCAGGCTGCTCGAGGAGTTCCGTTTGCCCCAGGAGTTCGTCCGCGGGGCCCGCTCCGGCCCGACGGCCGCCATGATGATGCTCCTGACGCTCCAGTTCTGCAATATGCTGGAGATGGAGGAGGCGAGCTTTGCCCAGCCGATGCCCGGCATCCAGGCCCCCAGAGCCGCCCAGGCCAGCGCGCCTGCCGCGCCGGCCCGGCCGGCAGCCAGACCTGCCCAGAGCCCCGGGAGTGCACCCGCAGCCGCCCGGAGCGCCGAGACGAGCACGGTCTCGGACGAGCTGCGGGGCAAGATCACCGAGAAGTTCGAGCAGATCAAGGCGGCCGACTTCTGGGGTGTGCTGGAGGTGGAGAAGGACGCGGACAGCGAGCGCCTCAAGCGCTCCTTCCTCACGCTCGCCAAAGTATACCATCCCGACCGGGTGGCGAACTCGGGTGACGAGGAGCTCAAGCACCGCATGGACGTCATCCTGTCCAAGATCAACGAGGCCTACCAGACCCTCGTCGATCCCAATGCGCGAGCCAAGTACAAGCACGACGATCACACGCCGGCCGAGCCCGGCAAGCGGGAGCCCCGGCCCCAGGAAGCCAAGATCCAGTACCAGAAGGGCATCGTCTACTTCCGCAAGCGCGACTACATGAAGGCGGCCGAGGCCTTTCGCTGGGCGGCCGATCTCGATCCCAAAAACGGCGACTACCCGGCCTATCGGATCTGGTGCGACTACCTCCGCGGCGAGGAGCCCGAGGAGACCAAGATCCAGAACGCCAGAGCCGATCTGCTCGCAGTCAGCCAGACCTTCCCGGACGGGTTCTACGCCTATCGCTTCCTGTCGATGATCTACCAGAAGCTCGGAGACAACGATAACTACGGCCGGATGCTCCAGAAGGCCTACAAGTCCAATCCCAACGACCACGAGACATCGCGGGAGCTGCGCCTGTTCAAGAGCCGTCAGGAGAAAGACAGCAAGCGGAGCCTGTTCGGTCTCAGGCGCAAGAAGTGACGCGCCTCAGTCCTCGTCCATGTCCTGGAAGCGGACCTTGCCGCTGGCGATCTCGCGAAGCGAGATGATCGGCATCTTGTTCTTGGCCTTGACGAGCGGGATGGCGCCGTCGAGCAGCTGGCGCGTCCTCTTCGTGGCGAGCATGACGAGGGCGAAACGATTGGGTATCTTGTCGAGGCAGTCTTCCACGGTCACGCGAGCCATGGGGCTCCTCCAGTCCAGATCGCCGGAGGTCGGAGTATAGAGATCGGCTCGGGCGGGATCAAGATCTTTCGCACACGTTCAGGGCTTCTCGCGAACGCGGTGCGGCCCCGCCGGCTCGTCCAGGAAGGAGTCCGGATCGAGCGGCAGGCGGCGGATCGCAGCCAGCGGGAGCAGGCAGATCTGCGGCCTGGAGCTGCCGACGGCATGGACGCCCTCCGTCTCCTGGCCCCCGAGTCGCAGCTCGCCGAGGCTCTGGCCGTTCTTGTCGAACAGCGAGATGCTGCGTGCGGGTGGTGCCAGCCCGAAGCGGGATAGCTCGCCCGTGCCCTTGTCTCCGCAAAAACGCACGGCCCGCAAGCCCGCCAGTGCGGTCAGAAAAGCGTGGACCCGGTACGCCTTGGCCCCGGCCGGACGGGGGGACACCAGCGACCAGCTCGGCGTCTCGCCGGCAGCGCCCTCGGGCGGATCCGAGCGCTCCAGCACGAGCAGCCCGTCTCTGGTCGTGGACTTGATCCGGTAGACCGCGGAACGCTCGAAGACGAGCGGTGCCTTGGCCTGAAGATCGAAGAGCGAGCGATCCAGAGATCCCACGACGTGACGGCGGACCTCGATCGTGGCTCCGTCCGGGAGCACGCGAGCAAAGGCCTTGTCCCGATTCACCTCGAGTGAGCCCTCGGCCAGCGCGACTCGCTGCCAGCTCTCCCCGGTGCGCACGTGCAGCTCGAGCGCCGGGGAGTCGAGCCCGTAACCGGCGAGAGAAGCGGGTCGGTCGATGAAGCGCAGCGCTTGCAGGTTGCGGAGCAGTTGCAGGATGCTCCGGACTCTATCGTCATCCGCGCGATCCTGGACCGGCTCGACGATCTGCCAGCCCACAGCGTGCCTGCGCAACGCGATGCGGGTCGACCGCTTCTTGAGCACGAGCTCGTCCACGTGGGCTGGCTCGACCACGAGGAGGCGCTTCTGGCGCAGGTCGAAGACCCGCTTGTCGAGCGCGCGATCGAGGTAGCCTTCCGCCACGAGGATCTCGCGCCCAGCGCCAGGTTGAAGGTAGAGGCTCCGATCGAAAGGGTTGACCTTGCCCACGCGCAGCTCGGCGCCCGATCCGTCTTCGAAGCGCAGGCGCCACAGGACCCTGGGCGGAGCGAGGCCGTAACGATCGAGGCTGCCGGGATCCGCAGCCGGCAGACTGCGCCTGGACTCCAGGCCGGCCAGGACACCGAGCAGGCTGTTGATCTCCAGGCCGTCGGCGTCGGACTCGACGGGCTTCTCCATGCGCCAGGCCGGAAGCTGGTGCGAGTCCACACCCGCGCGCACGAGCACCGCAAGCTCGTCCTTGCGCTCCAGCTCGATACGCACCACCCGCTGCTTGTCGAAATCGCCGAGCACCAGCCGGGATATCGATTGTGCCAGATGCTCCTCTCGGCCGTGGACATACACGCCGAAGTAGGCATACAGGCCGATGCCCGCTGTCGCGGCCAGTCCGATCGACGAGACGATGAGCATCCTGGAACGATAAGTCATGACCACTTGCGGATCTGCCAGATGGAGATGCCGAAGGCCAGGATGAGCAACGGCAGGATATCCGACGAGAAAAAGGTGATGAATTTGAGCTCGGACTCGTCGAGCCGCAGCAGGGAGGCCGCCCTGAGCCGCGGCCGAATCGTGATGCTCTTCTCCTGCTCGAGCAACCAGGCCATGGTGTTCATGGTCAGATCTCGGTTGAAAGGGTACAGACCATATGCCTGATCGACCGCGAAGAGGGAGGAGCCGAAGACCGCCAGGCGTCCGGCCTCGTCACCGTCACCCAGCGAGGTCACGACCGCCAGCGGAATCGGGCCCTTGCTGTCGCGCTCGGGATCGAAAGCCACCCGGCCGTCCTCGCCCAAGGGATCGCGCTCGGCCCAGGCCCTCTCGTGGGTGGCGGCCAGCTCGGCGGTCGCCGGACGAGCGCCCTCTGCGGCGCGGACCGATCGGGCCATCGGGAAGACCGCCTGGAGCTGCCGGGCAGGGACGCGCTTGCGCTGGAGGAAGCGCGAGAAGATCGGGTGCTGCCGGGGGTAGCGGGCCGGATCGCTGACCGCATAGAGAGGAGAGCGACCGCCGGCCTGGATCACCGTGTCGCGCCCGAGGACGATGCCGCTGCTGGCCAGCAGGGAGGTCAGCGACGAGGAGTCGGCAGCCCCGGCGAGGACCATCATCCGACCGCCGTTCTCGAGAAAGCCGGCCAGGCTGTCGATCTCCTCGGGGGACAGATCGCGCTCGGGCCCCGCCACCACGACCGCCTTGCAGGACTCTGGCACCTCGGGCAGATCCAGCAGCGCGATGGCATCGGTCCTGTATCCCTCCGCCTGCAAGTCCCGCGCGAAGAGCTCCAGCGTGCGCTGGCGGTCCGGACCGGACAGCGCTTTTTCCCCGTGCCCCGTGGTGAAGCAGATCGCATCCGCCTCCCCGGGGCCGGTCAAGCGGAGCAGAGCTGCCGTCAGCGATTCCTCCAGGCCGCTGGCGCTGGGATCGGCCGTTCGGATGCGCTCCTCCCTGTCCCGGTAGCGCAGCAAAATGCGCGGGCCGCTCATCTTGATCTTGTGCTTCTCCACCATGTCCAGGCGCTCGATCGGGTCGAAGAGCTCGAAGCGGAAGAGCTCGTTGTGCGCGCGGAAGCGATCCAGGTAGTCGCGAACCATCTCGTACTCGGGCTCACGCCCTCCGTAGAAAGCCTGGACCTCGACCGGCTCCTCCAGCCGGTCGAGTACTTCCAGAGTCTGCACCGCCAAGGAGTGGATCCGATCGCTGGTCAGATCGACAAAGCCGGGGTGCGCCTGGACGATGTAGTTCGTTACCGCCACGGCAAAGAGCATCAGGCCGATGAGCAGAGCGTTGAGCAGGCCGTAGAAAACGGACCGGCCCTGGAACGTCTCGCGTACGCCGCGCCGGTTCGTCACCAGGTAGAACAGGATGGCGATGAGGCCGAAGGCGATCTTG
The DNA here is from genome assembly GCA_016935365.1 of Deltaproteobacteria bacterium. Classification (GTDB taxonomy): domain Bacteria; phylum Myxococcota; class B64-G9; order B64-G9; family B64-G9; genus JAFGRB01. The sequence continues at coordinate 14,072 of JAFGRB010000279.1, forward strand.
GCCCAGGCGACCCAGGAGAATTGCCAGTCCCAGACGAAGAGAGTCAGGGGAACGGACAGCAGCGCCACGAGGCCGCAGACACCCAGGACTCGACCCAAGCTCGACACGGCCCACCTCACCTATCGCCAGCGCTGGGCTTCCAGCGCTCGGTGCGTAAGAAAGAGCCCGAAGACCATCCACGACGCATAGTAGACCAGATCTCGGAGATCGAGCCTGCCGACCGTGAAGTTGCGGATGTGCTCGATGGCGCTCAAGCCGTTGAGCACCTCTCTCGTCAGGCCGGTGTTGTCGACCGCTGCCCAGCCGACCATCCAGAGCATGAGCAGGGTGCAGAAGGTGAGCGCGGCGGCCACGATCTGGGAGCGGGTCACGGCCGAGAAGAACAGACCGATGGCGACGAACGCCGCTCCCATCAGAAAGAGCCCCAGCAGGCCGCTGAGCACGGTCTCCCACGCCACGTGGCCCACCTCCGCATAGGCGCTGACCAGCAGCGGATAGACGAGCACCAGCAGCATCATGGTCGCCAGGACCAACAAGGCGGACAGGTACTTGCCAAACGTGATCTGGGCCGGCGTGACCGGGTTGGACATCAGCAGCTCGTAGGAGCCGCTCCGGCGCTCCTCGGCGATCAGGCGCATGCTGATGAAGGGGACGATGAAGACCAGCACGACGGCGATGTTGTGGATCAGCGGGCCGAGGACCTGATCGGTGAAGTTCATGTACTTGAGCAGGCCCGGATTTCGCTGGGTGTGGAGCAGGACATTGCGCTGGAAGGAGCCCAGCAGGCGCAGAAAGAGGAAGCTGGACACGATCGTGAAGACCGTGAAGGCGACGTAGGCCACCGGCGTGGTGAAGTAGATCCGGACCTCTTTGAGAAAGATGGCGATTGCGTTTCGCATCCGCCTGCCTCCTACTGCTGCGTCAGGTCGTGGAACGTCTGCTCGAGCGAGCGCGAGTCCGAGGTCAGGTTCTGAAGCGAGTCATCGGCCACGATGCGCCCCCGGTGAATGATGACCACCCGGCTGCAGATCTGGACCACCTCGGGCAGGATGTGCGTGGACAGGACCACGGTGCGATCGGCGGCCAGCTCGTGGATCAGTCTCCGGATCTCCTGGATCTGGTTCGGATCCAGGCCGATGGTCGGCTCGTCGAGCACGAGCACCTCGGGCTCTCCCAGCAATGCCTGGGCCAGGCCGACGCGCTGGCGGAAGCCCTTCGAGAGATTGCCGAGCAGGCGGCCGGTGACCTCCCCGATGCCGCAGGCATCGATGCTGCGCTGCAGCGCCGCGCGCAGCCGCCTGCCCCGCAGGCCCTTGATCCGGCCCGCGAAGCGCAGATAGCCGAGCGTGTCGAGATCGTTGTACAGCGGCGGTGTCTCGGGAAGGTAGCCGACCCGCCGTTTGACCTCCAGGGGCCGGTCGAAGACATTGAAGCCCGCCACCTCGACCCTGCCGCTCGTGGCCGGCAGGGCGCCGGTCAGGATGCGCATCGTGGTCGTCTTGCCCGCCCCGTTGGGCCCGAGAAAGCCGAGCACCTCGCCCCGGTCGACCTTGAAGCTGATGCCGGCCACGGCCACCAGCTTGTGGTAGCGCTTTTCGAGCTCCCGGACCTCGATCATCGAATCACCTGCTACAGGCTTGAATTCGCGCAATTTTCGACCCAAAATCGATACCCCATCGCCAGCGCCTTGTCAAGCGCGCGCATTGACGCTCGCGGAACAACTCTGCTAGGCTGCGAGCAGGATGCGGAGCTCGGAGCAGAAGATCCACCTTCCCTACCTCCTCAGCTACCTGTGGCAGGGCTCCTTCTCGGGCACCCTGCACCTGATGGAGGGCGGGGTGAAGCGAAGCATCCTCTTTCACCACGGCAATCCGGTCCATGTCCGCTCCCAGCTGCAGGAGGAGACCCTGGGGCGCATCCTGCTCGACGAGAAACGCATCGACGAGGAGCAGTATGCCCGCATGCTGGACATCATGGTCCAGACCCACCGGCCCGCCGGCGAGATCCTCATCTCCATCGGCGCCCTGACCCCCCAGGACGTCTTCAACGCCTTGGAGTATCAGACCTATCTCAAGCTCACGGCCTGCTTCAACATGCCGGAGTTCGGCTTCGATATCGAGCAGGGGTCGGTGCCGCCTCAGATGATCATCATCAAGCCGCGGATCTCCGAGGTGATCCTCACGGGTATCGGAACCCACTACGGTCTCGATCGGCTGCTCACCGAGTTCCCGGTCGACGAGGAGACAATCTTCGTCTCTCGGCGAGGTCCGGACCTCCAGCTGGGCCCCTGGGAGATGAAGCTGCTCCGCAAGATCGGCACCGGCCTGGCCCTGTGCAAGCTGATGAGCCCATCGGTGGATCTGCAGAAGCTGCTCTGCGTCCTGTACACCATGCACGCCCTGGGGCGGGTGATCGCCAGCGGGATCAGCCTGCCCAGCTCGGACGACCTGGTGGCGCCCGAGCTGCTCGTACAGCCGCAGGCACCCCTGGAGGTCGCGCCGCCGCCCGAGGCGCCGGCCGACACGGTCGAGGAGGAAGACTACAATCCTCCTACCTTGGCATCCATCAGCGCCGGCGTGATCGATCCGGCGCTGGCGCGCGCGATCCTGGGCCTGCCCCGCGAAGACCACTTCTCCCTGCTGGGCGTGAGCCGCAATGCCCGGGCCCACGAGATCCGCGCCGCCTATGACCAGATCGTGTCCAAGTTCGGTCTCGACCAGATCGATCGCCGCTACGCGACCGAAAAGGAGCGAGAGCTGGCCCAGCGGCTTCTGGATCACGCCACGCTGGCCTTGCGGGAGCTCTCCGAGCCCCAGAGCCGCGAGGCCTATGTCGATTTCCTCCGCACGCACGAGCCGTCCGACAAGCGCGAGCCGCCGGCGCGAATCCTGGCGGACGCCGAGGCGCACAAGGGGCAGATGGCGCTGCGCGCAAAGCGTTACGACGAGGCCCGCGAACGCTTCCAGGCCGCCATCCGGCTCTACTCTTTCGAGCCCGACTACTTCTTTCAGCTCGGTCGGCTGGCCTACCTGGAGGCGATGGACGAGACCCCGGCCGAGCAGCCGCTGCCCGAAAGCGTCCGCGACGCGTTCAACAAGACCCTGGCCGTGAACCCGCGCAATGATCGCGCCTGGGTCTACCTGGGCTACATCTCCAAGCGCAATGGTGATTTCAGGCGCGCCGTGAAGGAGTTCCAGTCCGCGCTGGAATGCAATCGACAGAACCGGATCGCCCAGGGAGAGATCCGCTTGCTGGAAAAGCGGCTGCCACGGGAGAGCACATGAAGCAGGACATGAAGCTGGTGGCGGTCTTCGATCCCGAGGAGCGGTCTCGCAAGGTCGTCATCCCGTTGATGCAGAAGCTCGGCTACCGGGTCGATGGGCACCACGACGCGGAGAAGATCGCTTCCAGGCTCGCCGGGCCTTACAAGGCCGATCTGATCTTCCTCCACCTGGCGGTCTTCGGCGACAGCTATCAACAGATCACCGAGGGCCTGGGCGGTCTCGACCTCTCCGGTCCAGGCAAGCCCCCCGTCCTGGCCGTCACCGCGCTCAGCCTCTCGTCTCACTCGCGCGAGCGCCTGGAGTCGCTGGGCTGCAGCGTCGTGCTTTCCCGGCAAGCGCCCGTGATGGAGCTCGTGTTCTCGGTCAACCGCCTGCTCTTTCCGAAGATCCGCGAGCTGCGTCGCTACACGCGAATCTTCGGCGGCTTTCCGGTGAGCTTCGAGCACGGCGGGACGCTTCACGAGGCCGAGATATACAACCTCAGCCGCGAGGGGGCCTTCATCCAGTGCGCTGCGCCACCGCCGGAAGGCGCGCGGCTCCAGCTGCGCTTCGTCCTGCCCGATATCGGCACACCGATCGAGGTCGAGACGCTGGTCAACTGGGTCAACCAGCCCGAGGGCGCCAGCGATCCCCTCTCGCCCACCGGCATGGGGGTGAGCTTCTTGACCTTGAACGCCGAGGAGTCTTCCACCCTCGGTCGCTTCATCGAAGATCGGACGTGAGATCGGCCCGGGCTATCGAGAGCATGGCCGCATCGAGCCGTCTCCGCTCGGGGGGCAGCAGCACCAGCACGAAGGTGGCCGCGGCGAAGTAGGCACCGGCGAAGTACATGGAGGTGCCCAGCATCAAGGCGACCAGACCGTAGAGCGCCACCGCGGCTGCCAGGCCCCAGCTGAGCACGCAACCCGCCGAGTAGCGGGTCAAGTAGACCGCCTGACGGCCCAGGCGGAGATCGATGTCTTCCGGCAAGCCCCAGCCCGTCAGCTGCTGCCGCCCGGCGCGCAGGACCCGCTCGGGCCGCAGCAGCCGGCGGCGGGAAAGGGGCAGGACGACGGCCAGCAAGCAAGCTGCCAGCGCGGCCAGGCCGGCCTCGATCCACCACCGCCGGCCGTGCTCCGCGCCCATCGGGGGGCCGATCAGCACGGCGACCAGCACGATCGCGGCCAGCAGCGCCGCCATGATCCCATAGATCCAGCGCAGGGACCGCAGCTGGTGGGCCAGGACTTCGGCGACGACGGGATGCAGGCCCTCGCGCATGCTCAGATCTCCTTGCGGCCCGCCAGCGCCCTGCCGATGGTGCTGCTGTCGGTGTACTCCAGCTCTCCGCCGACGGGGATGCCCGCAGCCAGCCTGCTGACCGTGATTCCGAGCGGAGCGATGCGCTTCTTGAGGTACAGGGCGGTGGCCTCACCCTCGACGCTGCTGCTGGTGGCCAGGATGACCTCGCGCACGCCCGCGCCGAGCCGCTCGACGAGCGTATCGATGCGGAGCTGCTCGGGCCCGGCGCCCTCGAGCGGGTTGAGCACGCCGTGCAGCACATGGTAGAGGCCCCGGTACTCGTGGCTCGCCTCGATGGCCAGCAGGTCGGGAACCCGCTCGACCACGCAGATGAGCGAGCTGTCCCGCCGCGGGTCCGTACAGATCGTGCAGCGCTTGCGCTCCGAGAGCATGCCGCAGATCTCGCAGGGGTGGACCTTGTCGACCAGATCGGCCACGGTCTTCGAGAGCGCCCGGCCGTACTCGGCCGGAGCGGAGAGGATGGCCAGCATGAGCCGGGATGCGGTCTTGGGACCCACGCCCGGCAACTGCTGGAGCAAGCGGCTCAGGCGCTCCATGATGCCGCTGCGGCCGATATCGCGATCGCCGTCCACCAATCTTCCAATCCAGCCGGTTCTCGGAGGCGACCGCCGGGCGGTGTGCGGCGCCTTGCTAGAAGGAGCCCAGCAAGTTGTCCATCCCGGCGATGGGCAAGCCGCCCGCGATCTCCTGGATCGCCTCGCGCGCCATGCGTTGGGCAGCCTCCCGGGCTGAGTTCACGCCTGCGACCAGCAGGTCCTGGAGCATTTCCCGGTCGGATGCAACCAGGATCTCGGGCTCGATCTCGATCCGCACGATCCGGCCGGTGCCGTCGGCCGTGACCTCGACCATGCCACCGCCCGTCGAGGTGGAAACCGTCCGCTGGGCCAGATCGCTCTTGAGCTGCCCCAGCCTCTGCTGCAGCTGCTGCGCCTGGCGCAGCATCTCCTGCAAGCCGGGCAGGTTCATCGGCGATCTCCCCGGTCGGTGCGCACGGTCGCCACCTCGGCCCCGAAGACCCGGATGGCCTCCTTGACCATGGGATGATCGAGGGCCTGGCGCCGTGCCGCCTGCTCTGCTTTCTGCTCCTCCTCGCGCTGGGACTGCGCCAGGCTCGGTGCGTCGCGCTCCTCGAGATCCTCGATATGCACCTCGGTGCGGGTCTGGAAGTAGTCCGAGAACAGCCGCTCCAGCTCGCGCAGGTTGCGCTGGGAGCGGACCTGATCGGCGAAGAAGGAGTTCCGCTCGAAGGCGAACGACACCCTGCCGGGCGAGATCTCGCGCGGGCAGGCGTGGGAGAGAAAGGAGCCCAGCGAGGGCCGATGGCGGCCGACCATCTCGACCAGCTTCTCCCACTGCGGCTCGCCGGGGCGGCGATCCGGCACACCGGGCGCGGGCTGGGTCGACGCCGGCGCCGCATCGCGTCCCGGATCGGACCCCGCGCGGCCCCGAGAGGGGCTGGGCGCAAGGGACGATCCGCCGGGCATGGCGGCGGGTGCGCCTCCGCCCAGCCGGCCGGCCAGGGATTCGACCCGCGCCAGCAGTTCGTCGATCGACACCGCCGGCTCGATGACGGACAGCCTGAGCAGGGCGGCCTCCAGCACCAGGCGGGGGAAGGGGCTGCGCGCCAGCTCCTCGGCTGCCCGGGCCAGCACGTCGAAGACCTGTTGCCAGCGCAGGCTGTCGGCCTTGCCGGATTGGGCGGCCAGGCGCTCGATCTCCTCCGGCATCAGGTCGGCGATGAGCTCTTCTGGTGCCTTGACCGACGAGAAGATCATCAGCCGGTGGACATGCCACAGCAGACCGTCGAGGAACTTTCGCAGATCGTGCCCCTCGTCGAACAAGCACTCGACCGTCTGCAGCAGCTCGTCGGCCCGTTTTTCGATCACGGCGTCGACCAGCGTCCCGTACACCGCCGCATCTGCCAGCCCGAGCGCGTCGCGGACCTCCCGCACGCCGATCTGCTCCCCTCCGAAGGCGAGCACCTGATCGGTCAGGCTCATCGCATCCCGGATGCTGCCCGCGGCCTGGCGGGCGATGATCTGCAGGCCGGCGGGGTCGATCGGCATGCCTTCCTGCGAGAGCACCCGGGCCAGGTGCTCCTGGATGAGCGCCGAAGGGATGCGCTTGAAATCGAAGCGCTGGCAGCGCGACAGCACGGTGAGCGGGATCTTGTGCGGCTCGGTGGTCGCGAAGACGAACTTGACGTGTGCGGGGGGCTCCTCCAGCGTCTTCAGCAGCGCATTGAAGGCGCTGGTCGACAGCATGTGGACCTCGTCGATGATGTAGATCTTGAAGCGGCTGCGGGCCGGCATGTACTGGGCGTTGTCTCTCAGCTGGCGGACATCGTCCACGCCCGTGTTCGACGCGCCATCGATCTCGAACACGTCCGGGGAAATGCCCCGGGCGATCTCGACGCACGAGCTGCACGTGTTGTCGGGGGTGGCGGTCGGGCCCTGCTCGCAGTTGAGCGCCTTGGCCAGCAGGCGGGCCACCGTGGTCTTGCCCACGCCGCGGGCGCCGGTGAAGAGGTAGGCGTGAGCCACCCGCTCCATCGCGATGGCGTTCTTCAGGGTGCGGACCACACCCTCCTGACCGACGACCTCCTCGAAGGTCGCGGGGCGATACTTGCGTGCCAGGACCAGGTAGGACATGCCGCCTCCCGCCGGCACGTGCCGTTCGCGCCGGCGAAGCAAATAAAAAGGGCGACCAGGCGAGCCTGCATCACACGGACGGAGTTGCGACCGCTGCTCCCTTCCGGGCCTGACGGGGTTTGCAACCCGCCGTTGCGCAGGGCCCGGTCGCCCAATCGAAGCCACTCCCCGCGCGCGAGCGGGCGCGAGGACCTCCTGCAAACGGAGAGAGAGGGATTCGAACCCTCGGTCGGCGAGCCGACACACGATTTCCAATCGTGCCCCTTCGGCCTCTCGGGCATCTCTCCTCGTAAGCGGAGAGAGAGGGATTCGAACCCCCGGTACCCGTAAGAGTACACCTGCTTTCGAGGCAGGCGCCTTCGACCACTCGGCCATCTCTCCGAAACGCAGCTCCAGGCGGCGACAACGTATGCCGGCAACAGATGTCAAAGAGCGAGCCTTCCCGCCTTGGCGGGCTCAGGCGCGGCGCGAACGAAAGAAGGTCTTGAGCAGCGCCGCTGCCTCGTCGGCCAGGATCCCGCCGCTGACGGCCAGGCGATGGTTCAGCCGCGCATCTTCGCCCAGCCGGTACAGGCTCTCGGCGGCACCGGACTTGGGATCCGCACAGCCGAAGACCAGCCTGTCGATGCGCGCGGCCAGCATGGCGCCCATGCACATGGGGCAGGGCTCCAGCGTGACGTAGAGCGTGCATCCCGCGAGCCGCCAGCGGCCCAGCTCGGCGGCCGCCGCGCGCAGGGCCAGAACCTCGGCATGGGCGGTGGGATCCCGCGAGCCTTCTCTCGCGTTGCGACCCCGGCCCACTTCGCGGCCCTCGCAGACGACGACCGCCCCGACCGGCACCTCGTCCTCGTCGAGCGCTGCACGCGCCTCCTCGAGGGCGATGCGCATCCAGTTCCGATCCGGGGAGTCCATGTCGTCTGCGCAGACCGCTTCCAAGCCACACGCCCAAGAGGATTTGAACCTCTGACCTTCGGATTCGTAGTCCGACGCTCTATCCAGCTGAGCTATGGGCGTATTTGTACGGAGAGAGAGGGATTCGAACCCTCGGAACAGCGTTAACCGTTCACTGGTTTAGCAAACCAGCGCCTTCAGCCTCTCGGCCATCTCTCCAACGCGCGTCCCGACCCGCGTCCGCGCCTGCTTTGGCGGGCAAGGCTCACCTGTCAAGGAACGAGAAAAACGAGCACCCTGTCTAACATCCACCCCCTGCGCTGTCAAGCCCCGCCAAGTGGCTGTTCTCGGCGAGAATCATGTCAAAAAAGGTGGGCCTTCAAGGTTCCCAGGTGTCGGGGGGGATGGGGACGCACCCAGGTACGCAAGAAGGCCCTATTCATACGTTCTATCTGGTCCCCTGCCAGAAGAAATCTACTTCTAAGGATCTCACATCCCAGGGATCGAGTCAACCGGAGCTGGCGCTCCAGCGCACGCAAGAGCCCGTCACTGCCGCATTGCCGCTTGGGCCTCGGTCCGGTGCAAAAACCCGCAAGACCGCATGGGGCGAGGCCCTGCGGGTGATCTGCGATCGGAGGGAGAGGGATTCGAACCCCCGGCACCTTGCGATGCTGCGGTTTTCAAGACCGCCGCTCCCCGCCCGCAAGCCGGCCAGGGACAGGGCTTTCCACGATCACCGAGATCCATTGTGCCGGATCTGTGCCAGGATCGTGCAGCGAGCAGCTCAGCGCAAGAGAGAGGGGATCAGCTCATCGATCTCGAACGAAGCCCAGCAGACCTTCGCCAACTCATGCCCGAGCCCCTTCCATGCCGCGTTCACCACGCGGAAGTTCTTGGCCTGCAGGCACTCCACCGCCGGGATGAAGTCCTTGTCGCTCGAGACGAGCAGCGCCAGGTCATAGGCGCCCTCCCAGGCCAGGTTCAGCATGTCGGTGACGATCCGGGCGTCCACGGTCTTCTCGGCTGCCCGACCCAGGGGAGCGCCGCAGTGCTGGCAGACGGTGTTGTTCCGATCGCAGCTCCGGCAGTGCACCTCGTGCTGCTTCCAGTGCCGCTCCGCGGTGAACACCCGGACACCCGGCTGGCGATCGAGGAAGTTGTCCAGCCAGTTGCGCAGCTTCTCCTCGCGGCGAGGCTCGAACGAGGCGTAGACGCTTGCCTCCGACAAGGTCAGCTCGCCGAGCGAGGCACTCGACAGGCGGCGCTGGTGAGAACCACGGGCACCCGCTTCCAATCGCACAAGCCTCCGCCGGCCCGATCGCTCCACTGGAGGCTGAAGTTCCAGAAGTCGATGAACAGTCTCGTGCACATGGATTCCCCAAAACAAATGCGGGGAGCCGCGAAGCTCCCCGGGGATGAAATGCACGCCCGGCATCGAAGCCGGATGCGGGGATGTGACGCCCCGATTCTCGGTTTATCCGCTCCAGAAAGTCAAGCATCTCGTGTCGGCCTCTTCGTTCTTTCAAGTCGCATTAGCGGCCTGTGACTGAAGCCGGTGGCGGGCCCGGGCCTGCGCCTCGGCGAGGGGGACGATCTCGGCCTGCGGTTTGTTCTCGCTGTCCTCAAGAGCGTCGCTGTCCTTGGGTGGCTCCAGGTGGCGGCCGGCCTGCTCCACGGCTCCCTGGAGCATCTGGGGGCTCAGGTGGGCGTACCTGGCCGTCAGTTGTCTTCCTCTCGATGCTCTGGGTCAGTCTCTCGCTCCTCTCACCCCTGTTCGGGATACTCGGGAGCCTTCTCGTGGGTGCGTTCGCTGTCGGGCTGCTCTCGTCCAGCGGGATGCGTGCCTTCATCTGGAACCTGTTTCAAAGATGCCTTCAAATACAGGAGCCCTGGCCTGGGGGATTGGGCTGCTGATAATCCTTGTGGCCTGCCGTTGATTCTTGCTTGGGACCTTGCAGCTCATGAGCGAGGCCAAAGATCGGGCGATGCGCTTGGCGGCGATCGAGCGGAAGTACAAGGTCCATGCCAACATGGTCCACAAGTGGAGGCGGCAGCTCTTGGAGAACGTCTCCAGGGCCTTCGAGGTCGA